>NZ_JBFAYO010000044.1:16456-48643 GCF_040681325.1 Nocardia sp. NPDC051787
TCACAATCCCCCACCCCTGCTTCGCGCCCGGCCGCACCCCCGCCCCCACGCTGCTCGAACGGCCTTCTGTGGGGCAGGTTTTCGTGTGCGATGACGATGCTTCTTCCAGCGCGCTATACCATCGACCGGTTCCAGCGTAAATCCGGTAACTCGCTCCAGCGCAGCGTCTGCGTCAGAAGCGGGACTTCAGCAGTCGTGTAGTGCCTACGAACAGTTGGGAGTTTACTCCTTGAGTACGCCGCAGTCTCAGGTTCCGGCTCAGTCTTGCCCGGTCCTCCACGGCTCTCCGATCGATTTCGACGGCCCGCGGGTGGCCATCTACTCGGCGGAATTCGCGGCTGATCCACACCGTGTCTACCGCGAAATGCGCAGGCGCTATGGATCTTTGGCTCCGGTGGAGTTGGCGCCCGGCGTACCGGCTACCTTGGTGATCGGCTACAGCACCGCGGTGCGGATCCTCAATGATCCCGAGCACTTTCCCGCCGACCCACGCGCCTGGCAGAAGAACATTCCCGCCGACTGCCCCATTCTCCCACTCCTGGAGTGGCGGCCCATGGCCAGTCGTAGCACCGGTGCCGACTTCGCCCGCTACCGTGGGGCGATCACCACGAGCATCGACGAGGTCGACCTGTATGCCCTCCACGCCACCGTCGAGGGACTCGCCATCCCCTTGATCAACTCCTTCTGCCAGGACGGATCTGCCGACCTGATCCGCCAGTATGTGTTCCCGCTGGTATTCGAAGTCGTGAACTATCTGCTCGGTTCCCCTCCGGAGATCGGTGCTCAGGTTGCCGCCGGTACAGCCGCTCTGCTCGAAGGTGTCGACGCCGAGAAGGGCAACCAGCTGCTCGGGGAGGCGCTGATGAGGCTGGTGGCACTCAAGCGGGCCGAACCCCAACGCGACATAACCTCGGTACTGCTCCAGCATCCCGCCCGGTTGGATGACGTAGAGGCCTCCCATCACGTATCCCAGGTCTATGGCACCGGTATCGAATTCCAGCTGAACCTGATCGCCAACACCCTGCTGCTGATCCTCACCGACGAGCGCTTCGGTGACAGCATCCTCGGCGGCAACCTGTCGTCCCGCGACGCCCTCGACGAGGTCTTGTTCAACGACCCCCCACTGGCGAACCTGCTGATCACCTACCCCCGCCAGCCGATCCTCATCGATGGCGTCTGGCTGCCCGCACACCAGCCCGTCGTCATCAGTATGGCCGCCTGCAACAACGACCCCGCGATCCGCACCGACAACCTGACCGGCAACCGCTCCCATCTGGCCTGGGGCCTCGGCCCGCACGCCTGCCCAGCGCGAACCCTGGCCTATCTGATCGCCCAAGACGCCATCGACCAACTCCTCGACGCGCTGCCAGAGATCGAACTGAACCTGCCCGACCGAACACCCAACTGGCGACCAGGCCCCTTCCACAGGGCATTGACCGAGTTGCCGGTCACCTTCCCGCCTACCTCGCCGCTGAACACCGGATAAAGGGCATGCACCGGCTACCCGCTGTATTGCTCGATATCGAGGACATATTCGAATTCTCTGATCTGGTCGGCTACCTCCTGCGAGGAGGACACGACGACTCGATCAGTGCCGGCGAGCTGGACGACCTCCGCGCCCACCGTCTCCAGCCAGTCGAAGAACTCCATCCGAATCCCCCGCGGGGTGGCGCTGTCGCCGAGCATTCCTGGATCGAGACGGACAAGGTAGGTGTGGTGTTTCGCCGACATGAAGCTCTCCCTCGGTCGTCCTGGGGTGCAGCAGTGCACAAGATGAAACCCTCACCAGGTAGCGTCGGCACCAATTGCCGAGCACCAGCATGATGCAGTCCGACGAGGCGTAGCAGCGGCTTCCTACTGATCCGGCCCGCAATGGGCCACCTGAACACGGTCGACAACTGCTGACGCAGGCCGCCGCTCGGAGATTACCCGAGGTGGCACGGACGGATGCGCATGATCGAGATGTGTCTGCGCGAGTCCACCAGCGCACTTCCACGGGCCGGTCGTCGCAGCCGGCCGACCGGCATGATCGAATGCTGGCGGCTGTCACCGTTTTTCGCTCCAAGGCTGAGGTAGACAATTAACATGTTCGAACGAGTTCTGACTGTCGCTGGAATGGCGGCCTCCGTGTTCACGGCTACTGTCGCCGGGCCAGCCCCGCAGGCACATGCTCAACCCTTCCCACCCGGCGTGTCGTGTTCCGACACCACTTGCCGCAACGACACGAACGACACCTATCTCGTCGAGGCATGGCAGCATTGCCGAGTCATAGGTACGGCATGGAAAACCGAAACCCCCTTCAACGTGGTCGTACGGCCGCACGAGACCGTGCATGTCGCGGGCGTGGACTGCCCACCGTTGGTCACGGACAGCAAGATCACACCTGGGCCCGACGTGATGCCGACCGAACCGGCCGGCATCACGTATTTCAAGGCCGTGATCTACAACCCGAACGCTCCCAAGGTGCCCAGCGGCTCGACGCTGTGACAGAAACATGCCGCTGAGGAGATTCGCCGGTTGTCTTGTCCGCCAAGGAAAGGGCACTACAGCTTCCACCTGTCCGATCTCGGAGGCGGGCACCGCCCGCTGCGCGCGCGTGGTCTTGCGAACGGCGGCACCGATTCCGGGAAGACGGTGATCAGCCAAGAGACCGGAAGAAGTCGCGGCGCCGCGGCGCCGCGCGGCTCAGCCGTGCCGAGGAAGCCGCGGTGGCGGTCAGCCAGTACTGCGAGATGTCGGTGAGCATCCGCTCGTCACTGATCTGCGAGCGAGGATCGGTCCACTGTGCGAAGCGCTCGGCGATCCAGGCCGGGACTGTCTGATCTCCGGCTCTGGTGCATTTCCGGTGGTGGTCGATGCTAGGCGAGCAGGAACCGTTGCTGTAGGGCAGTGTGAGACCGGCGATCGCAGCGTCGTGGTCCTGGTCGAGGCCGCGCAGGAAGGGGTCGAGTTCGGGCAGCCGGGCCTCGCGGACCTGTTTCATCCATGAGTCCAGGTCGCTGCCGCGGCGCTCGGTCATCAGGTGCGCGAACTCGGCGACCAGCCGGGCTAGATCGGTCATCTCCGGGCATGCCGCGACGAGCTGATCGAGGTGAGCGCGGCGTCCGTCGGACAAATCGTCAGGCCGGGTCATGATCCAGGAGGTAAACGCGGTGACAGCGCGATCCGGTCGCTCTCGGCGCGGCCCTGGTTGAGGTACTTGTGCAGCAGGTTGATGCTGCCGGTGTAGCCGAGGTCTTTGATCTCGTGGAAAAGGTGCAGCACGGGGACGCCGGGTTCGGCGGCCCGGCGAGTGCGCAAGTGGTCGCGATAGCGGTCGACCAGGCAGGGGCGGGCGGCGCAGCTGGTCGGGTTCGGGAGTGCGGGCGTAACGCTTGACGGTGTTGAAGGCCGAGGGCCAAACCGTACTGCCATGGTGAAGCCCAGTTCCCGCAATATCAGCAGAGTCATCAGCGGGCCGGTGAGCATCAGCGAACTCCCGAACCGCGCGCTTGCAGCACAACTCGACAAACGGCCCCAACGGCAGAGCGAGGCAGCTGCGGCGATCCCCGACAACGCCGCTATCAACGGCACCTGCAGATCCGACGCGTGCACGACCAGGATCGCGATCAACGGCAGCGCCCCGGTGCCGAGCGCGGTGCCGAGCTGGCTCACCGCCGCCGATCCCCAGAGCCGATAGAAATCAGGCGAAAGCCCGGCTGAGCACCACTTCGGCGATTGGCCCTGGCTGCTCATTGGCGGCTTGCGATCCTCCAGGAAGTCGGGCGCGCACTACCTGTGGCGGTAATCTGTCGGGACTCGTCATTAGTCTGCCGTCATGGTCAGGCCTGACTCGGCATTGCGCCGCCTGCTACGTGAAGCAGGAAAGTTACTGCAGTCGTATGGGTTTCATGGCTCCGAACCCGCATGGGTACGGGTCGAAACCGGCGGTGTCGCGTCCGTCAGCCGCACCCGGGTTGCCCGCACATGGACCGGCGGACAGCAGGTGCTCAGTTTCGGCTTGGATCTGAGCGCCACGCCAACGGGCTGGTGGGAATTCGGCAACTGGCGCAACGCGCGGCTGGGCATACCGCCCACACCGCTGGAAAAAGCGACCGGCCCCGGCCTGATCGACACCCACGCCCTGCCGGACGCGCTGACCGCAATGTGGTCCCTGCGGCTCGACCCGGAACAACCGGGCCAGCACGTGCTGCAGACCGACATCGACGCCATCCGTGCCGAGCTGCCCCGGCGCGTACACGCCTACGCGCGCCGAGCATTACGGCTGGTGGAGCCGGATCGGTATCTCGACGAGCTGCTGACCCAACCCACCCCGCGGAGCCGGACCTTGGAGGCGATCGTCGTCCTGCTCGCGGATCGGGGGCCGGGACCACACCTCGACGACGCATGCGACCAGCTCCGAAAGTGCTTCGCCGAACGAGATGCTTCGACCTACGCAGAAGATGTCATCGCCTACGCGCAAACCCGCGCTGCCCTCGTCTGAGCAAAGGCGCCCTCCCGGCCCGCACCGCAAACCAAGGGCGCGAACACCCTCTCGAAATGCCTTGTCGCCGTTACGCTACCGAGGAGGGCGGCCAAGGCCTGCCGTGAGCATCGATCGGATCGACCGCAGCCGGCCATTGCCGCCGAGGACGCACATTGCGGGACCTGACGCACCGCGCGAATCCGATCCGCTGCGCTGATCCCGCACAGATACCTGCGATACCCGTAGATCCGAGCGACTGAGACCCGGCCCGACACCAGGGCCTGCGCGTCGTCAGGGGCGGCATCGCCGCCTTGGCCCGCCCCTGACGACACTTGTACCCCAGCCAGGAAGGACACAAATGACCGGCACCGGAGGCGTCTGGGATGACAACACAAGCATGTAGTCGGCTTCGGACCGCATCGCCCGAACTGCTCGCGCGACGCCACAGCGAAATGCCCGGCCCGGACACTGAACGGAGTTGAACGGAATGAAGAACATGCAGGAATGCGAGGTAATGCAAAGACCGATCATCGCCGTGCGGCACAACAACACGGCACGTGAGGCGGCGCTGATGCTCACCGAATCGGGCTACGCGGCGTTGCCTGTTCTCGACCAGGACGATCGCCTCATAGGGGTACTCACCAGCGGTGACCTCTTGCGGGCCGGCGAACTCGAGGACACGGTCGGTGCGGTGATGACCACACCGGCGGTGTCGGTCCCTGGCAGCGCGGCCCTGGCCGAGGTGACGAGCAGGCTGGCAACACACGGACTGCGCAGTCTACCAGTGGTCGATGCCAACGGCCGCGTGGTCGGAATGTTCAGCCGCGGCGACGCGTTACGGATCATGCTCACGCCCGACGATGCACTCGCGGCCGATGCCCAGAACCTCCTCGATGAATACGCCGGTGCACGGCGGTGGCAGGTCACCGTCGAGGAGGGCGACGCCACCATTTCCGGCCGGTTCGCCGACGAATCCGAACGGCGCATCGCCATCGCCCTGACCCGTACAGTGCCCTGTATCCGCATCGCGACCACACCGGCCGCTGCGGCCGCACCCGCGCACTGACCCGGGGTGCCCATAACAGTGAATTCAACCTTCGAGGTGTCTGAAGACCCTTTCAGAAGACGAAGCCGCGCAGCGCCGCGAAGCGCATACCGCCGACCACTCCCATGATGGCGATCACGGCGCCCGCCTGTGCGGTCTCCCCGAGGCCGGGTGCCCAGAACTCGAGACCGGCCAGCGCCGCCGTGCTGATCAGCAGGCCGATCAGCGCCAGCCCGCCGCCTTCCCACTGTGCGGTGAACCAGCCGACCCGTCCGGCCGCGCGGAAGGTGAGCTGCCGGTGCAGTTCGTTTGCGATCACCGTGCTGACGATCGAGCCGGCGATATTGGCGACCAGCGGACCGATCCCGATCGTGGCCATGAACAGCAGGACATAGGCAATGTTGCTGGAGCCCCCGACCAGAGCGAAGCGGATCAGCTGGGCGAAGGCGTGATCACCGCGCAGATACCGCATCGCGCGGGCCAGTCGGTTGAGGCATTCTGTGCGCAGCATCGAGCAGGGCCCAGCACCGATAGGCAGATCGATGCCATCGAGGATCGTCTTGTCCCCGTATGCCTTTCGCAGTCCGGAAGCCGCAATTGCTGTGCTGTTCACATGAATACTGTCGCCAGCCCGGCTGACACCGGCCTGACGCCGGCCTGACACGGTGTCCTGCCTGGTCACAGCGGACAAGGCGGGCGAACAGGCACCGGTCCGTGTTACACGGGATCATCGGCAGCGGTAAGGCAACGACAAAGCGCGCCAACCGAACCACGGTCGGTTGGCGCGCTTCGCGGCGTTGAGACTGGCGGCCTTGGGTCAGCCGCCTACCGCCGCAGCCGGGAGAAGCGTGCGGTCGCCGGATACGACAGTGACGGGTAATGCTCCGTGCATGACCGCGTAAAGCGAGCGCTAGCTACTGCCAGTGCCGGCGCCGACCGATTGGCCGGTGATGATCGACCTGATAAGCGTCCAGACCCACACCGTAGGGTCGAAACTCATCGGCACCCCTTCCTGTTTCTCGAGGAGGTGGCCTATCGAGGCAGAAGGCTTGCCAACCTGTATCTCGACGGCCTGATTTCACCCTGAACAGACTCCAAGCCATCCCTCCGGGATGCGATGTGCCTGTGGTTCCTTCGGAGCGGCGCCGTTGCTGGATGCCGCGGCCGATCACGCTGGAGGCCCGGGAACGGAGAGCCGCAGCAGCGGTGCAGCGCGCGAGCACCGTCCGGGGTCCAGCTGACGCGGCAGAGTTGGACTGACCGGGCGGCGGTGTGCTCCACCGGCGGCCACCAATACCGCGGATACTCGAGCACCAGGAGTGCAGGGCGAAAGAGCTGGTTGCCGCTGTATCCGGTGGTTCGGATTCCGGGGCCGAGTTGGTGAGGCGCAGACGCCGCCGGTATGTCTCGGTCGGTGGTGTCGCGGCACCGGCAACCGGATAAGACGCGGATTCCGATGTGTCACCGCGCTATTCGAGTTGGTTGCTGGACGCCCCGCAGCATTGTCGCAGATCGCCGTGACGCAACGCCGCCCCCGAGGTGGCCTTCATCGCGACTCTGAGTCGATTCATGTCATGTCCGCCCCGGGAATCCGTTACCGTCCGAGCTGGGTCGAGGTGCCCACCCCCCGCGGGCGTCCCACCCACCCGGGGGGTGGGCACCCTCCACCCCCCGGGGCCCCTGCGGGGCTTGTGTGGGTCACGCCAGTTCGGTTGCACCCGCATCAGCTATCCAGTCAGACCAACAGCCAACATGCCGCGACCTGCTCACGGCTTTCCGATGCCTACCTCACATAGCGGATAACTCTAAGTCGCTGTTACAGCTGCGGAGGTTGGTTCGCTCCAAGTCGGCCCGCGACCGGCGGGTCTCCACACCAAGCCGGCACACCGAGACGCCGATGCGGTGGAGGACAAGGCGTCGCTCAGCTCACCCACTCGTCGATCTGGCCCCTCAACCGAGCGCGATGCCAGTCGATCTGACACCACTGAGTGTGCGCGCGGAGAGGTGGATCCGGATGGGTGCCTGCAGCACGGCGGACCAGCATCTGGTTGACGTTCGGTATTGCCGACCACCGAATACGTCATCGCCGTTCCGCTCGTCATCGGCTCGCACGACCACAGCCGTCCCTCGGAACACGACATCTCGACAAGACAGTCGGTATGCGCCGCCCACGGGCATCGCGCGCGAGAGTTGGCGGAGCAGCATGTCTTACACATCCGGCCGGCCGGGAGGAGATCCAGCCTCGAGCACAGTACTGCCAATGGTAGAACTTCTGCGTCCCGAGCTTCCCTGCCTCAGAACTGTTCACGCGCCGAGAACCCCGCTCGATCAGCCTGCGCGCGTCGAGCGGCGCAAGGATAGTTCGGGCAGCGCCGAGCACAAGCTCGGAGACGTCAACGGAAGCATCGACGAGAAGGGCATCGAGATCAGAGAGGTCCGAACCACCAGAACATCCACATTGTAAGAGCAGCGGCCACTCCCAGTAATACCGCTGCAGCCAGTCCCAGCCCGAACCCCGAGTATGGATAACGAACGCCACCGCACCCACGCCGACCGAAAGCAATACGGGCGATCCGGCCTGGGTGGCCAACGACCCGTACGTACACGCGGATCGGCTGCGCGGCACGACGATCTACGTGGCCGCCGGAACGGGCAGGCGGGCCCGCTGGACGAGCCGGACAGCATGGGGATCGACGGCAATCCCGCGAAGCTGGTGGACCAGTTGGTCGTCGGCGGCGTTCTCGAGGCCGTCTCGGACCGCTGCACAAAGATCCCTGCGCGACCGCTTCCACGAGCTCGGCATCCCAGCCACCTTCGACCTGCGCCCAAGCGGCACTCACTCCTGGGGCTACTGTGCGTCCTCAAAGCCATATCAGCAAGGTCACCAGGTCGAGCATGCCTCGGTAGGAGGAGGTGCCAACTCGAGCAGGATCGAACTCGGCGTCTGAGCACGAAACCGAGATGGTCACTTGTGCTCCTTCTGGATCGAACGCCAGAATACGATTCCACGGCTTGCAGCGATGGTTGCCGGATGACTCGGACCGAGGAGCCGAAGCCTGATTGCGTGCAGCTCCTCGTACTCGGCGATCGCGCCGTCCATGTCGCCACTGGCACCGAGCCAGCCAGCCAGATTTTCCTGCGCGCGCAGCGTGTTGGCGTGATCTGGGCCGAGCAGCCTTCGTCGTTCCTCGACCTGCTTCCGGTACTCTGCGACCGCTGCCATCGGGCTACCGCTTGCACCCTGCCAAAATGCGACGCTTCCACGCGTTCTCAGGGTGTCCGGGTGGTCGGATCCGAGGGCTTTCTGCCTCTCGACGAGCAGTGTGCGATATTGCGCGACCGCATCATCGACGTCACCGTTGCGGGCCAGCCAGAATGCGAGATCGCCTCTCGTTGACAGCGTGTCAGGGTGCTCAGGTCCGAGTATCTGTCGCCTGTCGGCGAGCAACGCCTTGAAATCGCTGATCGCCTCGGCTATATCCCCGCCCCGGCCCCTCAGGGAAGCCAACAGGCCTCGAATGGTCAGAATGTCAGGATGGCGCGGGTCGAGCACCCTCAGCCTGTTGTCGAGTAAGCGGTCAAGATCTGCGATGGCACCAGTGACATCTCCTGACTGCCCACGCCAGTAAGCGAGGTCGCTGATCGTCGTGAAAGTGTGGGGATGATCGCGCCCCGAAATTCGCGATCGATCGACGAGCAGTGCCTCCAACTCTTCGACGGCGGCGACGACATCACCGCTGCGACCGCGCCACAACGCGAGATCGCTGCGCGTGGTGAGGGTGTTCGGATGATCCGGCCCGAGAATCCGTTTGCGGCAGATGAGAAGTTTCTCGAACTCCGTCACAGCCGAAACGACATGACCACTTTCGCCGAGCCAACGCGCGAGGCCGCTACGGACGTGCAGCGTATGCGGATGCTCGGCACCGAGAACCCTTTCGAACTCGGGCAGCCAGCTAGCCCAACGCTGTTGGTTATCTGCGGCCCGATCCAAATTGCTTTGCTCGAGAGCCGCGAGCGCGCCAACTGGATCACCGGCCGCGAGGTAGTGACGCGGCAGTGACGAGCTCGCATAGGCTGCGATCGCGCGCGAGCCCGCAGCGTTTCCTTCCGCGAGCGTGTCGAGGGCAGTGATGATCGCTCGGTGGATCGCAGCACCGTCAGCCTCCGCGGTGTCGAGCAGGCCACGCAGGAGGGTGGCGAATTCGGTGTGGATGATGCCGACCGTTTCGTCGGGTTGACCGGGTCTGCCACGAGAAATCAGGATGCTGAGGTCGACAAGTATGTCTCGGAGCCGGGGAAGCGGTAGGTCGTGCCCGATAAGCGTGAGCGTGGCACTGAGGACAGAGATCGGCATAATCGGTCCGACTCCGGCTGCAAGCAGCACCCTGACTGTAGCGTACGCAGCGCTCGGGTCGGTCGCGCGCCGACCGATACTACCGAGCTTCACCTTGATGAGAGTGGCCAGGCTGGTCGGCCGCCTCGGCTCGCTCGCGAGGGTGGCGAAATCGATCTCGGTAAGGAGTCTGGCGATCAGCCAGCCACCCGCGACCGAAGCATCCAGGAGACGGTCGAGCCCTACGGTGTCGTCCACTGCCGCGGCGGAGAGGGCTCGGCGGAGGTCGCATGCGGTGGGTGCGGGAAGATGGATGCGGATGCCGTGACCGAGTTCGGCTGTATGCTCAGCGTCAGTTCCGGTGCGAACACCTCCGATGACGTGTACAGGCGGCCGGGCGGCGTCGGCGGTGGTCAGGCGCCGGATCGCGGCCAGAATGATGCGCCGGGCACCGAGTTCGGGTTGGTCGAGGCCGTCGATGACGAGCGTTACGCGCTTCCCGCACCGACGGAGGGTACGGGTGATGTCGATATCGAACCCGGTAAGTGTTGCTCGTTCCTGATCGGTGAGAGCCTTACGGACAGCGTCGCGTGTCGCCGTGTATCCAGGTAGGCGTGTGTCGAGTTGTGCGGCGAGGTCGGCGGCGAGCGAGTCGAGGGTACTGGTCGTATCGAGAAAAACGGCTGCAGTGACGTACTTTTCGTTGATATCCAGATCGTCGACAAGGTTCGGGCGGATCAACAACGACAGCAACGTCGACTTTCCGGCCCCCGGGGCACCCAGGACCAGCCGCAGCGGCGCCGCGCGGGCGTCGAGGATGGCCTGAAGCGCGTCTCGGACGGTTTCGGTGATCAGCACGCTGGTGGTGAGCTGGTCGACAAAGCCGGCGGCAGCCTGGCCGGTGACGGCGTTGCGGTTCAATGCCGGATTCGGGACCAGCCACAGCCCGCGGTCGCCTACACCCGTTCGCACGGGGGAGCCGCGGGTGTGCGAGGTGTGGTGCGGGATCTGGTTCGGGCATGCACCAGCAAGGTCATCGACGAGATCGATACAGAGCAGTTGCGAGCCGGCAGTCGGTATACCGGCGGCGAACATGTCGAGCAGGGTACGGGTGAAGCACCCGTCGTAGGCGTTGTGGTCGCCGGAAGCGGCCAACAACTCGAATCGACCGTCTATGGTCAGCATATCCGGCCAGCGCGCCGCCGCACCGGCGACACCCGCACCGGCCTCGCACGCGTCCACCAGCACCACGAGACCGTCCAACGACTGGCATTCGCCGAGGCGTTCCCGAATCGTCTGCGTCAGATGCACGGCAGTGTCCGAGTCTGCGCTCAGCCCGGGCGAATCGGCCGCGAGCAGCCGGAAATCCTGCGCCCCGACGCTCGAGCCATGGCCGAGGAAAAAGATCAGCAACGTCGCGCTCGACGCGTTCGCGACCGCGAACGCTTTCTTGATCTCCGCCTTCAACTCCGCAACGGTCGGGTTCAATAAAGGCCCACCGCCGCCTACTGATTTCCATCCGCCACCCCGCGTCAACGCGGCGTGCAATTCGAGCGCAAGTTCTTCGACGAATCCCAGGCGTGGCAGCGCCGCGCACTGTGATCCGACGATCAACGCATACCGGTCCGCCATCGTGCCACTATGAACGCCGAACCACCCGGCGCACAACCGAACTGGGACAAGCCGACCGAGCCGGGGACGCCATGGTGACAAGCGGGTCCGGGCACGGCGCGTAGCTTGGGAGCAGCACTCCGCCGACACTCGATCCGCCGCCTGTTGCCGTGTGACTCCGTCCACTGATGATGCTTGTGCGTGGGTAGTGAACCGTTCAGAATCCGAGCAGTCAGATGGGGTCGGGCTCGTGTGCTCCGTAGACGGGTGGTTTGAATGCCATGGACTGCGGATCGGCAGGGGGCGGGGTGCTGCGACGTATCCGCAGTCCGGCAAGGAAGGCCACCGTGGTGATGATCGCGATGTGCACTGCCAACAGGACGAGGAACGGGAGGATGAATCCCTCGTCGGTGACCGCGCCACGGTCGGTCACACAGTAGAGGGTGTAGTTGACCGAGGTGCCCTCGGAGTCGTGGAAGGTATCGGATACCACAACGGGTTCGCGGTAGGGATCCGAACAGAACAGCGGCGCGGTGAGTTTCGCTTCACCGGGCCAGATCGATACCGGCACGACGGTGCTGAACATGCCGACGCCGACACCGGTCGACAATGCGGCGGTGAGCAGTCTCGCCATGGCTCATACCTGCTGGATTCGAAGGAACGCGCCGGTGCGGTCGAACTCGGCGACCATATCCGTCCGCGGGGAGGTCACGTTCGCGACGATTCGGATCTCGCGGCCGAAACGGCTCACGACGATCACGCTGACCTGGCCGTCGGCGAGTTCGCTGCGAGCCAGGGCGGTATCGACGATGTCCTCGATACGCGCGAGTCCCGGCACCTCGCTGACCGCGAAACCCTCGCCGTCGATGTCATCGAAGGCCGAAACCCGCACCGGTTGTGGCGCACTCAGCGCACCGAGCGTGAACGAGTAGTCGTCGAGCCGGCGGGAACCGCCCGGATCGCGCACCCGCAATCGCACGGCCGCTTGCCGTGCGGTGGGATCGGGCCACGCGGAGAAGAATCGAGTCACCTGGTCCGGCTGATCGAGCAGCACCACGCGGAACCGCGTGGAATTCGGCGCGGTCAGCAGGATGACATTCGCCTGAAAATCAGCGGTTCCCAGATGCTCTCCCACCGCGGTGACCGCCGAATCCGTCAGCCCGTTCACCAGACCGCCGCCCCGCGCCCGCAAATCCTGTTCGAAGTCGCCGCGGTCGACCGCCCCGATACATCCACCGGCGCCCAGTACGACCAGACACAGCGCGGCCCGTAGCCACCTCCAACGGCGCATACCGGGATACTAAACGTACGCTGCCCGACGGATGGCGTCTTCCGCAAGGCCTTCCAGCGGATCCGCCCGCGAGGATCACGGCAGATCACACACTCATGCCGTCGGCGATGACCGCAACGTGGAAGATCTGCCTCTTGCTGGTGCTGGTGAGCGCCCGGATATCGTCGAGCGTCACCTCTCCCGGCCCGTCGCGGCGCAGGTGCGCCGCCTTCACGGTCAGTGCCACATACCGGATGGTAATGCGGTCACGTGCTCATCGAGGTCGACAGACTCTAGCCGCGCAGTCGAAGGCGGCGTCTCCGATTTCACATTCCGCCTTTCGCTCGAATGTGCCTTCGCGTGTCCCATCGAGCGCGGCCACTGTTGCGTGTTCCCTGCGCCTGATCCGGCGTAGTCTCGTCGCCGGTGCCGTCACGCCCGCCGCCTTCGCCTGCTGCTCGAGACCTCTCTCGTATCTCGCAGCCGCTCCTTCGTGAGCAGGAAGAGCCAACTCATGTCCACATCCACGCAATCAGCGATCACCCTGCGGAACCTGATCTTCGAATGGCCCGACGGGACCGTCGCGCTGCACGGCATCAATGGCGCATTCAGCAGCGGGCGCATCGGTTTGGTCGGCCGCAACGGCGCTGGTAAGTCGACGCTGTTGCGCCTGATCGCCGGAACTCTCACACCGACCTCCGGACTCATCGAAACCACCGGGGGAAGTGGGTTATCTGCCGCAGACGCTCACCCTCGGCTGCGACACCACCGTCGCGCATTTACTCGGCATCGCAGACAAACTCGTGGCCCTGCGCGCAGTCGAGGCCGGTGAGGTCGACGAGGCGCATTTCGAAACAATCGACGACGATTGGGATATCGAATCCCGCGCGGACGAAGCTCTGCGCGAGATCGGCTTCAGCGCAGCCGATCTCGAACGCATGGTCGGTGAGATCTCCGGGGGCCAGGCGGTTCTCATCGCGATCACCGGACTGCGGATCCGACGCACGCCGATCACCCTGCTCGACGAGCCGACGAACAATCTCGACCGCGAAACCCGGGCCGCGCTGAACGGATTCGTGGATTCGTGGCCGGGAACCCTCGTGGTGGTCAGCCACGATCTCGAACTGCTCGAGCATATGGATACCACCGCGGAATTGCACGGCGCGACACTGGAGACGTTCGGCGGACCCTACAGCGCTTGGCGACAGTACATCGAGCAGGAACAGGCCGCGGCCCAGCAAGCGGCTCGCACCGCCGAGCAGGCGTTGAAAATCGAGAAGCGGCAACGCATCGAGGCCGAGATCAAGCTGGCCAGGCGTGAGCGCACGGGCAAGGCGACGCAGCGCAACGGAGGCATCCCGCGGCTCCTGGCGGGAAACCGCGCCAGTAAGGCGCAGGGCTCGGCCGGAGCTATGCGCACCACTCTCGATGCCAAAGTGTCTGCTGCCCAGAGCGTGCTCGATGCCGCGGCAATCCGGGTCCGCCGCGCGGAACACATCCATCTCGACCTGCCCGATCCCGATGTGCCGCGCAGCAGGCGGATCGCGGAACTGCGCGACGGTGACCGTACTGTCGTGATCCAGGGCCCGGAACGGGTCGCCCTGATCGGCCCCAACGGCGCCGGGAAGTCCACACTGATCGAGAACCTCCTCGAGGGTCGCGATCCGCGACGCGGCACTCTGTACACCCACCGGGTGGGATATCTCCCGCAACGCCTGGACGGACTGAACGAACAGGTCGGTGCGCTCGAGAATGTCCACACGGTGGCGGCCACCACGCCGCCAGCCACCATCCGCAATCAGCTGGCCCGGCTGCTCCTGCGCGGGAACAGTGTTGAACGGCCCGTCTCGACACTCTCCGGCGGTGAACGCTTCCGAGTCTCGCTGGCTCGCCTGCTACTTGCCGATCCCCCGTCCCAGCTGTTGATTCTCGACGAACCGACGAACAACCTCGATATCGCCACCGTCGACCACCTCGTCGAAGCCTTGGCCGAATACCGCGGCGCTCTCCTGATCGTCAGCCACGACTATCCGTTCCTGCGCAGAATCCGCATCGATACCGTGGTCGAACTCGATTCCGAACGGCCACCTCCGACCGCGTGGGTCCCTGAGCTGGGGCTAACGACGCGGCTGCGGGACGCGTTGAACAGTCAGCAAAAGGCAGCTGGCGTGAGTTGGCGAGGCCACCGGGGCGGGTGGGAAATCACGGCTCCGGCGGTCTTCACATGTGGTCGGCGTCGATGATGGCCTGGGCGAACGGGTGCGGGGCCTCCTGCGGGACATTGTGGACGATGCCGTCGAGGACTCGGTGTTCGTAGGGGCCGGTGAATTTGGCGCGGTAGGACTTTCCGTCTTTGGCCGCGCCGTCGAAATCGCTGGCGATGGTGATGGCGGGCACGGTGATGGCGGCTTCGGCGGCGAGTTGCTGTTCGTAGGCGTCGTATTGCGGTTCGCCCGGTGCCAGGCTCAGCCGCCACCGGTAGTTGTGGATGACGATATCGACGTGGTCGGGGTTGTCCCAGGTGACGGCGTTGCGCTCGTAGGTGGCGTCGTCGAAATTCCACTGGGGCGAGGCGAGCCGCCAAATCAGCTTGTTGAAGTCGTGCCGATTCTTGCGGTAGCCGAGCCGTCCGCGTTCGGTGGCGAAGTAGTACTGGTACCACCAGCCCAGTTCGGCCTCCGGCATCAGCGGCTGCTGCTGGGCCGCCTGCTGGGTGATGATGTATCCGCTCACCGCGACGATCGCCTTGCAGCGCTGTGGCCACAGCGCGGCGATGATATCGACAGTCCGTGCGCCCCAGTCGAATCCGCCGAGGATGGCCTTGTCGATATGCAGGGCGTCCATGAAATCGATGATGTCGCGCGCGATCGCCGACTGCTGACCGTTGCGGACGGTCTGCGCGGACAGGAAGGTGGTCGGGCCATAGCCACGCAGGAACGGGAGGAGCACCCGGTATCCGGCGGCCGCCAGCAGTGGCCCGACATCGGCGTAGGCGTAGGGGTCGTAGGGCCAGCCGTGCACCAGAATCACGGGTTGTCCGGTGCAGATGGGTGCTGACCGTCCGGTGCGACAGATACAGCCGTTGCCCGATCTCCCGATTGGCCAGACCCAGCGCCGCCAATTGCGCGATGCTCAGCTCATGCGGGGTGAGTCGCTCCCGGGCGTCCAGGCTGCAGTCCGGGCTCGATTCACCGGCACCGCGCAATTCCACCCGTGCCCGCTCGCTCCATGCGGCGAAGCCGAGAGCGTCGAAAACCTCTCTGGTCGTGCGCAAATGAGTCCGGGATTCGACCACCCGGCGCTGCCGTCGCAACCATTCACCGAAGGCCAGGTGCAGGCGGCCGCGCTCGGCCGGCCAACCCGCCAGGTCCACCGCCAGCGCAGTGGTGAACCCCTCCTCCGCGGCAGCGGTAGCGGAACCCCTCGCGCATAACGCATTCCGATATGCAAGCGGGTGACGGTGTGGACGCAGCTACCGGCTCCAGTCCGTTCAGCAGGTCCCGCAGGGCGTCGGTCCGCCCGGCGCGGACTGCGGCCTCGGCCAGTTCGGCGAGGAAATACGCACGCAGAGCCGGTGAATGGGAGGGGTCGCGCGGATCATGGAGGCGGCTCAGGTCGTCGAAGGCGTCGTCGAATCGTCCCTCGCCTGGTGCTGCGTTCCTCAATGATCATGTATCTTGTTGTGGGTCTTGTTGTTTCGGGTGATGGGGTGGGTTCTGCCGAAGGTGCTGGTCGGCACGTCCTGCACGGGATGTGGTGGAGGAGCGGAAGATTCGTAAGATCGCTGGAGCTCGGCATGCTCCGGGTGATTGGATTCGCCGGGCGCGGATGATCACCGCGAGCTGGGACGGGAAGTCCACGGCGGTGATCGCAGACGAGTTGGGCTGTCATCCACAGACGGTGCGTGAACGCCTGCACCGGTTCAACACTCATGGCTTGGAGGGGCTGGGCGATGTCGGTTGCCGCAGGTCGGCCGTTGATCCCCTCGGGCAGCGCTGCGATGTGCACCTGGCCGTAGGCCAACGAGGACGCGACGGACCGTCGGAGGCTCCGTCAACGCCGGCCACCCTGTCCCGGCGAAACCTCTTGTAGCGCACAGTCCCTGAGCCGCTTCTAGCATGGCTCGCGCAGGTCGGCGCATTTTCGGCTGATCTCAATATAAACCAAATGCCAAGGGCTACAATCGATTACATGCAAGGGTGCAGTCGATCCGCTGCGGCAACCTTCAGCCCGGTGAAGGTACTGATCACGCAGATCCGCGACTGCGTCACCCGACGGAACGCCACGGCCGTGCCGTTCATGTGGAGCGACACCGTCGGGAGATCCTGGCCGAAGTTGTTCTTCCCTATGCCAGCTTCCGGAAACTCGTCGACAACAATGCCTAGTACCAAGCCTCGATCCAGGGACTCGGGTTTCGATCTGGTCCGCGGATTCTTCGGCGACTCACACCTGGCCGGCATCACCGCCTGACTCGACCAAATTACGAACCCCTTAGCAAAGCTGAACCACAGCACACTAGGAGGATGAAGCATCATGAAGACTTCAGAGTTCGATTTCAATCCGAGGGAAAGGGTCATGCCATCGGATCCCGTTGAGTTGCGCGGCAAGCGTCGCGAGGATGGAAGGATGGTCGTGCTCGACCGTTCTACGGCGACGATCGAGCACACGGTATTTTCGACTATTTACGACTATCTTCAGCCGGGTGATCTACTGGTATTGAATGATAGCTACATGCTGTCGAACACACTATCGTTTCGGCATGATAACGAAACAGTGGACGTGATCGTTTACGGTCACGAGCCTGACGATGCGACCATTGTCAAAATGGAGGCCGGGCAACAATTGAGGCAGGGGACGACCCTGACATCAATCGACGACAACCTGCTTACCTGCGCCTTACTCGAATCGCAGCCCGGCCAGCTCTGGAAGGTGAAGTTCGAGTCCGCCGAGCGATTGACACAGGCACTTCATCGATACGGTCGGCGCAGCGACGAGACAATTCCGCTCGATCCGACGTACTGGCGGACAGCACCGGAGGCTTATCGCTCGGTTTACGCAAAGAAACCTGGTTCGCTAGAGATTCCGTCGGCGGGCCTTCATTTCTCTGAAGAGTTGCTGACTCGCATTGCCGACAAGGGGGTTGAGCTTGCTTACATTACCCTCCATGTAGGGGCCACTGAAATCCTCGCAGTTCGTCATATCAGCGCGGAAGAGGTCGAGAATCACAAGGTGAGAGCCGAATTCTTCGAGGTCGGAGATGAGTCGGCCGCGCAAATAAATCGAGCCCTGGCCGAGAGGCGACGCATCATCGCTGTTGGCACGACGGTCATGCGAACTCTCGAGACACTGGCACTCCACAACGAGCCCAAGGGCGCTATTCAGCCTAAAACGGGCTGGACAGATCTCTATATTTATCCAGGATTCCAGTTCAAGGTCGTGGATATACTTCTGACGAATCTCCACAGGCCACGGTCCAGCCATATTGTACTCACGGCGGCTTTCGCCGGCAAAGATCTCGTTATGCGCTCCTACTCCGAGATCTTGGAGAACGGCGGATACGAGTTCGACATGTTCGGTGACAGCATGCTGATTTTGTAGCCGCGTGCCGTTGCCATCCGGGTCGCGGAAGGCGGCGAAGGAGCTGTTCTCCTGTGGTGGTCGAGTTTTCGGGTCAGTTGTCCGCGGCGGCCTGCTTGATGACGTCGGCAACCACATCCGGATGCGAGACGGCGACCGAGTGCGAGGCGTAGACCTCGGTGATGTGCGTGCGGGCGCGTTCGGCCATGAATCGTTGCGCCTCGACGGGAATATTCAGATCCTTGGTGGTCACGATGTCCCAGCTGGGTTTCTCGTTCCAGGCCGCGGCCGTCGCCTTCTCCTCGAGCGCGGCCTGTGCGATCGACCGCTGTGTGGCCGCCATGAGGGCGGCGCGGCCCTCAGGGACATCGGCGGCGAACTGGGCGCGGAACTTGTCGGGCTGGATGTAGAGATCGGTACCGGTGCCGCCGTCGATAGTGCCGAACGGCACCGGATTCACAGTTCGGCGAAGGCGCCGTGTTCGAGAACGATGGTCGGCCTCGGTGCGTCGTCGGTGGGGCCGGCCTGGGTTACGGTGCTCGCGGTGCAGGCGACGATGAGGCTGCCGCCAGCAACACCGGCCGCGAGTGCCGTGAGCGCGCGGGTCGTGCGGCGTCGAACGCGGCCATATCCGTTGTCGACCATGGGATTTCGCCCTTCAAGCAAGTGGATGCAGGTTGTTCGATCCCACTCTCGTACGCCGGGCGTCGGTGGCGCATCCGTCACCTGACGCTGGTATCGACGTAAGTCCGCCGCGGCCTGGTGAATACGTCGGAGTCAGCGTCAGCTGACGGATGCGGGGGTGGCTGCGCCGGGCGAAAGTAAACGCTCTGAAACAGTCGTTTTCAACGCTGTACGGCGGACGGTTCGGTTCCTTCGGCGGCAGAGTGTCCAGCAATGCTATTGAGAAGTGTGACCACTAGATCTAGTAACACTAGATTGTCAAGCGATGCTATAGTCGGCCTATGTCGACCCAGACGCGACGAGAACGGGAACGCGCCGAACGGCACCGGCTGATCATCGACACCGCTCGGGAGCTGGCCGAGTCGCAGGGCTGGGACGCGGTTACTGTGCGCAGGCTGGCGGAACGGATCGAATACAGCCAGCCTGTGCTGTATTCGCACTTCGCGGGCAAGGACGAGATCGTCACGGCGGTCGCCGAGGAAGGCATCGCGGAGATGGCCGCGTGGAGCCGCGCGGCGTTGGAGTCCGCGGGCGGCGAGCCGCGCGCAGCGTTGGCGGCGGTGGCGCGGTCCTACCTCGACTTCGCGACCGCGCGGCCCGCGCTCTACGACGCGATGTTCCTGATGAAGGTGAACCTCGCGTTCGGCGAGAATGCCTCACAGCCGCTGCGGGACGCGTTCGCCGTCATGTTCGCCGCCTTCGCACCGTTCGCGGGGGAGCACGATCCGGAGACCTTCACCGAGGTCGGCTGGAGCGCCCTGCACGGCCTGGCGACCCTGGACCGCGGTGGACGTCTGCGGCCGGCTCAGCGGGACGCCCGCCTGGCGGTGCTGGTCGACCAGTGGACCCGGTAGGCCTCTGCCGTTGGTGAGCGCATCGATCTGGGAGTCGTCTTTCTGCCCACGAGTGGAGACCCGCGCGTATCCGAACCGAGTCATGCCCAGAACCGTCCCCACAGGGCCGACATCCCTGGTTTCGTCCCGCAGATTCCGCACACGGGTTGTGACCCGATTCGCGATTTCGGCGAGCTGCGGTTTCGCGATTCCGGTGCGCCGAATCGAGTTTGGGTCAGAAACGATCATTTTTGACCGATCGCATCGCGCGGTATGCGGCAGATGAGGGCGTTTCTGCGGGTGGCCTCAGTGCGTGGCAGTGATGCCGCCGCCTGAGCTGCGGCGCCTCACTGGGCGGCAGGTCAGCCCACCGGCGTCAAGGCGGGGGTTGCCAGGTGCCGTCGATCGCCGACCTCGGCGCGGTCAGGCTGCCCGAAACCCGGTCGATGAGGACCGGGACCCGCGATGAGCCCCAGAACCCACCAACGGAGCCAGCAGACCGAAAGATCTGCCAGCGCTCGGTGACCGGGTTGCCGGCGGCAGCGCCTGCTCGGCCGTAACGGGCAAGTGCAGCTTGCCGACCCGAGCGCGATCCCGCGGTAGCGATCCGAGATCTAGCAATGCTAGACAAGATAGCGGATGAATGTTACCGTTGCTCCAGTATCTAGCCCTGCTAGAATTTGAGAAGGGAAGCCGAAAATGCTCATTGTCACCGGCCAGATCATCGCCGCCGCCGCTGTTCTCTCCAATGCCATCGTCTATGGCACCGACGTCTGCGGGGCCGTGATCACCCGGTCCGTGTACCGCAAGCTCGATGACGCGACCGTGACCATGAGTGCGGGATGGGGTCACTACTATGGCGACAAGCGCATGCCGGTTGCCGGTGCGGGCGGTGTGGTCACCGCGATGCTCACACTGCTGATCGCGCTGTGGGCCGGGCAGATCGGCGCCGCTGTCGCGGCGGGGATCACGGTGGCGGCGCTGCTGACCTGGCTCGCCTTCTATGTCAGCATCGCCAAGCCGATCAATTCTCAGCAGACGGCCGCTGCGCAAAGCGGCATCATTCCGGCCAATGCCCGTGCGCTGCAGGACAAGTGGGACAGCATTCTGAAGTACCGGGTCACCCTGCAGTTCATTGCCATTGCCGGACTGTGCGCCGCGCTGATCCTGTTCTGATCTCCCAGCCGCCATACGAGTTCGTCACCAGCGAAGCTGGGATCGAGATCGGAGGAGGTAGCCATCCTCCGCGATGTCGCGGTCCCGCTGAACCGCCGACGCAAGACGCGCGGGATGCGGCAGGCAACAGCTTGCGCTTCCCGCACCCGACAACTTCCGGCTGATCGCCGGGGGGACACCTGATATCGAGTTCACTGAGGAGTAACTGACATGACCTTCACCAGCAACGAACAGCAGTTCCTCGCGGAGGCCGGGATCGGTCGGCTGGCCACGGTGTCGCCCGACGGCGTTGTGCAGAACAACCCGACCAGCTATCGGGTGAACGCCGACGGCACGATCGACATCGGGGGCATGCGAATGCGTGCCAGTCGGAAGTACCGCAATGTCGAGGCGGGCAGCCGGGTGTCGTTCGTCATCGACCAACAGGTTTCATCGGAGCCTTACGTGATTCGCGGCATCGAGGTACGCGGCACGGCCGAGGCGCTCGATGACGAGGAGCCACCGTTCCAACCCCAGGAACGCGCGGTCATCCGAATTCACCCCGAGCGGGTCATCTCCTGGGGCATCGACGGCGGATCCTTCGACTTCACCAGTCGCCGCACCGAGTAGTCAGGCATCGTGGGCGATCCTCGAGAAAGGCCGTCACCGACCGTTCTTGAACATCATGGACGTCGGCGGTCGAGACCGCCACCGCCAGAGGGATTCCCGCTCGATCGGACAGGATGTACGGCCGAGCCGGCTCCGGCATGGAAGACTGCCACGCACCATCCGGAGGGCCTGAGGTCCCGCTATGGCCTCAGGCTACTGCGTTTCCCAGACACCACGACTTCCGCAGTCGACAGCATGTTGAAAGGAACTAACCCAGACCCACACCCAGGATCGAAAACGCGCAGTCCGGACCGCCCCCTTCCACCACGACGAGCCTCGAACCAGCCAGGACGTCCACGGACTGGAGGGCCCTGGCTCAGCGCGCCGTACGGGCCGCGAATTCACCCCGCCGCAGCGTGATACAGCTCGCGATGCTCCACCCACGGACGCTGCCGCTCCTCCGGACTCATCGCCAGCAACGCCCGCAACTTCCCCCACGCCACCTCATCCACCGGCGTATACACCTGCATCCACGCATGCGGCACCGACGGCAACGACATACTCGTCAAAAACATCTCGAACTCCCCCACCGCCAAATTCCGCACCTGCTTTGTCCGACTCGCCGGAACCGCCACATCGTTCAACGCCCACAACGACGCAAAAGTCGCACTCTCCGAACACAATTCGGCGATAAACTGCTCCCAGTCCGGATCACCCAGATTCTTCGCATTCGCACCACGCAGATACCCCACCATCCGACGCAGATCATCCCAATTATGGTGATAGGTATTGCAGCACTCCGGAGGCAGGAACACCCGTCGCGCCACGTTCCGCTCCCCCAGCAGAAACCCCGGGCACAACGCCTCGTACGACTTGTTGTGCGCCAGCACGTCATACCGCGCATTCAACACCACACCCGGCAACGGCTGCAGATGATCCAAAATCACCTGCAACTCCTCCGGCAGCGCCGTAACCGCATGCGCCACTGGCACCGTCGGCACATCCGCCAACCGATACAAATGCGCCTTCTCCGCCGCATCCAACGACAACGTCCGCGCCACCGCATTCAAAACTTGGACACTGACATTGATTTCGCGCCCCTGTTCAAGCCAGGAGAACTTCGGAAAGGGATATCGATGCGCGGAACGGACCGGCGTCGCTGCACCTGTCGAAAGGTTCAGGTCAGAGACGATTCCGGGTCACTGCTGCACCGCCAACTGCACCCAGCGGGACGTATAGCATGGTTGACACCATGCCGTCGCGGCCGACCGCTGCAAACAGCCCACCGCCCGCCGAAGTGCGTCTGCCGACCCCGTCATCGAGACAGTCGCAAGAACGCGCACCACGCCAGCGAGGCCGGGCCGCGGTGCGGAGTTCGGCAGAAGCGGCTATTCGACGGTCATCTCCCCCATCTCAGACCAGTCGGTGGCATCGATGGTCTGACTGATAATGCGCGGGGTCTGCGCGAGGGCCGCGGGAAGTTCGGCCATTGCGGCCTTGAAGTGGGCGCTGCCGACGTGTGCACTGCCGGCGGCCTGGTCTCGGAATGCCTCCACCAGGACAAATTCGGTCGGGTCGTCGACGCTGCGAGACCAGTCGAACCAGAGATTGCCCTCCTCGGCTCGAGTGGCGGCGGTGAACGGGCCGACGATGTCGAGCCATTCATCCGCCATTTCCGGCTTGGTCTTGAATTTGACGACGATGAAGATCATCACGCGCCTCCTACGGTTGACCGGGCTGCCGCGACACAACCCGACTCCCGCTGGTGTCGGGCGGTGATCGTTGCGAACATCCCATTGTCGGACGGCCACTAGATGTTGGAGAGCCGAACGAAGCCTCCAGCCAGATCACCGAATCCGGGTGCGACGATCGCGCCCGGATTCACGTGGATCAGGGACTTCGAACTGCACGGCACTGCGACTATCGAACAACACCGACACTCCCATGGGTTCCGTGGAGACCTGGAGAGAAGCCCGGGATCCAAGGTCTCACGTCGTTCTACGTGTATGTGGTGGATTCGGTGCGAGTGCACGGGTCTCCGGCTATAGTCCGCCGAGTCCTGTGGCCAGCAGGACTGCCGGGGAACCCACCCGGCACCTGGCCGCCGCAGTGAGCCGGATGACACTGTTGCGGCAGATCAGAGCCCTACGTGATCCCGCAGTGCCGGTCCCGACGGTGCTCGGCGTCGACGACGTCGCGCTGCGCCGTGTCCACCACTACGGCACGATCCGAAAGCCCGGAGTGCTCTTCAGGTGTTCAGCCGCCGAAGGCGGGCTGAGGCAGGCCCTGCCCGATGTCGGGAAGCACGAGTAAGGAACCAGCCAGGGGGTCGGGGTGGGTGAGTCCGACCCGCGCCGTCGTGACGTACAGGTCCGACAGGCCGTCACCGCCGAACGCGCAGGCCGTAGGTCTGCGAACAGGTAGCGGCACGACGCGGTCCAGCCGACCCTGCGAGGTGTAGCGGCGCAACGAACCACCGTCCCAGAGGGCGACCCATACGGCACCGTCGGCGTCGACAGTGAGCCCGTCCGGAAATCCCGCTCCTGGTTCTATTTGCACCCATGGCGTGCGGCCGGATGCGCCGTCGGGCGTGTAGTCGAAAACATCG
The DNA here is from genome assembly GCF_040681325.1 of Nocardia sp. NPDC051787. Lineage (NCBI taxonomy): Bacteria > Bacillati > Actinomycetota > Actinomycetes > Mycobacteriales > Nocardiaceae > Nocardia > Nocardia sp. NPDC051787. The sequence goes on from NZ_JBFAYO010000044.1 coordinate 40,647, forward strand.
ATACGCCGGGTTGGCGTGTCCACGAAGTACATTCGGCGTCCGTCGGGGCTCCAGCCGATGCCGTTGCTGACTGTAACGTCGTCGAGTACGAGGATGGCCGTTCCGTCTGGCATGATGCGCGACAACGTACCGCCGCCTGGTCTTTCGTCGTAGCGCATGGTGCCCGCCCACAGTGTGCCGTCCGGCGCGACTGCGGCGTCATTCCCCCGACGGCCAGGAACCGGGCTGTGGTGCAGCCAGTGAAAGTTGTTCGCCGCGTCGTAGCGACCGATCCCGTCGCGCATATTGGTTACCAGTCCGCTGGTCAGGCACGGTTTCGCCGCGCCGATATGCTGGTCGGTGGCCATGTGTGAGTCCGCACCGGATTGCGGATCGAAGCTGTGTATGCGGCAACCGAGAATGTCCACCCAGAGCAGCCGACCGGCGGCGACGTCCCAGGTAGGGCCTTCCCCGAGTTCGGCATCGTCGACAACGGCTTCGCACACATCCGTCTTCGGTGTCATCTGTTGGCCCCTTGTCTTCGAGTTTCCCTCGCCGCATCGAGCTCGACTACAAACAACTGCTACCCGGATTGGCGACGGTTTCCGGAGCTGTCGCCCATCCGCCTCCCGTGGTCACCCGGTTCTGAAATGAGCGCGACGGCCGCTTCGGCAACGGCGTGCGGGGGCCCATCCGCGGCCAGGGTGGTGCCCCGTTCGGAGGGTTGCAGCGGCTCGAGCGCGGCGAGCTGGGAGTCGACCAGGGATGCGGGCATGAAATGACGGTGGCGCTGGCCCACCCGCTCGATCAATTCGGCGCGGTCTGCGGTAAGCAGCAGGAAAAAGACGGCTGGCGCGGTAGCGCGGAGGATATCGCGGTATCGGCGTTTGAGCGCAGAGCAGGCTACGACGCCACCGGTACCGGCGGTGTCGCGGTCGTGCAGCCAGCGGCCGACGGCGGTGAGCCAGGGTTCTCGATCGGCGTCCTCCAAGGGGATGCCCGAGGACATTTTGGCGATATTCTCCGGCGGATGGAAGTCGTCCGCGTCGGCGAACGGGATGTCGAGCCGGGCTGCGATCAGACGCGCGGTGGTTGTCTTTCCGGTGCCGGAAACCCCCATGACGACCACGCACGGCGGGCGCGGGCCGGTCGGGGATGCTGCGGGTGCGGGAGTGTTCATCGATTGCGGGTGGTGCTCGCTGGTCCCGGGGCACCCGCAGAATAGTCGTCGAGCGGTATCACGTCCCGAGACCAGGCCGAAATGATGGGAGTCATCACCCGCCAGGACTCTTCCGCTTCGTCCCCGCGGATGGACAGAGCCGGATTGCCGAGCAGTACATCCAGCAGCAGCCGTCCGTAGGCGGGGAGATCCGGCAGAGGAATCGGTGCGGTCATGGTGACCGGGACCAGCGTGTCCACCGCAGCACCGATGGTCGTGAGGGCGAGAGTGAGGTTTTCGGGGTCGAGCCCGAAACGTAGGACGTTCGGTGCGGTAGTCCCGTGGTGACCGAAGGGCATATGGGGGACCGGACGGAAGTGGATGGCGACTTCCTTGCGGTCGGCGGCGAGGGCTTTGCCGGTGCGGAGCACGAAGTTTGTGCCGGCCCATCGCCAGTTGTCGATCGACAAGTGGACTTCGGCGAAGGTTTCGGTACGCCGTTGTGGATCCACCCCGGGCTCGTCGGTGTAGGAGGGAACATGGCGGTCTCCGATCACGCCGGCGCTGTATCGGGCGCGACGGGTGCGGCGCGGAATGTCGTCGTCGGACACGGTGCGGATCGATCTCAGGACGTCGACCTTGCGATCGCGCAGATCGCGTTCGGACAGGGTGATCGGTGGTTCCATGGCCACCAGGCAGAGCAATTGCAGGAGATGGTTCTGCACCATGTCCTCGAGCGCACCCACATGGTCGTAGTACCCGGCACGTGCTTCGAGGGTGAGGGTCTCTTCCCAGATGATCTCGACTTCGGCGATATGCGCACTGTTCCACAGTGATTCGAGCACCCGGTTGGCCAACCGGCTCCCGAGCAGGTTCTGCACAGTGGTCATGGCGAGGAAATGGTCCACCCGGAAGACTGCCTGCTCGGGAACCAGGTCCGCCAACAGCCGGTTGAGGTTTTCCGCGCTGGCGAGATCCTCTCCGAACGGTTTTTCGAACACGAGCCGACTACCGGACGGCAGGTGCGCGGCGTGCAGCGTCTGGATTGCGGTGGGGAACAACGCCGGCGGCAGCGCCAGGTAGACGGCCACCGGTCCCTCACCGGCAATCGTTTCGGCCACCTGCGCCGGATCCCCGATATCGGCCTGCCGGTATCGCGCAGCCGCGAGCAGCGCCTTCCTGGTGTCATCCGAGATACCCGGACCGTGCCGATCGAGCTGGGTCGCGGCCCATGCCCGGAACTGGTCCTCGCTGCGGTCCTTCCGATCGGCGCAGACGATGTCGAAGTCCGCGTCCAGCCGGCCGGCCTCGTGGAGCGCGGCCAGCCCCGGCAGCAGGTAGCGTCCGGCCAGATCCCCGGTGCCGCCGAAAATGACAAGTCGTCGGATCATCGTGTGGCCGCCTTTGCGCGCGCCAGGTTCACCCCGGTCGCGATGACCCCGATATGGCTGAACGCCTGCGGGAAGTTACCCATGAACGCCCCGGTCGAGGGGTCGATCTGCTCGGAGAACAGGCCCAGGGAGCTGGCGCGGGCGCATAGCGCGTCGTAGAGCTGCTCGGCTTCCTCGATACGGCCCTGCAGAGTCAGATTATCGATCAGCCAGAAGCTGCACAGGACGAAGGCACCCTCGTCGCCGGGCAGGCCATCGGACGATTCGTCGTGCAGGTACCGGTAGAGCAGTCCCCCGCCGGCGTCCAGGCGGTTGGCGATTGCCGTAGTGGTTGCCACCATGCGCGGATCGTCGGCGGCGACGACATGGCGCAGCGGCAGCGCGAGCAGGCTGGCATCCAGGGCAGAACCTCCGTCGAGATGGGCACTCAACGTCTGAGTCCGCTCGTCCCAGGCACGCTTCAAGATGGAGTCTCGGATGTGCGCGGCGGTGGCGCGCCACGTACCTACCGGTCCGGACAACCGGAAACGTTCGCCGATTGACGCGGCCCGGTCCAGCGCGACCTGGCACATCGCCGCGCTGTAGGTGAAAGCACGGCCCTCGTTGCGGACCTCCCAGATTCCTTGATCCGGCTGTTCCCACGCGCGGCCGGCCGTATCCGCCAAACCGGCCAGGCCGGCCCACAGGGCGGGCTGCAACTCGCCACCGGCGCGCAGCCATTGGTCGGCGCAATCGAGGATCTCACCGTAGAGGTCGTGCTGGCGTTGATCGGCGGCGCCGTTGCCCCACCGGACCGGTGCGGAACGCCGGTAACCGTCGAGACCGGCGTCGGATACCTCGTCCGGTACCGGGTCGCCGTCGAGGTCGTACATGATGCGAGGCTGCTCTCCCCGTTCGACGGCGTCGAGGACCCAGCCGAGGAATGCGTCTGCCTCGCCGTGAAAGCCGATGCGGCGGAAGGCGAATACCGCGTAGGCGGCGTCGCGGATCCAGACATACCGGTAATCCCAGTTGCGGATACCGCCGATCGGAGCCGGCAGCGAGGACGTCGGTGCGGCGATCACCGCCCCGCCGGCCCAGTGATCGCACATCTTGAGCGTGATCGCGGCACGCCGGACCAGTTGCTGTTGCGGGCCCGCGTAGTCGCAGTCGTCGAGCCACGACCGCCAGGCATTCGCGGTATCACGCAGCAACGATCCGGCGTCGAACCGGTGGTGGCGGTGAAACCGTCCCCAGGACAATCCCAGGTCCAACTGCTCGCCCTGGGCCAGGTCATGGGTGGTGTGCAGCCCGGACATCGGCCGGTTGCTCCGTAGATGCAGCCGCAGGCGAGGCTGGGTGTGCGGGCGGATCTCGAGGCCGCTCAACACCGGTCGCACCTCGGCCCCACCGCGCGGCGCGACATTCACCGACACCCGCACCCGGCCCTCGACCACCCTCGCGCTGCGCACGAGTTCCGCCCGATCCGCTGCGGCATCCTCACCGAGGTCGGCGCCCGAACGCAGCACCATCGCATCGGTCAATCGCAGCACACCCGTGGCGCAGCGCAACTCGGTCTCCAGCACTCCGGTATCGGGCCGGTAACGCTGGCGGCCTTCGAGCAAATCCGTGGGTGCAACGGTGAAAGAACCGCCGCGGGCATGATCGAGCAATCCGCAGAACAGCGGTTCGGCGTCGAACCGCGGAATGCACAACCAGGGAATCGAACCGTCGACACCGATCAGGGCAGCGGTGGCACCGTCGCCGACCAACCCGTAGTCCTCGAGCGGAAGGTAACCGTCGGTGCGTCGGATCGGCCGAAACGGTGGATCAGGGTTGTGCATGTCACCTCTTCCACAGCGCACACAGCGAAGCGGCAGCGGGTCTCATCGGAACCGGATCAGCACTTTCACGACATCGTCGAGTTTCTTGTCCGCAACCTCGAACGCTCGTTCCATGTCGTCGAACGCGAACTCGTGTGTGGTCATGTCTGTCGGATCGACCCGGCCGGCCTGCAGTAGGCGAAGCAGGCGCTCCATACGCAGGCGCCCGCCGGGACACAGTCCGGTGTTTATCGTCTTGTCCGCCATCCCGACTCCCCATTCCACCCGGGGAATCCGAACGAACTCGCCCTCACCGAAATACCCCACAACGGACACGGCTCCACCCGGCTTGGTGATCTTCACAGCTGTCTGGAACGTGACATCGGCACCGAGCGCTTCGATCGCCGTATCCACGCCCTCGCCGCCGGTCAGTTCGAGTATTCGTTCGACCACGTCCTCGCTCGTGAAGTCGACGATCTCATCGGCTCCGTACCGGCGAGCCAACGATTGCCGCTGCGGTACCGATTCCACGCCGATGATCAGACCCGCACCCCGTAAACGTGCCCCAGCCGTCGCCATCAAACCCACCGGCCCCTGCGCCAGGACGGCCACGGTACCGCCGATCGGGATATTTCCCTTCTCCGCACCCATGAACCCGGTCGACAGCATATCGGCGCAATGCACCGCCGACTCGTCGGCAACCGTGTCCGGAATGACCGCCAGATTCGCATCGGCATCATTGACGTGGAAATACTCGGCGAAGACACCGTCTTTGGAATTGGCGAACTTGAAGCCCCCGAGCGGTCCACCCGATTGCGACGGGAAGCCGTTCTGTGAAGCCGGATCACCCCAATCCGGGGTGATCGCCCCTGACAAGACCCTGTCGCCCGGCCGGATACGGGCGACTTCGCTACCAACAGTGTGAACGACCCCGACCGCCTCGTGGCCCAACGTCAGGTTCTCTCGCGGACCGATACCGCCACGGACCGTATGGGTATCGGATGTGCAGATGAGAGCCGATGTTGTACGGACCACCGCATCGAACGGGCCGGGCTCGGGAACAGACTTTTCGGCGAAGCCCACCGCCCCGATTTCCTTCATGACGAAAGCCTTCATAATCGCCGCCTCTCCCCAACGCTCTACGATGACGGAACGGGCAATCGAGGGCAGAACTGAACCGAATTTAGCAGCCCCCGACCCACCTGCCCAGGATCGTTACGACCATGCAACGTGAGAGACTGCGGACGCAATCGACCGAGCTTCGGCTCCGTCCCACGACGTCAGACTTCACCGAACCCTCGACGATGCTCGGCGGCGTGCTTTACGACAGGCACGCCCGGCGGGCGGCCGTCGGGCCAGAAGCCGGCTTTCCTATTTCCGGGCACTGCACCGGACTGCATGTTTCTGAGGACGAGAAACTGTTCGTCCTCAACCACTTCCAGGAGTCCACCAGCGCCACCCAGGGCCCGGACGGAGCGTTCTTCACCCCACACGGGTTGGCGCACGACATGGCGATCGAGGTTGTCGGCACCCGCATCATCGACCTGGGACTGAGGTTGCGCTTCATCCTGTGCTGCACGCTCGACTTCAGTGATCTCGCTTCTCTGCTGAGTCATCCGCGTCTCCTATCGGTGCGCTGGTGATTCCTTCCGGAGAGTCAGTCTGCCCCACAATTCCTCCGCTCACAGCGAAATGCATTACGCTGCATTGGTTTTGGCGCCCGATGCCTGACGCGGTCCAGTCCTCAGTTCCATCGCGGTGACCAGCCCGCCGCAAGGCGAGAGGCTGCCGCCGCGGTGACCAGCCGCCACGAAGGGTCCTTAAACGATCGTTGTCTCGACCCTTCGGCGCGGGCGGAAACGCCCAGCTGGATGGATTGCCCAACCCGATCTCAATAGCATCGTCCGAAAGACCGCTAGGTCGCCGCAGCAATGTCCATAAATCGATCGGTTCTCGACATCCCGAGGTTTCATCCGTATGGGGTGATCCCTGCGCCTGGGAGGTGCTCATAGCCTGTGGTTGAGCGCCGCGTAGAGGTGGGAGCCACTGTGGGGGTCTGCCGTGTGCGCTGACCCGTTCGACCGGCTCAGCGCGACACGGCTCGGGAGTCTCGGGTGACGTGGCCGGGTTGGTGTCGTCGATGGCAAGGCCCAGTGCACGATCTTGTTGGAGGGGCAATGACCAGGATCGATTCGCAGAACTTCACCACCCTGCTCGACACCATCGCCCAGCGCCGCAGCGCCGGCGACGGCAGGGTTTCGGCGGAGTCCTCCACTCACATCCCCGAGGTCAGAGCGGCGGGTATCCCGCAGGAGGTCAAAGACGCCCTTCAACCCGCCGATACCGGCATGCTGGACCAGCTCAACCACACCCGCGCCGCCGCGTACACGTACGCTCAGCGCGTTCTCGCCGGTGACATCTCACGCGAACAGTTCGAGGACCTGATCAATCAACTGATGGACAGCGACCAAACCCAGTTCACCCAGCTGCAGGACTCGACCAAGGCAAACCTCCAAAGCCTCGGCCACCAGCACCCCGACTGGCAAGTGATGATCCTTTCCGTATTCGGATCGGTCACCGACCTGCAGATCGACGTGCTGACAAAGGAATTCAACTTCCTCCAATTGCTGATGTCGAACACACCCCAGCAGGAAGGTCAGGTAAACGGATTCTTCAGCGACTTGATGCGTCACCTCCAGGACGGATGGAGTCAAATCGTGGGGTGATACCGGCAGCTCGGCTTGGGCTCGGGTGTGCCTGTGCGGGTTCGCGCCACCGCTTCCTTGTATGTAATCGATGCCCGAGAGGTCCCGGCTCGCAGCAGGCATTGGTCCTTGGAGACCAACCCGCTCGCACGACATATCTCCCCGCCGAGCGGACGTTCCTGCGATGGGCAGCGGCAGACTCCGAAGAAGAACTCGTCGCCGCAGCGCAGCAAGCATTACAAGAACACATCACATGGGATCCAGGCGAAGACCTCGTGTGGGAAATACGAGAACCCGTCATGCTTTTCGACTCGGCCTGGCCGGGAACTGAGATCGAACTCGACAACCAGCTCCACATCGCCCTCGATCCAGGGCGATATCGAGTCCGGGCAACCTACATCAAGAACCCGGGCAATTGGATGATCCTCGTTCAGCTCCAGCCAACCGTTGACAAGCACCTCAACGACACCACTGGAACGGAGGTTGCCTGAATCTTACTGATCCACAGGTCTTGACAATATCTCATCGAAGGAGAGGGCAATGACCAAAGCGGAACAAGATCTCGAGGTGAAGCAGGATACGTTGTCCGAAGCATCGAAGTCGGCGGAACGTAGCTCGGTCGGCTGGTACAAGCTGTACAACGATCTGGACGTCCCCGTCGAGGTTGTGCGAGCAGCCGGCCCGAGCGGGACCCGCCTGGGGGTGGTCTCCATAGCCCCCGGCACCACCAGCGAGCAGTTCGATGACGGAAGCACCATCTATTGCTGGCTGGGCACCATCACGCACCAGATATACGACTGCTCCAACGGCATGGTCTGGTACCACTCCAGCGGGAACCTGCGAGGCAACCAGGTCAACAACCTGAGCTGTGAGGTGCCCGGAGGGTCTCGGACAGTGGCCCAAAGTAGGATTGGGTAACACTGAACGGAGTTGTTTGTGGCACAGAAGAAGTCGCGGCATT
>NZ_JBFAYO010000045.1:0-45062 GCF_040681325.1 Nocardia sp. NPDC051787
GTCAGGAGGGCGTCCAGATCATTGGTCACACACTGGTCATAGACGCCCTCCGTCCATGTCCGGGCATCACCGCGACTTCGGACTTACTCGTCTAGAAGACCAATGGCCCTGGCGCGGCGCATGGCTCCGGGGCACGCTGGCGGTAGCCGGGGTGCTGGCGCCCCGCGCGGTGGAAGGAGGGACCGCATGAATACGGCAACCCGGAGCATGGCTGTCTCGGCGGCGCCGGTCCCCACCTCGCCCTTGCTCGAGCGGGTTCGGCAGGGGGTTATCGGTGAGGGCGAGGTTTTGGATGGACCCTATGGTCGACGCCGGATCACCTACGCCGACTACACCGCCTCAGGGCGGTCGCTGGATTTCCTCGAGGACTTCATCCGCAGGCAAGTGTTACCGCGCTACGCCAACACCCACACCGAAAGCTCTGGCACCGGATTGCAGACCTCATTGCTGCGGCGGGACGCACGCCAGATCATCCACGACGCGGTTGGCGGCACCGAGAACGATCTGGTGATCTTTTGCGGGTCCGGGGCGACGGCGGCGGTGAACAAGTTGGTGGGCATTCTCGAGCTTCGCGTTCCGTCCGGGCTGGCCGCGCGCTACCGGTGGGGTGAGCAGATCCCCGATTCGCAGCGACCGGTGGTGTTCATCGGTCCCTACGAACACCACTCCAACGAGTTGCCATGGCGGGAGTCCATCGCCGACCTGGTGGTGATCGACGAAGACGCCGACGGTCACATCGATCAGGCACAACTCGAACAGCGGCTGATCCACTACGCGGACCGGCCTTTGCGCATCGGTAGCTTCTCGGCCGCCTCCAACGTCACCGGCGTCTTGTCGGACACCGATCGGATCGCCACCCTGCTTCATGAGCACGGCGCATTGTCCTTCTGGGACTTCGCTGCTGCCGGTCCCTACGTCCCGATCCGAGTGCGGGAGAGCGCTCCTGGCCGTGGCGACCATAAGGATGCGATCTTTCTCTCACCGCACAAGTTCGTCGGCGGGCCGCAGACTCCTGGTGTCCTGGTGGTCCGCCGTGAGTTGGTGCGCAATGCCGTGCCCACCGTGCCGGGAGGCGGCACGGTGGCGTTCGTGGACCCGATCGGGCACCGCTACCTCGATGATCCCGTTGCCCGGGAAGAGGGCGGAACCCCGGCGATCATCGAGTCGATCCGGGCTGGGCTGGTCTTCGCGCTCAAAGACGCTGTCGGTACCGACCTCATCGAGCAACGGGAACAGCGGCTGTGGCGTCATGCCTTCGGCCGGTGGCGCGATCACTCGAACATCGAGATCCTCGGCCACCCTCATGCCCGACGACTGTCCATCGTGTCCTTCCGAGTCCGGTCAGGCGTGGATCGCTACCTGCACCACAACTACGTCGTAGCCTTGCTCAACGACTTGTTCGGCATCCAAGCTCGCGGCGGATGCTCATGCGCAGGCCCGTACGGGCACCGGCTCCTGGCCATCGATCCACAGAATTCGCGCGCCTACCGAGACGAAATCGCCTTGGGTTGCGAGGGCATCAAACCCGGCTGGACACGTATCAACTTCAACTACTTCATTTCCGACACCGTGCGCGACTATCTGATCGAGGCCGTGGAGTTACTGGCCTCATTCGGCCACCGTCTCCTCACCGACTACATCTTCAGTCCGGACACCGGCCTATGGCGCCACCGCGGGCGGACTCACCAGCCCCCGCTGCGGCTGACGGACCTCTTCTATGACAACGCGGGCACTCTGCACTATTCGACGGACCACGAGACCCTCGACGAGAAGGCGTTGGCCGAACACCTGCGCGCGGCCCGCATCCTGCTCGAGTCCCGCCGTGAGGAGGTCCCCGACGGTCCCACCGGCCTGCCATCGCACTTCGAAGCGCTGCGCTGGTTCCCGCTACCCCCGCAATGCCTGACGCCCAATCCTCAATGAGGGCTGGCGCGGCTCCATCGTGCATCGTGTCGAGGTCGACAACACCGGCCGGCTCACCCGCACCCGCCCGACCGAGAACTGCTCTACGTCTCCGAAGGCGATGCTGTTCAACGGGTTTCACAGGATCTCACGGAGGCTGGTTCCGGGTGATCGTGTCACCCGAGGTCGGCGCGCCTCGTGGAGCGAGATGCGGCGGATCAGCTCAGCGCGCAGAGCCGATCGTCTCGATGCTCGAATGTAGGGGACGTTCCAGTAGCCGGATCCCGGCCGGGTTCTCCTCTGGGCTGATGCTGGAAGCGATCGTGCGGGTTCGGTCCTCGCCCGGAGTGCCTCTGCTACTCGACGACCCCCAGGGTGGCGGGGACGTCCATGCGGCGCACTGTCATGAGACGGCGTCCCCGGGGGCCTGTCTGGAGGCGGGTCGTCTCGGAAGGTGTCGTCCCGGTGAGGACTGGTCTATCAGCACGACGCAATGCCTCCAGCCCCGGTGGACGACAACTGAAATTTGATGGGAGGCAAGACTTTTGCTTGCTGTTGGAATCGATTGGGCAGAGTCGTTCCACGACGTGGCCTTCGGACAGCCTGGTGAAACGTGATCGAGCAGTTCCGCATCGAGCACTCCGCGGCCGGCGTGGCCCGGCTGGTTGCCCGCTGTCTGGAACTCGAGCCCGATCCAGCCACGGCACAACCGCCGCCTGAGGTTGACAGAAGGTGTCTCATTCATCGGCGACTGCGTCAAGACGGTCATCGGTTTCCTTCAACCAACGGGGCGGCTCGCTTATGCCGCTGGTTGTGGGTGCAGCAGTGCGTCGAGGTCGGGCGGTGTCGGCATGGGTCGGCGCAGCGCGACCCTGGAGCGCCCGGTGTTGCCTTCGGGGTAGCGGCCGCTCAGCGATCCGGGAGCCGCGACGATGATCCGCACGATCTGACCGAACGCCTCGCGGCGGTCCCGCTGCCGGATGGCGAGGGCGAACATCGCGATGTGGTTGCCGGTGTGCAGCCACGGGTCGGGCTGGGACAGGATGTGGGCGCGCTCCAGATGTTTCCATCGCTGATCGGGGTCGGCGGCGGTTTTCGCTGCGCGCATTTCCTCGTGGTAGCCGGCACGGGCCTGTGCTGGGATGCGGGTCATGTGTATGCCTTTCTTCGTGGGGGTGAGGTCGGTTCAGCCGAGGAACAGCACACCGATGGCGGCGGCAGCGATGGCGGTGCCGACCGCCATCGCGGTGGCCAGTTGCGCGGCGGTGAGCAGGCGCTCGCGCCGGATCCAGGCAAGAACCACGAGCGTGGCCGGTAGCGCCACCGTGGCCGCGGTGACCATCCCGGGTGAGTAGTCGCCGTACCACGCGGCGGTGGCGAGGTGAAACACCGCGTTGACCGCGAATTGCCACTGGAACGCGACAACCAGGACCACCCACCCCATATGCGCACTCGGCCGCAGTGCACGCCACGAACACAACAGCACCAGCAGGATCAGCGGGATATGGCTGACCGCGAACTTCTCGGTGGTCAACGGCGCGAAGTGCGCACTCACCCACGCCGCGAACTGCGGCATCTCCTCCAGGGTGTGCACCACAAACACCACGAACGGAGCAGCCAGCACAAGCGGTCGCAGCACCGTCGCGTCGAATACCACGCCGACCTGCGGGCGTGGGCTGGCGAGCGAGTCGGCCATCGACACATCCTCTCTAATAAATTAACACATGCTTATGCGACTATATATTGCCGAGGTGGTTAGTCAACCCCTTGCAGTTCGTGGCCCAACTCGACCGAGCAGCGGCACGGACGGGAGCGTGCGCCAGGTGAAGACGCTGATGCCGCCACGATCAGTCCCGTTGCGGTGATCGCCACCGCAACTGGGCCGGTGCCAGCACTCGTCCAGCCGACGAAGGCAATGTGTAGATCGGTCTCTCGCAGCATCTTTCGATTCTCTGCGGCGGTGTCACGCCGCCGGTATGCTACCGCCCAGTAGTGGTTGGCATGCGAGGGCGGAGGATGGGAGAGGCGGCCGGTGTTCGGGTGGCGGGGGAGGTAGGTCGCCACGACCATGGGTTGGAGATGGGGCTCGTGCCGCCGCTGCGACGGAGACCGGCTCCGCTTCGAACGCATGGTTGTGCAATTTCACTGCCATTCGGCGGCCTGTGAATTCCGAACTACGACAGAACCTTTGGAGATCTGACTTCGAGGATTCTTTGATCCTGCGATCATTCAGTGACCAGACCGGGTTTCGGCGAGGGCCCTAGCGGTTGTTCCTGTGCTTCACCTCTTCCGATGAGTCTCGACATGCTGCGGCGTCCGCTGGGCGTCGCGGCCACGACGGAAGATCCTGTAAAGAAGGAAACATCGACACATGAGCGAGCAGAGTCCCACCGAAAACCCGCGAAACACCATGCCTGTGCCCGTGTCGCCAATGCGTCGACGCACCATCGCTTTCTGGGTCGGGCTCGCGGTGACCACGATCGGCACCGCGCTGCATATCCCGATGTACCTGGAGTCCAGGGACATGGGCTATCGAATGGCGGGCATGTCGATGGATGCCATGATGATCAGCGGAATGGTGTTGATCGTCGCCGGCCTGGCGGTCACGACGTACGGATTGATTCCCGTTGGCGCACATCGTGATCGAGTTGCCAACCTCCAGGTGCGCGCACTGGACGACGCGCCGATCAGCCGGGTGCACGTGGTGCTGCTGCTGGTGCTTGCCGCAGCGATCACCATCGACGTGATGAAACCGACGACACTGGCGTTCGTGGTGCCCGGTGTCGCCAAGGAGTATGGGCTGCGCACGGCGACCAACCCCGGTGGTGACCTGCCGGCCGCGCTGCTGCCGCTGGCCGGCATCACGGGCACCGTGATCGGCTCGTTCATCTGGGGCTGGCTCGGCGACCGGATCGGGCGCAAGGCTGCGATCCTGCTGGCCGGCGTCTTCTTCGTCGCTACCTCGGTGTGTGGGGCGATGCCGACCTTCGAGCTGAACCTGTTGATGTGCCTGATCATGGGCATCAGCGCGGGCGGCATGCTGCCGATCGCGTTCACCCTTCTCGCCGAGACCATTCCGGCCCGGCATCGCGGCTGGCTGATGGTGTTGATCGGCGGCGACATAGCCGGGGCCTATGTCATCACCAGCTGGTTGTCCTCGACAATCGGCGACACCTACGGCTGGCGGGTGATGTGGCTGATCGGTTTGCCCACCGGGCTGCTGACCATCGTGTTGACCCGCTGGGTGCCCGAGTCGCCCCGCTTCCTGCTCGCGCTCGGCCGCCGCGATGAGGCCGAGAAGGTGCTGCGCCGATACCATGCTGCCGTTGTCCCGGTCGAGCAGTCGGAGCTTCAGATCGAGGACAGCGTGCGTGGCGGCTACCGCAGGCTGGTGCAAGCCCCATTCGGTGGCATCACCACCGTGCTGGTGCTCGTCGGGCTCGGTGTCGGTCTCGTCGTCTACGGCTTCCAGCTCTGGCTGCCCACGAATTTGCGCCAGCTGGGGTTCAGCGGTGTCTCCGCCGATCAGATCCTGCGCGATTCGGCGCTGATCGGCTTCCCGCTCAACTTCCTGGTGGCGTACTTCTATCACCGCTCGTCCAAATGGACGATGGTGCTGTTGAGCGCACTGCTCGCCGTATCACTGTTCGGCTTCGTCGCGCTCGGCGACCAGGTCGCCGACAACAGGGCGCTGTTGTATGCGCTGCTGGTTCCGCCCATCTGGGGTGCCAGCTCGGTGGTCGCAGTGCTGATCGCCTACGGTGCCGAGGCATACCCGACACGGATTCGTTCGCGCGGTAGCGGTTTGGCGGCGGGCATGAGCAAGGCAGGCGGCATCATCGTGATCGCGCTGGTGGTACTCGCGGTGGCGACGCCATCGATCTCGGTCACCGCGCTGATCAGTGCCGTGCCGATGACGATCGCCGCAGCGGCGGGCATCGCTTTCTTGGTCGAGACACGCCGCCGTCCGCTCGAGGAAATCACCGCTGAAGAACTACGCGTCGCAGCCTGACTCGCAACCCACCGAATCCAGCTATGACCGACCGGACAACTTCGGGGCCGGGAACATAGCCACGTTCGACGCCGATAACGATCCCCGCACGAGGGAGCGTGCGGGCCACCCGGAGACAGGTCGGCACTCGTAATCCGAGGTAGTCGGCAGCCTTCTCGATGGCACTCACCTGGACATCGACCGCCGACGGTCGCTGACCGGAGGGCTTGACTGATGCGGCGCTGCGCTGGCCTCGGTCTTGCTCGGTTCGTCTCGGGTCGATCACTCCGTGGGGTTCCCATCTGCGCGGATCTCATATTAATATATGCGCATGCTCGAATATGTTGACGATGTGGATGGCGAGGCCACGCGGTGTGAGCCGATGTTGCATCGGTGGGGTGTATTCATGGCTCGGCACAGGCGATGGGTGCTGGCGGCCTGGGCGGTGCTACTGCTCGCCTGCGCTGCTGCCTATCCGGCGTTGGAAAGCCGGTTGGGCGGCATGGATTTCACCGTCGAAGGCTCCGAGACCGCCGAAGCGGATCGGTTGATGCGCACGTATTTCCCCCAGTTCGGGGTTGAGCAGGACGTGATCGTCTTCCGTTCGAGTGACAGCACGGTCGATACACCCGGCTATCGGACCGCTGTCGAACAGGTGGTAGTGGCGGCCGAGCGGGTGCCCGGCGTCCGCCTGGTTGCCAGCCCTTACAGCGCTGCGGCGGAACAGATCTCCGCTGATCGGCGGACCGCGATAGCGCTGGTCGGTTTGGACGGGGACATGGCTGAGCGCGCCGATGCCGCTGAACGGCTGCAGGACGCGGTGCAGGCAGCGGCCGGTGGGGCGGTGACGGCTTCCGTGACGGGCTATTCGCCGATCCAGAACGATGCCACCGAGTTGCAGCAAGCGGATCTCGAACGTGCGGAGGCGATCGGTATCCCCGTTGCTCTGTTGCTGCTGGTCATTGCGCTGGGTGCGCTCGCTGCGGCGTTCGTGCCGATCGGCATCGCGGTGGCCGGGCTCCTGCTCACCGGAGGTGTGCTGTTCGCCATGACGGCGGCCACGACGTTCGATGCGCTGGTGGTGTCGATGGCGACGATGATCGGGGTGGGGGTGGGCATCGACTACGCGATGTTCATTGTCAGCCGGTTCCGGGAGCAGTTGGCCCGTGCGGGAATTACCAGCCGCGACGAGCATGCGGGCATCGCCGCGGCGGTGGGGCAAGCCTTGAACACCGCGGGCAAGACGGTTCTCGCGTCGGGTTCGGTCGTGATGATTTCGCTGTGCTCACTGGTTGTCATGGATGCCCCGGTCTTCCGGGGAATCACCATCGGCGTTGCGGTAGCCGTGCTGGCGACGCTCGCGGTCGGATTGACCTTGCTGCCCGCGTTGCTGGCCACACTCGGGCCTGCGATCAATCGCGGTGTACTGTCCGCCCGTCTACGCCCGGCGGAGGTCACATCGGCAACTGTCGCGCCCTCGAGCACTTGGGCCCGGTGGGCGCGGGTAGTGATGGCGCGGCCGATACTCTTCGGCGCCGCCGCCGCTGCCGTGCTGGTTCTCGCTGCGGCACCGCTGAGCGGGATCCGCTACGGCCTGGACATGGGGACGGCGGCGCTGGAGAACAAGCCATCCGGTGCTGCGGCCGCCGCCCTGGCCGCCGAGTTCCCCGCCGGCGCGCTCGCCGGCATCGAAATCGTGGCCACCGGCCTCGGCGACACCGAACTCAGCCAGACCGACCTGGGGCGGGTCGAGCAGTTCCTCGCCCGTGTGCGATCGGATGACCGTATCGAGACGGTCCTGCCCGTGCAGCAATCCGGAGGACGCTTACTCACCATCGCGGTACCGGCGGTCGCCTTCGACTCCGCGGACGCCGAGACGCTGGTCCGCGACCTGCGGGCGGCGGCAGCGGATGTCACGGCCGCGGATGGGCCACGAGTGTTGATCGGCGGCTCCACCGCCGAGTTCGTCGACCTGTCCGACGAAATGACCACCAAGCTCCCGCTGGTGATCATGCTCGTGCTCGGTGCGTCGCTGATCTTCCTGCTGATCGCGTTCCGCAGCGTCGCGTTGCCGGTCAAGGCCATCATCATGAATATCCTCGCCACTACCGCCGCGCTCGGTCTGACCGTTGTCGTATTCCAATGGGGCGTGGGCGAATCGGTCCTAGATTTCACCAGCCCGGGATTCCTGCAGGTGTATCTGCCCACCGTGGTCTTCGCGGTGCTGTTCGGGCTGTCGATGGACTACGAGGTTTTCCTGATCCGCCGCATGCGCGAGTACTGGGACGAATCCGGAGACAACGAATACGCCGTTGCCGCCGGCCTCACGCACACCGCTCGGCCCATCTCCGCCGCGGCCGCGATCATGGTCGTCGTCTTCGGCAGCTTCGTCACCGCCGACATCCTCGAGCTCAAACAGCTGGGCTTCGCATTGGCCGTTGCCGTCGCCATCGATGCGGTCATCGTGCGACTGGTCCTGGTCCCGGCATTGATGCGGGTGCTCGGTCGATGGAACTGGTGGCTGCCCACGCGAATGTCAGCGGCTGCCCGGCGAAGCTGACCGGCCGACGCGCGACGCCTCGCAGGCATTCATGCCTGCACACCGAGGCGGTCAGCGCTCCGCTGGCGAGTGATCACTGCCGATTGATAGCTGGCCGCACGCTGGACGCGGCGCGATGGACGGTGATCGCTGTCGAGGTGCCTGACGGTCGGTGCGCACCGGTCGGGGTCGTGCGGGGATTGGAGGTGGTGGCGTCACCGAGCGCGGCTGCCCGCGACACGTACTTCACGTTGCCTTATATTCCGCCTCTCCTGCATACCGCTGGATAGAGTAGGCAGCTCGGTCGAAAGAGAGTCCAGTGAAGTGGCGATGGTTGTATCGCCGGCTCGTTTCCGGGTCATGTGTGAATGCCGAAAACGACTACCGAACAACCGCTCTCGAAGGGACTGTGTCAATGGAGAAAAGACCAGTGCGGCGTGGGTGTAAGGCTGTGGGAGGTGTCGTACTCGTCATCGGGGCGGCAGTAGCGTTGTCGGTCGCAGCAGCACCGGCCTCTGCCGACTCCGTACCGATATCCAGGTCGGCGATCGGTGGCCAGCATTTCCCGGGCAGCCACAACGGAGACGGCAACAACGGGCACGTCAACCACGGTCACGGCCACCGCAAGCAGAACAATCGAGGGCTTCGACACCCGATACCGCGGCCCGGGCGCAGATAATTAGCGGTTCTCGATCCCTCCGGACCGTGCTCCGACGGTTCGATTCCCCGATTGCAAGGCGTATGCCAATACCGCCGCCGAGGGGCGGTGCCGTTGTGTGCCACGAGGATCGTTCCTGGGGCGGTGTGAACGGGAGTGTCGGCACTATCCGACACTCCTGTTCGCGCACACCTGGTCGTGGCTGGGTGGCGCGTGGGCGACTTCGGCGCTCAATGTGCCCGCCGATGCGATGTTGCAACCGTGCTGTGGGCGTGATGCCGTGGTGGGCGACGAATCTGCTCAGTCCATCGGGGCGGCATCCCGGCCGCGAATCCGGTCGATGCCAAGCGACATCGACACCCCTCAGGTGCGTTGAGACTGCGGGTAACCGATCCCATGGGACGTACACCGTTGTGCCCGCCGACTCGCCTGCCTGGACACCATGGCCAGCGCCGACTGGAATGACTGCGGCAGGTGACCGACGCTAGGGTGTGTACGCGCTTGCTATGGGTGCGTGATCACTTGCACCAGCGTGCCTGGGGTCGGCACACTGTGTAGCCCTTGCCACCCTCACGTGGCACGACGGACCATCTCGCGCCGCTGTCGTCGCCGGTTACGGATTCTTGGGGGCGGATTGATTCTGCTCGCGACGATAGTCGCGAAGGGCTTGGTCGTGCTCTCTGGTTTTCAGTGGGTTGGGGTCGTCGTGCTGGTAGCCGAAGGGGTCGATGCTGTGCTGGCCGGTGGTGTCTTCTCGGCTGTTCGTATCGCGGCCATGTGGGTTGTCCGAGAGGGATTCGGCGTTGGCAAGTCCCGCTGAGGCCGTTGTAATAGCGCCGATGATGGCCGCCTGAGCCAGCAGGCGAGAGGCCGTGGGGATTCTAGTGATCGTGATGGTGAGTCTTCGTTCAGTTTCGTCGGATGTTGAGGGGCGTTGGGTCACGGATCGAACTGTCAATTCGGCAGTTCGGATTGCGGACCGGGGCTGAGACCGGCTCCCGTGGGACCGCGCGGTCAGGCGTCAGCTTCTTCCGAACTGATCGGCCGGTTCGGCCGCGACGATGGTTCGGTCCACTGGTCGAGAGTGGCGCATCTCCCAGCCCGCTTGCCGCAGAACTCGCGGTCAAGCGACGAGCCTGGCCATCCCTGGCACGCCGAGGCCGATCCGGCAGGCGGCGGTGAGGCTCACCCATAGCGGCAGGCCTTGATTGGCAGCGACACAGTCGAGCATCCTTCGAGCTTGGGCGGACTGCATGATGAGAACGATCGGAACTACGGCCGTGCCCTTGATAATGGCTGTGAATGTTCGGGATGAAACGCGCGGCAAAGCAGGTGCTCCGCTCTCGCTGGAGACTGCTCGTCTGAGCTGAAAGCTTTTATCGCTGAAAACCTTTCCCCTCAACCGACCGTCCACCGAGGCTCTGACCCAGCCTGGCGGGGCTCGCCCTAGTCTACGTAGCAAGTAAGTACTAGATTACGTAGTAATTACTGAGAGGTTTCCGAGGAGGGACGAAGCTATGCGGCGGTCACAGTGTGGAAGCTGGTGGCGGGCCTATGGTTTCGCGGTGCTCGAGATCTTTCTCGCGAGATGTTCGCATCGCAGGCCGCCCGCCGAGGCGGCCGGTGAGTCGCGTCGAACTGTTGCGACCGTGCATGAAACCTCCGAGCGGGTTCGATCCGATAGGGTTGCAACAGTTTTCCCGCATCGCGTTCCCGCCCACCGCAGCCTCGGCCCGGATCCGAACATGCTCGATGAGCGCGGTGTTGCACGTGCCGCTCGATAGCCGGGCAAGTGTGGCCGAATTGTTGCGCGACGGAGATCGCGCGCGGGAGAAGCTATTAATAGCTAATTGCTATATTAGTTGGATTGCGGGCCTGGGTGGTGCATCTCGGCGCGGCCGGTCGGTGATCGCGTGGATCACTGTGGCCGTGTTTCTTGTTTTCTCGTTGGCCGGTTGCGATCGGGAGCATCGGCACGCTGAACCCACGCAGGTCGAGGTGACATCGGCTGCCGGGATCGACTTCTGTCCTGAGAATGCTTTCGGTTCCCATCACGATGGGTGCCTGCCACATGCGGCCCATTTTGCTATCGCCTCGACGGTGACGCGTGACGATCATCCTCCGACCTTGCGGGTGCTTCCGGCCCGTATTCCCCTGCTCGACGCAGAATCCGACCGGCCGGTCGTACTCGAGGAACGCGGGCCGCCGCCAAGTGCTGCGCGGCTGGTCGTCGGGGGCCGAGGCGTATTGACGCAGTTCTGTATCTGCAGGCGCTGATCGGTCAGCGCCAGGCCGACGTGTGCTGAATCCGTCGGCCGGTGTCCGCTGCCTGCTCACGTCTGTCCGCCCGCGTGGCGGTCTCGATACAGAAAGCGACAGTTATGGACAAAATCGCGCTCGACTTGCCCTCTGGGGATCTGGTTGCCGCGCGACGGCCGCATGCGGTGGTCGGCAACACACCGGTGTTGTGGATCGGCGCGCCGCTGGCGCCGGAGGAGCGGGGCTTCTGGGCCAAACTCGAAGGGTTCAACCCGGGTGGGATGAAGGATCGTCCCGCTCTGCACATGATTCGGTGCGCCGAAGCTCGTGGTGATCTGCGCCCCGGTGCGCATGTCATCGAATCGACCAGCGGCACATTAGGTTTGGGCCTGGCTCTGGCGGGCATGGTGACCGGCCATCCGGTGACAGTCGTGACCGATCCGGGTATGGAGCCCATCGTGGCACGGATGTTGTCGGCCTACGGCGCGCAGGTTGAGTTGGTCAATGAGCCGCATCCGGTCGGCGGCTGGCAGCAGGCGCGTCGGGACCGGGTCATGCAACTGTTGGCGTCGGAGCCGGACGCGTGGTGCCCGGACCAGTACAACAATCCGGACAATGTCGAGGGCTACCGTTCGTTGGCCATCGAGATGGCGGCCCAATTGGGGCGCATCGATGTGCTGGTCTGCGCGGTGGGCACCGGAGGCCATTCCGCAGGGGTTGCTCATGTGCTGCGGGAGTTCTTCCCCGACTTGAGGTTGATCGGAGTGGATACCGTGGCCTCGACGATCTTCGGCCAGCCGGCGGGGCCGCGGTTGATGCGCGGGTTGGGCTCGAGCATTTACCCGAGCAATGTCGACTACGCCGCTTTCGACGAGGTCCACTGGGTGGCGCCCGCGGAGGCGGTCTGGGCGTGCCGGACCTTGGCCGCAACCCACTACGCCACCGGCGGCTGGAGTGTCGGTGCGGTCGGTCTGGTCGCCGGCTGGGCGGCTCGCACAACCGACACCGACACCCGCATCGCCGCGGTCTTTCCCGATGGACCGCACCGCTATTTCGACACCGTGTACAACGACGCGTACTGCGAAGAGCACGGGCTGTTCGATACCGACCCGCCAGTCGAACCGGACACCATCGCGCATCCGGCCGAGCGGGTGGTGCGATCCTGGACTCGCTGCGCCACGGTTGTGGATCCACGGGAACTTGTCGGCAGCCGAGAGTCAGGGATGTGACGATGCTCGCCACATTTCGTAGCTTCGATCTGGCCGCCCGGTTGTTGATGATCAACCAGTTCGGTATCAACCTCGGCTTCTACATGTTGATGCCGTATTTGGCCGGGTATCTCGCTGGTCCGCTCGGCTTGGCCGCGTGGGCGGTAGGACTGGTGCTGGGTGTGCGTAACTTCTCCCAGCAGGGCATGTTCCTCGTCGGCGGCACACTCGCCGACCGCCTGGGATACAAACCGCTGATCGTGGCGGGCTGTCTGCTGCGTACCGGCGGTTTCGCGCTACTGGTGTTCGCCACCTCACTGCCAGGTCTGCTGATAGCCTCCGCGGCAACAGGTTTCGCCGGAGCGTTGTTCAATCCGGCCGTGCGCGCCTACCTGGCGGCCGACGCCGGGGAACGGCGGGTCGAGGCGTTCGCGCTGTTCAACGTCTTCTACCAAGCGGGCATCCTGGCAGGCCCATTGGTCGGGCTGGCGTTGATGGCGGTCGACTTCCCGGTCACCGCAGGCGCCGCGGCGGTCGTGTTCGCCGTGTTGACGGTGGCGCAGTTGTTCGCGCTGCCGTCACGTCGTGCCGAAAAGCCCACCGAGAAGACATCGATACTCGACGATTGGCGCACCGTGGCCGGCAACCGACGGTTCGTGGGATTCGCGGCGGCGATGATCGGCTCGTATGTGCTGTCGTTCCAGGTATATCTGGCGCTTCCACTGCACGCGCAGTTCATCGCCGGTACCGGATCGCAAGCGCTGGTGTCTGCAGTGTTCGTCGTGTCCGGAGTGGTCGCAGTCGCCGGTCAGCTACACATCACCGCGTGGTTTCGCAGGCGATGCGGCACTGGTCGCAGCCTCGTCATAGGTATGACTGTTCTCGGCGCGGCCTTCCTGCCGTTGGCCGCGTTCCCCGACCCTCGCCGCCTCGGAGTCGTCACCGCAGCGGCAGCGTTGTTGATCGCGGCGGCTCTGCTGGCCATCGGCACCGCCATCGTGTTCCCCTTCGAAATGGATACCGTCGTGACCTTGGCGGGCGGGAAGCTCGTCGCCACGCACTACGGCTTCTACAACACAGTGGTCGGTATCGGGATCCTGCTCGGGAACCTGGCCACCGGCGCCGTGGTCGACGCCGGACGCGACGCAGGCATGTACTGGACCGTATGGCTCGGGCTCGCTGCGATCGGTGTCATCGCCGCGGGTGGCGCTACACCGGCTGGACCCGGTGCGGCACGTCGAGACACAACAACCGGTACACGCAAACGCCTAGCTCGAGTCACCCGCACCGCCGACTGCCGGTGCGGGTCCCTCGGCCGCCTGGATATTGGACAAGTGCGGGTAAAGCTGCTGTCCCTGCTGTTGACCAAGCACTCCCGGCGAAGAGATCGCGGCGACCTGGCCGCAGCGGGCGGATGGTGGTGTCGACAGTCAGCCATCACCTCGGCCAGGTTCGAAAGCCGGTCGCGTAAAGCCGAGTTTGGTCGAAGGATCTCGGTAAAGGCGCGCATTGGCATTTCATCCTCGTACGGACTCGCGAGGGCATGCACCTCGCCGGTAAGTGCGGCGAAGGCGAGCGCACAAATGTGGCCTTCCATTGTTGCGGGTGCGGCGAAGGAAGCATCACCGTGTCGCGTGGGCTGCTGGCCGGGGCCGAATCAGTCGGGGATCCGATTGCAATGCTGTCGGCACGCCGCTGGCGGTGGTCACAGATTCCGAGGCTGTGTTGGTTCAGGTGGTGCGGGGTGCGTAGATGATGACGGCGACCCCGGACAGGCACAGGATGGCGCCGGTGACGTCGAATCGGTCGGGTCGGAATCCGTCCAGTGCCATACCCCACAGCAGGGATCCGGCGACGAAGACGCCACCATAGGCGGCGAGGATGCGTCCGAAGTGGGGGTCGGGTTGCAGGGTGGCGACGAATCCGTACAACCCGAGGGCGATGACTCCGGCGCCGATCCATGCCCAGCCGCGGTGTTCGCGGACTCCTTGCCAGACAAGCCAGGCGCCGCCGATCTCGGCGACGGCGGCCAAGGCGAACAAGAGGATCGAACGCGCAACGGTCATGGCCGGTGACCCTATAGAACCGGGCTCACCGCGTCGCGGCGGTGGTGCAGCCACATCCCGAGCTCGTACACCCGCCGTCGGTGGTGGCGTCGGGGGTGGCGCATCCGGTGCGGCGGGCGCGGGTGCGTGACCAGATCAGCCCGGCCACGCCGATTGCGAGGAGGGCGAATCCGAGGGGTGGCATCCACGACAGGCTCAGCAGGATCGTTCCGCTGCCGATGATTCCGGCGGCGATGAGGATCGGGGCCAGGCAGCAGGCCACGCACAAGGCGGCGCCGAGCCCGATCGGGGCCCACCAACTGCCGGTCTTGGTCTGTTCAGCAGCCACAACGGCTTCCTTCGATACCGCTGTCGATGCCGGTGGTGATGTCTGTGTCGAACGGTACGGGGCAGCGCGGGTGCTGGCGGCATGCGATGAGGTCGTCGCATCCGGCGGCCAGGGCGGCGCGCAGGGTTTCGCGCACCGCGGTGAGTTCGGCGAGTTTCGTGTCGACCTCGGCGAGTTTGGCGGTGGCGCGGGCCTGCAACCCGGCATCGGGGCGGCGGTGCCCGAGCTGGGTGGCTTCGAGCAGGTCGGCTACTTCGTCGAGGGTGAATCCGAGGCGTTGGGCGGCCTTGATCACCCGCATCACCGTGACTGCCTGCTCGGGGTACATGCGGTGCCCGCCAAGGGAGCGGTCCGGTTCGGCGAGCAGGCCGCGGCGTTCGTAGTAGCGCAACGTCTGCGGGTTCACACCGGCCGCGGCGGCCAGTTCCCCGCTGCGCATGCCCGTCATCGACCGGCTCCGGCGATGGCGGTCTGGGCGCGGGTTGCCAGCGCGTCGAGCACCTCGACGTAGGCGGTGGGCGCCTCGATCCGCATGACGGTGCCCGCCGGGGTGGCCTGGAAGGTGAAGGTGAAGAACGAGCAGCACGCCGACTCCCTCGCGGCCAGATCCCGCCCGCCCGGCTCGGCGTCGGCGTCGGCGGTGAGCGTCAGCGCGAGCCGGGTCCGGTCCTAGCGGTGGGTGGCTCGCACGGATTCGGCGAAGAACTGGTCGAACTCGGCCAGCCGCGTCGGACGCTCGACCGTCGGCAGGGTGCATGCCGACAGGTTCCTCATCAGATCGGAATGATCGTTGGTGGTCATACGATCACGGTAAGCCTGTACCCCGGTACAGGATGCAACCCCGAATGCCGGACTGGGCTGGTCTTTCGGTCAGGGATGCGTGTTGATCGGTTGGTTCGCGCAGTGGGTGCACTGGCCGGTGTGGGAGCTTTCGAGCACGGTCATCGCGCTGTCGCGGACTTGTTGCAGGTGCGCGAGTTGGGTGTCGATGCGGTGGAGCACCTGCTCGAGTCGCCAGCGTTGGCTGGCGCACGTCGCGTCGCCCTCGTCGAGGTCGCGGAAGGCGTCGACGACTTCATCGAGAGTGAATCCCAGTGCTTGCAAGGACTTCGTCAGCCTGATGCGGTCGGCAGCGTCTGGTTCGTAGTGGCGGTAGCCGGACGGTTCCCGTGGCGGGGCGGGCAGGACACCGCGGCGTTCGTAGTAGCGCACCGTGTCGACGGTGACCCCGGCATCCTTGGCGACCTGGCCGATCTTCATCGCCAACTCTCCTGCGATCGCTCTTGACTCTGGACCTAGGTCCAGAGTTTACGGTCGTCGGTGACAGGACACCAGAACGACAACGAGGAGTAGATCGGTGACCGACACCTACGACACCCCGCCCGATGCACCCATCGTGTGCACGATCCGACCCGGCGACGACGAGCACGCGATCATGGATGCCTACCGCGGATTGTTCGCCGAGGCGTTCGTCAGCGGACAGCGCACCGAGTGGGGGGTGCGCTGGACCTTTCGCCAGCGAAACGACATCGAGACGCGGGTGCGGCAGCAGGCGGCGTTCGAGCAGGGATGCTGTCCGTTCCTGCGCATGGCGATCACCGTCGCCGACGGCACGGTGGTGTGGGATGTGATCGGACCCGCCAACGCGGCCGCATTCCTCGACGAATACGCCCAGTTGCCGCAGACCGCGTTCGGCAGCGTCGACGCGCTTCGCGATCGTTCGATCGCGTCGGGATTGACTCTGAACGACGAACGCTAGCCGGAGATCGTCGAGCCACTGCTCGTCCCTCGGCTGTTGTCCTGATTCAGTGCCTTCGCCGCCGCGGCGTTGCACCGACTCGACCGCACGCAACCCGCTGATATGTCTGGATCGGACAGGCGTCTAACGCCGACGGTGCAGCCGCGCTCGCGACGGGTGCGGCTGCACCGCGCGAGCACGGGTTCGCAGGGGATAATCCAGTTCATGTGGCATGGTGGCCGTCGGAAGGTGACGTGATGACGGTGGACAAGGCGAACAGCGCCGCCGCGGCGGATAAACCGCAGCCGGCGAGCCTGACCCATGCCGCGGCTCCCGATCAGCCGCGCCTGGTGGCGGCCACCAACACCTTCCGCATGCTCGCCGACCCCACCCGGCTGCACATCCTGTGGATTCTCGCCGGAGCCGAAGCCGACGTCACCGCCCTGACCGAGGCGTGCGGAGCCTCCCGCACGGCGGTGAGTCAACACCTGGCCAAGCTCCGTTTCACCGGACTGGTCGATACCCGCAAAGAGGGACGGCGCGTGATCTACCGCATTCGCGACGGACACCTGGCCCGGCTTGTCCGCGAGGGCATGAACCACGCCGACCATATCGTTACCGGCGAACCACCACACGAATGAACCCGACTGTCGCAGGCGTCGGCGCGAACGGCAGCACGCTTGCCCACTGCATCGTTATCGGACGGGCCGATCTGCGACGCGCGCGAACTGGTTCAGCTGTGGTGGTGGCCAGTGTCGGTGGTTGCGATCGATGAGGATTTCGTGGGCATGTGCGTGGCTGCCATCCCGGAGTGCAACGGCATCGGCGAGGTGTTCCGGGTCGGTGCCGTGGTCGTGGATATGGATGAGCGCCTCGGTGTCTCGGCGTGGCCAGTAGATCACCGCCGCGGTCACGCCGACGGCCGCGCATACGGCCAGGGCGGTCCAGGTGGTGGTGAATCCGGTGGTGGTGGCCAGCCAGCCGTTGATCGGGTAGGCCAGCAGCCAGCAGGCGTGGGACAGGGAGAACTGGGCGGCGAAGATCGCGGGCCGATCCTCGGCGCTGCTCGAGCGGCGCAACACCCGCCCGGTGGGGGTGAGCACCAGTCCGGTGCCCGCGCCGATGATCGTCCAGATCGGCAGCGCCGCCGCCCAGCGCCAGTCGCCGGAGGTTGCTGTCGAAAGGACAAGTGCCGCGGTGATTCCGGTGAGCAGTACCCCGGCGCCGGTGAGCATGAGCGAGCGTTCCGGGATGCGGTCGAGCAGTCGCGGCACCAGCAGCGCCGCCATGATCACGCCGAGGCCGTTGGCGGTCAGCAGCCAGGCCACATCCGCCTGCGAGCGGCCGAGGGTCTGCTGGACGAGGTTGACGGTATCGACCATCACGATCGAACCGACTGCGGCCACGACAAGATTCAGGCCCATCAACCCCCGCAGCCGCGGCGTGCGGACGAAGATACGCACACCGGACCCGATCCGCTCGACCGCACCGACCCCGACACGCCGTGCCGCGTCGGGGATCCGGGTCGAGACCACCAGTGCCGCCGAGGCGAGGAATCCGACCGAGGTCCCGGTGAACAACCAATGGAAGTTCACCACGCTGATCAGCACGGCGACCAGCAGCGGGCTCAGCAGCGATTCCATCGTCGAGGCCAGCTGCGAGTAGGACAGCGCCCTGGTGTAGTCGCGTTCATCGGGCACGATGTCGGGCAGCACTGCCTGGAAGGTCGGGGTGAACGCCGCCGACGCCGACTGCAATACGGCGACCAGGACATAGATCTGCCAGATCTGCTCGACGAACGGCAGCGCCAGCACGATCGAAGCCCGCACGAGATCGAGCCCGACCAGCGCCGACCGGCGCGGCACCCGATCGGCATACGCACCCGCGACCGGCGCGATGAGGACATAGGCGACCATCTTGATCGTCAACGCCGTGCCCAGCACCGCACCCGCGCGCGGCCCCGCCAGCTGATAGGCGAGCAGGCCGAGCGCGACGGTGGTCAAACCGTTGCCGAACAGCGCGACCAGTTGCGCGCCGAACAGATGCCGGTAGTCGCGGTTGGCGAACAACGTCATCGATCTCCCGTCCTTCCGGGTGGATCCGGAGCAATAACATGCGAATGTTAGGTGCGCATGTGCGCACTTAAATAGACGGGTGCGTCTTCGCTGACCGACCTGCTGCGGCAGCACTTTCGCCCTCGCAGCTCGACCACCGGATCACGTGCGATCAGCGCCCCCAATGGCCCAGGGACGGCTGCCAAAGGTCCCTTCCGGGCGCGATCTCCACGCGGCAGCATCGAGGTGACGACAAGGCCACCTTGGACCCGCCAGACAGGCAATGTGTGAACAGGAGCCGGTGCGATGACCGTGATGCAGATGTTGTGTCAATGGATGTGCAGTGTGATGGGCGGTTGTCCGATGATGGGGCAACCGATGTGACACCGCCCCGGTCACCTGCCCTGCTGAGGTGCCGTGACCGGGGAACTTCGCCGTAAGCGGTCGTGCTGGGATGGTCGGAGAGGTGAGATGCGGACGATTGTGGTCGGTGTAGACGGCTCGCCCCCATCGCAAGAGGCGCTGCGCTGGGCATTGGCCGAGGCTCGGTGCCACGGTTCGACCGTGCGCGCCGTGCACGCTTGGTCGCTGCCATACCATCAGGGCGAGATCGGGCACATGGCGGTCGAGAGGCTGGGAGAGCCGCTGCACCAGGAGGCCGAACGGACGCTGGAGACCGCGCTGCGCGCCGCCATGTCCGGCGGCGACGGCGTGCCGATCGAGCGGCTCGTGGTCGAGTCGCCGTCGGCACGCGCCTTGATCGACGCCGCCGCGGATGCGGACCTGCTGGTCGTCGGTTCGCGTGGGCGCGGCGGGTTCACCGGTCTGATGCTGGGATCGACCAGCCAGCAATGCGCCCAACATGGTCCGTGCCCAGTCGTGATCGTGCATGCCGCGCCCACGGCGGTGGATCCGCCTTGATGGATGCCTGGTCGTCGCGCGCGAATTATCCGGATCGGCGTCGGCGGATCCATCGGTCGCCGACACCGGCGACCATCAGGTGGGCAGCCAGGCCGAAGCCCGCGGCAGCGAGTCCGATCATGCTGCCCAGCCATAAGTGCATACCGAGACCGAGGATGATCAGCGGCAGGGCGATGAATCGAAGGCGGCCGCTGCTCCCGGCCGGACGGAAGTGGTTCATGCGGTCGCACCCGGTTTGACGGCGGTGACGTAGCGGATCCACGGGCGCAGGTCCCCGGAGTTCACGCCCTCGAAACCGGCCTTGCTCACCATTGGTTCGAGCAGGTCGATCGGGTTGTGCGCCATGGCGGGACCGGTGATCGCCTCGACGAGATGGCGGCCGACCGAGTTGGTGGGCGGGCGGAATTCGCCGATCAGCAGCCGCCCGCCCGGCCGCAGCACCCGGCGCATCTCGGCCAACGCGCGCGGTCGCAGGTCCTCCGGAAGATGGTGCAGCATAAGGCAATTTGCCACCACATCGAAGGAATCATCGGCTGCGGACAATGACTCGGCCACGCCGACGGTGTAGGTGCAGTTGGTCGCCGGGGTGAGTTTGCGCGCCCGCTCGAGTACCGCGGCGGATGGGTCGAGTCCCACCACCGATCCAGAGTCGGCGATCTCGGCCAGCCGACGTGTCAAATAGCCGGTGCCGCAACCGATATCGAGAATTCGATCGCCTGGCTTCGCGCCACTGAGGGCGGCGAGGCGTCGGTATGTCCGGTTGCGGCGGCCGCCGAAGAACACCGCGCCGAACACGTCATAACTGCCGCCGTGATCGATGGTCAGCCCTTCGGTTCCGGGGTGTGGGTTGCTGTGCATCAAATGTCCGAGGCCCACGGCCTACTCCTAACTTAGTGGCAACTAAGATAAGGTCAACTTAGTAGCCGCTAAGTTAGATTGCAAGGGTCGATACCATGACGCTATGGCTTCCGCACATTCCTCGGCATCGGCCGCTGGGCGGCGTACCCGACTCAGCGCCGCCGACCGGCGCGCGTCGATCATCGACGCCGCCACCGCGGTATTCGCCGAGACCGGATATCAGCGCAGCACCATGGCACAGATCGCCGCACGGATCGGTGTCACCGAACCCGTGCTGTTCCAGAACTTCGGATCCAAGACCGGCCTCTACGCCGCCGTCGTCGAACACGCCTCCGCGCATATGGTCGCCATGATGCGAACGCAAGCCGCCACGACCGACTCGATCGCGGCGCTCCTGACACAGCTACTCAGCCCCGACCACGTCGACGAGTTGCATGCCCCCGGCTCGCTGGGGGTGATCTTCGCCGACGCCATGACGCTGACCGCCGAACCCGCGGTCGAACAAGCAGTTCGGCGGCATATGGGCGAACTCGCCGATGTCCTGGCCGAGGTGATCGTCCAAGGACAGCGCACCGGCGAACTCCGTGCGGACCTCGACCCCGTTGCCGCCGCTTGGCTGGTCCTGTCGTTCCTGTCCGCGCATCGCTTCCGCAGCGCCGTCATGCCCGACCGGCACCGCCTCGAAGACCACATCGCAGCGATGACCCTGCGCGTGCTACTGGCATCGAATCTGCCTGCACGCGAATAACATCCGCAGGATCGGGCAGCAACAATGCAGTTGGCTCGACGTTGGGTGCGGTCCACGACTGAGAGATCGGCGCCAGCGGTCAGCGTGGCCGCGGGCTCGGCGATCGGTTAACCCAGCACGTCGACGAACTGCTGGCCGAATGAGTTGTCAGGCCCGATCTACGGCGCCGCAGTGCCCAGCAGTTGGACCGCATTCGGACTGTCGGAACCCACCGTCGACTATCACCTCGGCCAACTCCGCAAAGCCGGACTCGTCGAATCCGAACGACGAGGAATGAACATCTTCCACCGCGCACGCCGTAACGCACTCGCCGCGCTGTGCGTGGTCCTGGATCCGAACTGCTGCAGCTGAGACGGGTGCGGGTACCGGGGGCGAACCGGTCAGCGTGGTGGCGTATCGACGGCGGATACGGGCGGGCGTGAGAATCGGGCGTCGAGTGAGTAGGCACCCGCGCCGACGATGAGCAGGAACAGACTGCCGCAGAGTTGGGCGAGGTCGGTGCGGGATTCATGGAGGAAGTCCCACCAGCCGGAGTCTTTGGCGAAGAGTGGGGCGCTGCCCCACAGGATAGGCAGTTTGGTGAGCAACAGCGCGCCGATCATGTCGATGATCATCGGAATGGTCGCGAGCCGGGTTAGGAGTCCGGCGAGGATGAGGGTGCCACAACCGATTTCGAAGATTCCGTCCAGCGGTGCGAAGAATCCGGGTGCGGGGATGCCTGCTTTGTCGAAGCGGCCGGTGCCGAGGGTGTCGGGATAGAGGAACTTCTGGACCCCTTCGGACAGGAACACCACACCCACGAAGAAGCGGATCAGGATTGTCGATGCGGGCGCGGATGTCGTGGTGAGTCGCGCTTGCCATTTGTGGTTCTCGGACACGGAAATGCCTTTCCGATCGGCTGAGGATCTACAAGGATTCGGTCGATCGGTTGCGGGTTTCGGTGGAGGCGAACCGGCGCCGCGCCGCGTAGATCACGACACCGATGCTCAGCACGGCGACCCCGGGCAGTACTGACGACAGCGGCAGGGTGAATGCCAGGACCAGGCAGCCGACCAGCCCGAGCGCCACGATGACACGCGCCGGACGCTTCTCGTCGACCGTGAGTGTCCAGGCCGAGGCATTGGCGACAGCGTAGTACAGCAGGACACCGAAGGATGAGAACCCGATCGCCGCACGCACATCCGCCAGCGCTGCGAGCATCGCGACGGTCACGCCGACAGCGACCTCGGCGCGATGCGGGACGGCGAAGCGTGGATGCACCGCCGCCAAGATGTGGGGCAGATGCCGGTCCCGGGCCATCGCCAGCGTCGTGCGCGAAACCCCCAGAATCAACGCCAACAGCGAACCCAGCGCGGCGAGCGCGGCACCCGCCCGCACCACCGGCTGTAGCCAGCTGACGCCCGCGGCACCTACCACTTCGGACAACGGTGCCGAGGCGTCGGCCAGTCGCTGTGGGCTCAACTCGGTCAGCGCCGCGACCGCGACCACCACGTAGACGACGAGGGTGATGCCGAGTGCGAGCGGGATCGCCCTCGTGATCGTGCGCGCTGGATCGCGCACCTCTTCACCGAGTGTGGCGATCCGCGCGTATCCGGCGAACGCGAAGAACAGCAGACCGGCCGCCTGTAGGACGCCGGTGATCGTGATATCCGAGCCGAGTTCGAGCGGGGCGATGTCGGTGGTGCCGGAGGTGAATGTCGCCACGACAATCGCGGTCAGCACGGTCAGCACGACCGTGACGATCGCTCGGGTCAGCCACGCCGATTTCTGCACACCCACATAGTTCACCAGCGTCAACACCACCACGGCCGCGACCGCCACGGTGTGCGCATACTCGGGCCAGACATAGGCGCCGACCGTCAACGCCATCGCCGCGCACGAGGCTGTCTTGCCGACCACGAAACTCCAGCCCGCGATATACCCCCAGAATTCGCCGAGACGCTCGCGCCCGTACACATACGTCCCGCCCGACGCCGGATACCGTGCTGCCAGCCGCGCCGAGGAGGTCGCGTTGCAGTAGGCGACCACGGCCGCGATCGTCAACCCGAGCAGCAACCCCGACCCCGCCGCGCGGGCAGCCGGTGCGAGCGCGGCGAAGATGCCCGCACCGATCATCGCGCCGAGCCCGATGATCACCGCATCGGTCACGCCGAGGCGTCTGCGGAGCTCACCCGGAACTGGCATGACGGTAGCGCTGTTATCGGACACCAGGTTTCCTCCTCACGAGTTCCGATATAAGAACACCGCAGATGTACCGCGGACCATCGGGCAGGTAAACCCATCAAATCATTTTGATGTATTGTAGCGTTGTGGGAACGACTGATCGAGGTCCGGTTCCGCTCTTGATGCGGATGGCGGCGCACCCGCTGCGGTGGGCGTTGCTGGCAGAGCTGGCGGTGAGTGACCGCCGGGTCCGTGAGCTGGTTGCCGCCGTGGATGAACCGCAGAACCTGGTCTCCTATCATCTGGGGCTGCTGCGCTCGGCCGGGCTGGTCGAGTCCCGCCGCAGCAGCTCCGATGGCCGCGACAGCTACTACCACCTGAACCTGACCCGCTGTGCGGCCGCGTTCGGCGACGCCGCGACCGCATTGCATCCCGCGCTTTCACCTATGGCCGCAAACCCGGCACGGTCTGGGGGAACTTCGGTGCTGTTCTTGTGCACCGGAAACAGCGCACGCTCCCCGATGGCCGAGGCGCTGCTGCACCAACGTGGCGGCCGTCGCATCAAGGTGGCAAGCGCGGGCAGCCACCCCAAACAGTTCTTGCACCCCAACGCCGTGCGGGTCATGCGTGCGGACTTCGGCATCGATCTCGGGAATCGGCGACCGAAACCCTTGACCGCGGTGGCGGACCGCCGGTTCGCGTACGTGGTCACGTTGTGCGACAAGATCCGCGAGCTCGAACCCAGCCGCGGCACCACCGCGACCATGCACTGGAGCCTGCCCGACCCGGCCACCATTGCCGACACCGATCGAGCCACGTATCCGGAATTCCACCGTATCGCAGCGGAATTGGACACTCGCATCCAGTTCCTACTGCCCGTCCTGGCGAAAAACACCGACGCCGAGGAGTGACCACTCATGGCCAGCGCAACAACTGAACTCGCCAACGTCCGCTACATCGTCGACGACGTCACCGCCGCCATCGACTTCTACACCACCCACCTCGGATTCACCCTCGGCCACAACGCTGCACCCGCATTCGCCGACGTCGTGCGCGGACCGTTGCGGGTGCTGCTGTCCGGTCCCACCAGCTCCGGCGCCCGCCCCATGTCCGATGGAACCACGCCGATCCCCGGCGGCTGGAACCGCATCCACCTCATCGTCGAGGACATCGCCGCCGAGGTCGACCGCCTCCGCGCCGCGGGCCTGACCTTCCGCAATGACATCGTCAGCGGACCAGGCGGACAACAGATCCTGCTCGAGGACCCCGCGGGCAACTTCGTCGAACTGTTCCAACCCGCAACCGGACAACCGTAGACTCACCAGCCGATCGGCATCGAATGTGGAGATCCGATGCCATATCGCCAAGAAAGACAATGCAATTCGATCTGTCGCGCGTTGCGAAGAAGGCGAATCAGCGCGCCTGTCGATCGGCATGATTTTCTCCAATGGAGTGCTCTGGCCCGGTGAGCAGTGCGGGCACGGCCGCCGCAGGCTGCTCGCGCGGCCCCCTTGGACGCGCCGCCCGGCGGCAAGGTCGACTACACCGTGCCGATCGGGCGGGGCG
The DNA here is from genome assembly GCF_040681325.1 of Nocardia sp. NPDC051787. NCBI lineage: Bacteria > Bacillati > Actinomycetota > Actinomycetes > Mycobacteriales > Nocardiaceae > Nocardia > Nocardia sp. NPDC051787. The sequence goes on from NZ_JBFAYO010000045.1 coordinate 25,000, forward strand.
AAATCGAGTTGGCACCGGGCGTGTGGTGCCGACCACCACCTACAACGGCCAATTCCCCAGCCTGCTCCTGCGATTCACCGAAGACCAATGGACTTGGGACGACATTCACGACACCGACAACCCCGAACAACTGCACTGGCACGGGCAGCACCGCGCAGGGCCGCGCGGAAGGCCGCGGGTGGTGGTTGATGTGGGTCGTGAATAAAAACAGGCTCGCTGTTGGTGGGCGCCGACCGGGCTCGGCGCGACCCTGCGCCCGGCTCCGATCTCCATCGCCGTCGGAGTCTTTGGCGGCGGGACAATTCTGGTGAGCCTGGCATGGCTGGAACCACTCGGCTTCGCCGTTGTCGTGATCGGTGTCGCAGCCTGCTCTGGTCGCGCTCGTGCCCGATGCAGAGGATGTGCGCATCGACGCCTAGCGCTGATGATTCTGATCACCGTCGGCGAGGCCGCGCAACAGCGGCCCCGTCCGGAGTGGTGAGCGGAAAGATTAGGTGGGGGAGGTGAGTTCGGTGAGCAGAGTGTTGACACGGGCGGCGATGTCGTCGCGGACCAGGCGCATGCGTTCGATGCCGTCGATGCCGCGTTCGGAGGGTTCGTCGGTGTCCCAGTTGACGATTCGCACACCCGCGACAGGTTCGACGTGGGCGTCGCGGCCGAGGGTGACGACCAGGTCGACCGCACGCAGTAGCCGTGGGTCGATCGGCTTGGGTCTTTCCTGGCTCAGATCGACTCCGACTTCACGCAACGACTGCACCGATAATTCGTTGAGTCCGGCACCGGGTTTGGTTCCTGCGGAGTACACATCGACCCGGTTGCCTGCTGCCTTGCGCATCAATCCGGCGGCCATCTGGGATTTGCCGCCGTTCTTGACGCAGACGAACAGCACTGCTGGTGTGGGACTCACGGCTAGAGGGTTCCTTTTCGTTCGAAGTCGTTGCCGCCCTTGAGAGCGCTCCGGGTCGGTGAGGCCATCGGTACGGCGCGACGCGGATCGGGCGACCACGGTCGCAACGTCGCGCTCGCCACCGGGCGTCGGGGCCGGGACTGCGTGGGCGGTCATTGTCCGGCGGTCTCCATGATGTCGGCCAGTTCCGCGCGGGCTTGGGAGATCTGCGGGCTGGTCATCGGTATGAACCCGGCCGAGTCGACGATCTTGGCGTTGTTTTTGATGTAGAACTCGGCGAACTTCTCCACCTGTGGCTTCTTGAGCGCCGTGTCGGTGAGGTGAATGAACAGCGGACGGGCCAAGGGCTTGTAGCTGCCGTCCTGAGCGGTCGGCACCGACGGCGCGATGCATCCTTTGCCGCTGTTGATCTCGACCGCGCGCAGTTTGTCGGTGTTCTCCTCGAAGTAGGAGAAGCCGAAATATCCCAGGGCTCCCTTCGCGCTGGCGACGCCCGCGACGGTGATGTTGTCGTCCTCGCTGGGGCGGTTGTCGGGGCGGCTGGCACCTTCGGTGCCGTTAATCACCTGGGTGAAGTAGTCGAAAGTTCCCGATTCCGACCCGGCGCCGTACAGACTCAATGGCTCGTTGGGGAAGGACGGGTCGATCTCGTTCCAGTTCTTGACCGTCGAGCCCGGCTCCCACGTCTTCTTCAGTTGCTCGACGGTCAGGCATTTGGCCCAGGTGATGTCCTTGTTGACCACGACCGTGAGTGCGTCGTTGGCCACCTGCAGCGCGCTGAATATCACGCCGTGTTCCCCGCATTGTTTGGATTCAGCGCCGCTCATCGGGCGCGAGGTGTCGGAGATATCGATCTCCCCGGCGCAGAACTTCTTGAACCCACCCCCGGTGCCCGACGCTGCGATGCTGACCTGGACCTCAGGGTGCTCGGCCATGAACAGCTTGGCCGCCGCCAGCGATAGCGGTTGGACCGTGCTCGATCCGTCGATCACGACCGGCCCCGACAGCGTGGCATCCGATTCCCGATCACCGCCTGCGCACGCGGTCAGGGCCGCAACGGTGATGATGCCGAGCGTGAGAGCATGCAGGCGTTTGGCCTGGCGGAAACTCATGTCGAGGGTGCTTTCCTGGTCGGTCCCCTGTGCAGCCGCGACTGGTCGGACATCGTGTGTGGGGACTCGGGTCGAAGAAATTCGGGTGCGAAACCGCGGTGGTCGCAGCGACGGTGAGAGACGACCACCGATCCTTTTCCGAATCCGTGGGCATCCATTCACGTTGAGGCCCTGCGGATCTCGCTGCAGCACTCCGCAGAACACGCGCGCTCGGGGTGATGCCGATGTGGTGGCTCGAGCCCGAGCCGGATCTGTCGGAGCACCCCTGCGCGCTTGACCCACGATATTAGATCAGTGATTATTGAGTCAATGGATACTGAGGGATTGTGGTCGGTGGAGCGGCGTGCCGAGGTGCACGCCGCGCTCTCCGACGTCACACGGGTACTGATCGTGGATGCGCTGGCCACCGGTGACATGGCGTCCTCGGAGTTGTGTGCGCGATTAGCGATCTCGACGAACCTGCTGGCCCACCACGTGCAGGTCCTCGAACGCGCGGGATTGGTGCGCAAGGAGCGGTCCGAAGGCGATCGCCGCCGCAGCTATCTGCGGCTGGTGGCCGACTTCGGAGCGAATCTGCTGCCGCGCAGCGTGATCGCGGCGCGGCGGGTGGTGTTTGTCTGTAGCCGCAATACCGCGCGCTCGCAGTTGGCGGTGGCCGCGTGGGCGCAGTGCAGCGAGGTTCCGGCCACCTCGGCCGGTACACATCCTGCCGAGCGGGTGCATCCGGGGGCGGTAGCCGCGGCGCGGCGTCATCGGATTCCGCTGCGCGCCCAGTCTCCGCGTGCGGTCGACGGGTTGGTGCAGCCGGGGGACCTGGTGATCGCGGTCTGCAACAACGCACACGAGGAACTACCCGCCGAACTCGCCCGGCTGCACTGGTCGATCCTGGACCCTGTGCCCGCCGGTACCGACGCCGCATTCGACCGGGCCCTCGATCAGATCCGCCGCCGCGTCGACCGTATCGCGGTCACCGTCACTCCTGCTGCCGATCCCACTGTCCCCTGAATCTTGTGCCCGAAACCATCGGGCACCGTTGATGTTTGGAGTTCGTGATGCCCGATAGCCCTGTCGCTCACGCCAACTACGTGCGCGAAGACTTGTCCATAGATCAGAAGCTGGCACTCAAGACTGCCGCCACGCGATTGCGGACCGAGTTCGCCGGCACCTTCGGAGTGGAAACCATCGAACGGTTCCTGCACTCCTCCTACGATCAATTCGCCGGGCGCGCGACGGTGGTGAACTACCTACCGCTGCTCGCTGAACGGTTCGCGCGCCAACGCCTGCGCGCGCTGGCACGCGTGGAGGGCAAGATCGTCGACGGCAAGCCGACGGTGCTGTTCCTGTGCACGCACAACGCGGGACGCTCGCAAATGGCACTGGGGTTCTTCACCCACCTCGCGGGGGATCGGGCGGTGGCCTGGTCGGGCGGTTCGGAACCCGGTGCAGAGATCAATCCGGCCGCGGTAGCGGCGATGACCGAAGTGGGCATCGATATCACGGGCGAGTTTCCCAAACCGTGGACCGAGGAGATTGTGCAGGCTGCCGACGTGATCATCACGATGGGCTGCGGCGACGCGTGCCCGGTGTATCCGGGCCGCCGCTATGAGGAATGGGTCCTGGAAGACCCGTCCGGACAGGACCTCGCCTCGGTACGACCGATCCGCGACGAGATCGAGGAACGTGTCCGACGCCTGCTCGCTGAACTCGACATCACCACTCTCGCCTGAGCTTTCCGGCCACGGCGACCACGTCCCCGCCTCAGGAGGGGAACCCCTGTGTCCGTTCGGCAGGTCATTGCGAGCGGCGGCAGCGAAGCTGGTATCAGCGCTGCCTTGCGCGCCCGCGAACTCGATCCCCCATGGGATCCGCGTGGGACGCGGTGCAAGTGGCCACCCGAGCGTCGGTCCGCGAGCACCGGCTCAGCGTTTCGCCAATTCTTGACGGTCTGACCGCTGGCCCGTGGGTGTAGGTCGCGAACCCCGACCTACACCGGGGTGGTGACCCCGCTGGACTCGACGAGTTCGGTCAACGCTGCGACCCCGGTCGGGTCCTGGGTTCGGGCACCGACAACGGCCAGGCGGGCAGCGTATCGGGTGGCGACGGTGTGGATCTCGTTGCTCTCACCGTGTGCGCGGTGCCGCAGCAACGGCGTGGTCGGACCTGCCGCGCCGACACAGTTGTTGATCACCCACGCCCACGGGCTGATACCGGCGCGTTGCAGGTCTTCCTGGAGTTGGGCCGCTTCGAGGACCGGAGTTGTCTCGGCCAGGGTGACGAGCACGACTTTGGTCTGGGCGGGATCCTGCAACCGCATCAACGGCGTGGTGAAAGCTTGGTGCTCGCCCATCTGCCGGGCTACTTCACGATGGTAGGAGCCTGTCGCGTCCAGCAGCAGCAGCGTATGTCCGGTGGGTGCGGTATCGACGATGACGAATCGACGTCGAGACTCGTGCACGATGCGGGAAAAGGCTTGGAACACCGCGACTTCTTCGATACAGGGAGAACGTAGATCCTCGACCAGCGCCGCGCGGCCTTGTGCGTCGAGGTTCGCGCCCTTGGTAGCCAATACACGTCGCCGGTAGGTTTCGGTAGCCTCGGCCGGGTCGATGCGCGAGACCACCAGATTCGCGACTGTCTCGGGTAGAGCAGTGTGCAGGTGAGCAGCGGGATCGGTGGTGGTCAGATGCACATCCTGACCACGGAAAGCCAGCGCGACCGCGAGCGCGGCGGCGATGGTGGTCTTACCGACACCGCCCTTGCCCATGCACAGGATCAACCCGTGCCCGTCGGCCTCGATCTCCTCGACCAGCCCGGCCAACGGTGCGTCGGCAACAGCGGGCGGCGCGACATCGAGTGCGGGCATCCGTGCGTGATGGTCGGTGAAGAAGACCTCGAGCGCGTCGAGACCGACGATATCGGTGGGGGCGAGTTCGACACGGTCACACGGCAATTCGGCCAGCGTCGCAGGCATAGCCGCGATCGCGGCTTGCTCGCGAGCGTGGAGCGCAGCGGCCAGTGGGTCATCACCGCCGGTGTCGGGCAGCAGGGCGTTGAGGACCAGATAGCGGCCGGTGATGCCGGTGGCGGCCAGTTCGGTCGCGGTGCGGTCGAGTTCGGTCAGCGTCGAGGTCTGAGCACGAGCCACCAAAACCAGGCGGCTGCGGGCCGGGTCTTGCAGCGCCGCCACCGCGCTCGCGTAGTCCGTGCGGTGGCGGTCCAAGCCCGACAGCGGACCCAGGCAGGAGGCATCGCCCTTGCCCGTGTCGAGGAACTGCGTCCACGCGCCGGGCAGCCGCAGCAGCCGGATGGTGTGGCCGGTGGGAGCGGTGTCGAACACGACATGATCGAAACCGGTGCCCTCGCCACTGAGCAGGCTTGTGAACTCGTTGAACGAGGCGATCTCGGTGGTGCACGACCCCGACAGCTGCTCGGTGATGGTTTCGATTTCTTTGGCGGGCAGCAGGTTACGGACCGGCCCGATGATGCGCTCGCGGTAGGCGGCGGCGGTTTGCGCGGGGTCGATCTCGAGCAGCGACAGCCCGGGCACCGATTCCAGCGTGGTCACCCTCGCCCCGACCTCGCATCCGAAGACGTGTCCGAGGTTCGCGGCGGGGTCGGTACTGACCAGCAGCACCTCGCGACCCTGGCGGGCGAGTGCTACCGCGGATGCGCACGCCACCGAGGTCTTCCCGACCCCGCCCTTGCCGGTGAACAGGAGAAACCGGGGTGCATCGGTGAGGAATTCGGGTGTCGACACGGCGGTCAGCAACAGCCGCTGCCGGGTTGACAGCCCTCGGCCTCGGACAACCCCAGCATCTGGACACCTGCCGGGGCGATGGCGGTCTCGGTGTTCGCAGCAGCCAGCCCGGCCCAGTCTGAGAGTTGGGTACGGGTCGGGTAACGGCCGGTCAAGGCGGTGACTCCGTCCACCACCACGAGCGGAAGTCCTTTGGATCCGGCCACCTCCAGGAACTTGCGCGCGATGTCGCTGGCGGCGAACGCCATCGGGTCACCGGCGAGGTTGTAGCGAGTCACCGCCGCGCCTTGGCGCCGGACCCAGTCCATGTCGGCGGAGAATTCCACCAAGGCTTGGTCGACGTCGGGGCCACACACACCGGTGTTGCAGCACAGCGCGGGTTCGAAGATCTCGACGATTGGCACGATGACTCCCGGGGATCAGACGTGGGTGGGCAGCAGTTCGGCGATGAGGTCCTCGACGCGTGAGCGGATCTCATCGCGAATCGGGCGCACCGCGTCGACACCCTTGCCTGCCGGGTCCTCGAGTTGCCAGTCGCGGTAGCTCACTCCGGGCAGAACCGGGCAGGTGTCACCGCAGCCCATGGTGATGACCACATCAGAGGTCTCCACCGCGTCATAGGTGAGGATCTTCGGGAACTGGGCGGTGATGTCGATCCCGAGTTCCTTCATCGCGGCGACGGCGGCAGGATTCAGCGACTCGGCCGGAGCGCTGCCCGCCGAGCGAACCTCGATCGCCTCACCGGCCAGATGCGCCAGAAAACCGGCGGCCATCTGCGAGCGTCCAGCGTTGTGGACGCAAACGAACAACACACTGGGCTTGGATGCCATCTGAGAATGGTCCTTTCAGACTCGAGAAAGCTTTTCGGGCTCGGTGGTCTCGTGCGGAACAACGACGTTGTCCGCGGTGGCGGCGCTGCCGGGATACAACCAGACGATCAACGCCAGCCCCAGCGCCGCACCACCGATCTGAGCGGCGATGAAGGCCGGCGCCGAGCCAGGTGCGATGCCGGCGAAGGTGTCGGAGAACATCCGGCCCACCGTGACCGCGGGGTTGGCGAAGGAGGTCGAACTGGTGAACCAGTACGCCGCGCCGATGTAGGCGCCCACCGCTGCCGCCGACATCGCTGCCCGGCCCGTGCGTGCCAGCGCGAAGATCACCGCCACCAAACCCGCCGTGGCCACTACTTCACCGACCAGATGGCCATCGCTGACGCGGTCATGGGTGGAGACCTGGAACGCGCCTACCTCGAACATGACATTGGCCAGCACCGCCCCGGCCGAGCACCCGGCGATCTGTGCGGCCACATAGCCGAGGACCTCGACGCCACCGAGCCCGGTACCGCGGCGGCGTCCGAGCAGCCAATCCGCGACAGAGACAACTGGATTGAAGTGCGCGCCCGATACCGGCCCGAACACCAGGATCAGGACGCCGAGACCGAACACCGTCGCGGTCGAGTTCTCCAACAGTTGCAAACCCGTGTTACCGGGGGAGAGCTGTTCGGCGGCGATCCCGGAACCGACGACCACCGCGACCAGCAACGCGCTGCCCACGAACTCCGCGACCAGCCGTCGCGCCATCCCGTTCACCGATCACCGACCGGCGTCGTGTCGGCCAGGAACGCCGACAGTTGCTGCAAAACAGCGGGCTCCACCCGGTAGTACACCCACGACGCGCGACGTTCACTGCTGAGCAAACCCGCCTCACGCAACACCTTCAGGTGATGCGAGATCGTCGGCTGGGTCACATCGATACCCTCGGACAGATCGCACACACACGCCTCGTGATTCGCACGGCTGGCGACCGCGCTCAGCACCCGCAGCCGAACCGGCTCCGACAGCGCCTTGAACACCCCCGCCAGCGAGACGGCGGCCTCGGCCGATAACGGCCGACGCACCACAAGGGACGCCGTGCACTCCTGCACCGGCGTCATCGCGAGCTGCGATTTAGACATGAGTCGATATTGACGGCTATCGAACCATGTGGCAAGCAAACAACTGGTGAACATGCCCAGGTGGACCCGCTCCGATCCCGACGAGGTCACCGCTTGAACTTCACGGTAGCGACCGGTCTGTATTTGCTGACTGCGATGTGTGGTCCGACCTGCCCGCGCGGCCATGGCGCGGTGGCAGGACTACGCGGGTGCCACTCATCTGAACACCGGCCGTCAGCAGCATCGGTGCGTCCAACTCGCGGCTGGTTCGTCTGAGGAAGCGGAACTCCCATCCGTCCCGGGTGCGAGCACATCTTCTTCTGAGAGGAACTGTGATGACCATTCACCTGTCCAACTACGTCCACCGCATCGGGGGTGTGCGATGACCGCCGCGGCCGTCGTGGTCGAGGATCTGCGCGTCGCGTACGGCAGAATCTGGGCGCTCGACGGTGTCGATCTGGAAGCTGCTGCTGGGACGACGCTCGGGGTGCTCGGGCACAACGGTGCCGGCAAGACCACCCTGATCCGCGCACTCACCACTCTGGTGCGGCCCACCGTCGGCCGCGTGCAGATCGCCGGCCTCGACGTGGTCGCCGACGCCACCGAGGTTCGCCGCCGGATCGGGGTGACCGGTCAATACGCCGGACTCGACGAATTCCTCACGGCCCGGGAGAATTTGGAGCTGATCGGCCGACTGGCTGGTCTGCGCCGTACCGCCCGCACACGTGCCGACGCGCTGATCGACCGGCTCGGGCTGGGTGAGTACGCGACTCGGCGGGTCGGGGAACTGTCCGGCGGTTCCCGCCGCCGCGTCGATCTGGCCGCCAGCCTCGTCGCCGACCCGTCGGTGCTGTTCCTCGACGAGCCGACCACCGGTCTGGACCCCCTGGCCCGCGCCGGGCTGTGGGATGTCGTCGACGAGCTCACCACCGCGGGCACCACCGTCGTGCTCACGACCCAGTATCTCGAGGAAGCCGACCGGCTCGCCGACCACATCGTGGTCCTGAGCCGCGGCCGGGTCGCTGCCCGCGGCACCCCCGCCGAGCTGAAACGGATCGTCGGCGGCAAGGTCCTGCACGCCACCGTCCCCATCCACCAGATCGCGGATCTGCCGTTCACCCCGGACACCGACCAGGTCGACGGCACCCGGGTGCGGGTGTCGGTCACGGTCGATGACGCCCCCACCGCGACCGCACTGGTCGCCGAGTTGCACCGCGGCGGTGTCGAAGTCAACGACCTGGATGTGACCTCCCCGAGTCTCGATGACGTCTTCACCCACCTCGCCCACACCACCGGAGCCCACCGATGACCACCACCACGACCACGATCGGGCGTTCCCCGATCGGAGACCAGCTCGCCGCCCTGACCGTCCGGAACCTGCGCACCAGCGCCCGCGTCCCGCAACTGCTGATGTTCTCGCTGACCATGCCGATGGCGATGCTCGTATTGTTCAGCCAGGTGTTCCGCAGCGTCGCCGCCGGACCCGGCTTCCCGGCCGGGGTCAGCTACATCGACTTCCTCACCCCGGCCATGCTCGCCGTCTCGACAGTGATGGCCGGTACCAACGCCGGAGTCTCGGCCGCGATCGATCACACCAACGGCCTACATGACCGCTTCGCGGCCCTGCCGATGCGGGCGACGTTGCCCGGGGTGGCTCGCACTATCAACGAGGCCGTCTTCACCCTCGCCCGAGCCGCGCTGCTCGGGATCGCAGCCGTGGCATTGGGTTTCGAGTTCCACGGCACCGCCGTCGATGCTGTCGCCGCGGTCGTGGTGCTGGTGGTGCTGGCGGGGGCGATGAGCGCCCTGTTCGGGCTGATCGGCGACCGGCTACGCCGCCCGGACGTGGTCCAGTTCGCCGGAATGATGGTGATGATGCCGCTGATGTTCGTCTCGAGTGCGTTCGCACCGATCCAGACCATGCCCGGCTGGATGCAGGCCATGGCCACGATGAATCCGGTCGCACACGCCACCGACGCCCTGCGCGGGCACGTGCTCGGCACCGCCACCGCCACCGCCGCCGACACCGCCACCGCCTTGCTCGCGGCGATCGGCCTGTGGGCCGCGGTCACCGCTGTCCCCTTCCTGGCCCGCCGGGTTCGACCGGCGCGCGTCCGCTGAACGACGACGCACCCGCCCGTCCTTGTCCCTTTGGAAAGGGAAGGGCGGGGCGGGATTTGCGGGTGCGTTGATGTTCCGGGGCTGGACACCCCGATGGCCTCTACCCCGAGGGGATAGAGGCGCTGGGAGTGCTTTGTCAGCGGATACGCCCTGTGCGGGCGTCGACGGCGCTCATGCGGTGGCGTCGAGCAGATGCAGTTCCTCCGCCACGATCAGATCGACCTCTTCTTCGGCCAGATCCGACAACAGATGTGTGGTCAGCATCGCCCTCACCTCCTCACGGCGCTTTGTGGGGTTCGTCGAATCGGAAAACCCGACATCGACATCGACACCCATACAGACGTGACACCCCGGATTCGGACGCAGGATGCGTCCGATCACTGCGACCGTCGTCGATATCGGGCACCGCGCACCAAGGCTCGCCAACCACAGGGGTGGGCGAGGATGCTGGAGGGGGAGAGGAACCTCGATCATGAGCGAGACAACGGCCACCACCGAGACCACACCACGAGCGGACCACGCTGATCTCGACCAGCTCTGGCGCCGCTTTTCGGACGACCTGCGGGCCTTCATCGCCCGCCGGGTCTCGCGCCAGGAAGACGCCGACGACATCTTGTCCATCGTGTTCCTGCGCATGGCCCAAAGCCTGGACAAACTGCGCGATCAGGACCGGCTGCTGGGCTGGATGTATGCCATCACCCGCAATGCGATCACCGACTACTACCGGTCCGCGCCCCATCGCCGCGAACTACCCGTCGACGCCGTCCCCGACAACCCATCCACCACCGAAGCTGAGCCCGACACCGGCGAGGCTGCGGAGAAAGAACTCGCCTCGTGCCTGGGGCCGATGCTCTCCGGGCTGCCCGCCGAGCAGGCCGCGGCGGTGAGGATGGTCGACTTCGACGCCCGCACGCACACCGCTGCTGCCAGTGCGGCGGGTATTTCGGTGTCGGGGATGAAATCTCGCGTGCAACGCGGCCGCGCCGCTCTGAAGGCCAAATTGCACGCCTGCTGTCAGATCAGCCAGGACCGCACCGGCCACGTGCACGACTACCAACCCCGCGACGGAGCCTGCGGCGGCGCAGCCAGCAGCGACACAGGCTGCGGCTGTGGTGCCACACCACGCGACCAGTAGACCGGCACACCAGTTCGGGAACGCCCGCCCGTCATCAGCAGGATCGCCACGATAAGACAAAGGTGCGGTGCGAGCCGTTCGAGGCTCGCACCGCACCATGCTGGGTGAGGGCTATTGGCAGCCGCAGCCGCCGCCAGCTGTGGCCGCCGGAGCGCAGCACGTCGCCTTGTCGCTCTGGTCGCAGCACGAGGTCTGCTCTTCGGTGCTGCAACAGGAGCGCGCCGCAGGCTGCGGCGATGCGTCGGTCCGATGTGCCGCCGTGGACTCGAATTCATTCGGGTTGGTCATGATGACTCCTGGATCAGTGGGGATGGGTACCAGGACAGACGGAGAACAACAGGAAAGGACGCACCCGGGCGGGTGAACCGATATCCAGGCACCGGAGGCAACCCCGAGATCGAACGAACTCTGGGCCACCTCTGGAGCGATCACCTGTCAGGTGGCGGTTGTGAAGCCCGAACAGTCGGGTGGACGATGAAGACTGCCACGGAGCCGCAGATCTTTTCGGCCATTGAATCGAGGCGCCATGCCGGTGACGGATCGAAGCGTGCTCGCCGCCGACCTGGAGCGAGCGCGCGCCGACTTCCACGCTCTGCTGAGAGCGGCGGGCGAGGACGACTGGGGCAAGGCGTCGGCGGGGACCCGCTGGAGCAACGAGCAACTGCTGTTCCACATGCTGTTCGGGTACATGGTGGTGCGTCGGCTGCTGATCGTTCTGCACGTGATGGGGCGGCTGCCCGACGGCGTCGGACGCGGATTCGCCGCAGTACTCGACGCCGCGACAGCGCCGTTCGATGTGATCAACTACTACGGCTCGTGCTGGGCGGCTCGTGTCTACAACCGCCACCGGATGGGAGCGAAACTCGACCGGGTGATCGGCTCGCTACAACGCTCGCTGGCACACGAACGAGAGACCGAATTCCAGCGCGGTATGCACTACCCGACCCGGTGGGATCCCTATTTCGCCGATTGCATGACCCTCGCCGACATCTACGCCTATCCCGGCCGCCATTACGACCACCACCGGCGCCAACTCACCCTCACCGGCATGCGGTGAGCGCCGGCTCAAACCACCGGGCTGCGGCGTTCGAGGAACACGCTGTCGCGCCACTTTCCGTCGAGTTGGGCGATGCGTTCGCGTACCCCGACGGTGCGGTAGCCCGCGGAGTGGTGCACGGCGATCCCGGCGCGGTTGTCCGGGAAGATCGAGGTCTGCAGCGTCCACAGCCCGGCTTCGTCGGCGGCGATGACCTGGCGGTGCAGCAGCGCTTTCCCGACGCCGCGCCCGCGCATTTGCTCGGCGACATACACCGAGCTCTCGGCCACCCCCTGGTAGCCCTCATGGGAGGAGACCAGGCTGAGTGCGGCCCAGCCGACGACCTCGCCGTCGATCTCGGCCACCCATCGATGCTGGGGCAGCCATCGCGCTTCGAGGGCTTCTCGGCTGGGGACCTCGGTGGTGGCGGTGCGGGTGGCGATGCCCTCGCCGTAGATGCGGCGCACCGCCTCCCAATCGTTCGCGCGCATCTGCCGGACGGTGACGTCGGCCGGCAGATCCGTCGGGCAGCAGGGCCGCAGGGTCAACACGCCCATGACCGCGTCGGCGGCGTGGGGCAGGCCGGTGCAGCAGGCGGGGTTGATCACCACGACGGTGGAGGTGCGGTCCTTGTGGACGCTGACGAACCCGACATCGGCGAGTTTGCGCACGTGATGCGACACCGTGGGCTGCCCGATCCCCAGCGCTTCGGCGAGTTCACCGACGGTGATCCCGGCCGGGCGGGCGGCGACCTGATGCAGCAGCCGCACCCGCGTCGGATCGGCCAGGCAGGCGAACCACTGCGCGTAGGTGGTCGCATCACCCACCGTCAGCGCGTCCACCCGGCCCGCACCGGTTGTGCGCACGACCGGCATATCCAACGAAGTCATAACCACCACTATATCGACAGTCATCGATGGTTGCATTCATCGACAGACGTCGATAGAGTTCATCACCAACTTAATCGATGACCGTCGATGAAAGGATGTCTCATGGTGAACGAGCTCCCCGTGGTGGTGGTCGGAGCCGGGCCGATCGGCCTGGCCGCCGCCGCTGAACTGCGTGAACGAGGACTGAATCCGCTGGTGTTCGAACGCGGCGCCACCGCTGGTGCGGCCGTGGGCGAGTGGAATCATGTGCGGCTGTTCTCCCGCTGGGCCGAACTCATCGCCCCGGCCGCCCGCCGCCTGCTCGAGCCCAGCGGCTGGGCCGCCCCGGCGCAGAACACCTACCCGACCGGTCAGGACTGGGTCGACGACTACCTGGTGCCGCTGGCGAAAGCGCTCGGCGAGGACGTGGTCGTCCTCGACACCGAGGTCGTGGGCGTGGCCCGCCGCGGCCGCGACCGGGTCGTGAACGCCGGACGCGACAGCGAACCCCTCTCGGTGCACCTGCGCTACGGCGACGGCAGCGAAGACCGGGTCCTGGCACGTGCGGTGATCGACGCCTCCGGCACCTGGGGCGCGCCCAACCCGCTCGGCGGCGAAGGGTTGCCCGCGCTGGGCGAAACCACTGCCGCCGCGGTGATCGACTACCGGGTGCCCGACCTCGACGACGACACCGTCCGCGCCCGATACGCGGGCAAGCACACTGTGATCGCCGGGAGTGGGCATTCGGCGTTGACCGCGATCATCGCGCTGGCCGAGGTCGCGAAGAACGAGCCGGGCACCCGGTTGACCTGGGTGCTGCGCCGCGGGGAGGTTGGCTCCACCTTCGGTGGCGGCGAGGCCGATCAGTTGCCCGCGCGCGGCGCACTCGGGCAGCGCGCCAAGCACGCGCTCGACGCCGGTCTGCTCACAGTCGTGACCGGATTCCGTACCGCCGCAATCGAACCCACCGGCAACGGTCGGCACAGGCTGGTGTCGGATGCCGGTCGCCGGGTCGAGGACGTGGATCGGGTGGTGGTGTTGACGGGGTTCCGCCCGGAGTTGTCGTGGCTGTCGGAGGTCCGCCTCGGCCTGGATCCGGTCCTGCAAGCCCCGACGCAGCTGGCACCGCTGATCGATCCGAACGCGCACTCCTGCGGCACCGTCTACCCCCACGGCGTCACCGAACTCGCACACCCCGAACCGAACGTGTTCCTGGCCGGGATGAAAAGCTACGGCCGCGCCCCGACCTTCCTGGCCATGACCGGCTACGAACAGGTCCGCTCCATCGCCGCCGCCCTCGCCGGGGACCACGAATCGGCCACCCGCGTCGAGCTCACCCTGCCCGACACCGGTGTCTGCGGCGGCGCCGGTGTCTTCGACGACCCCGCCGCCGCCACCGGCACCGCGGACAACGGCGGGGGAGGCGGCAGGGCACCGCAACCGGAACTGATCACCCTCGGCACGGCCGCACCCGCGCGAGCGTAACCCCTTGCCCGACATCACTGTTGCCGCTCCGCGGGCCGGGGGCCTCACCGCTACCGGCCTGCGCAGGGTGCTGACGATCTTGTGCCTGACCGAGATCACCAGCTGGGGCATCCTCTACTACGCCTTCCCCGTCCTATCGGTCTCCATCACCGAGGACACCGGGTGGTCGGCGCCAACCATCACCGCCGCCTTCTCCCTGAGCCAACTCGCTGCCGCGCTCACCGGAATCCCGGTCGGGCGCATCATCGACCGGATCGGTCCCCGCGCCATCATGACCACCGGATCGATACTCGCCATTTCCTCGCTCATCATGGTGGCGACCGCACCGAACCTGGTGTTGTTCTTCGCGGGATGGATCGCCGCCGGGATCGCGATGGGAGCGGTGCGCTACCCGCTGGCCTTCGCTGCCCTGACCCGCTGGTACGGCGACGGGCACGTGAAAGCGTTGATGATCCTCACCCTCGCTGCGGGACTCGCCAGCACCGTCTTCGCCCCACTCACCGCGGCCATCGTGCAGCATACTGATTGGCGCGCAACCTATCTCGTCCTCACCGCGCTTCTGGCCGTGGTGACGATTCCAGCCCACTGGATCGGGCTGGACGGCCCCTGGCCGCAACCACCCCCACCGGCGAACAGTTTTCACGCCGACCACAGCGCCATCGCCCGCAGCCCCGCCTTCCTGGCCTTGGTGATCGCGTTGAGCCTAGGTGCATTCACCGCCTTCGCTGGCGTATTCAACATGGTGCCCCTGCTGATCGAACGCGGATTCTCCCCATCGCTGGCCGCGCTCACCCTCGGCCTCGGCGGCGCGGGACAAGTTCTCGGCCGCATCGGCTACCTCCCACTCGCCGCCGCCACGACGCCACGCACCCGCATTGTCGCAGCCTTCACCGCCACAGCCGCCGCGACAGCACTACTCGGACTCGGCGCCACCGCAATGGTCCTGATCGGCGTCTCGATCGATGCCGGGCTCGTGCGGGGGATCATGACGCTCATCCAGGCCACCGCGATCACCGACCGCTGGGGCGCAACCCATTACGGCCGTCTCAGCGGACTCATGTCGGCCCCGGTGGTCATCGTGATGGCGTTGGCGCCGTAGGCGGGGACCGCACTCACCAGCTGGACCGGCAGCTACGCCAACACCTACCTCGTTCTTGCTGCCATCGCCATCGTGGCCGCGATGGTCGCGCTCACCTCCGTACCCCGCGATTCCCGATCAATCTGACCTCCCGAGGACACGACAAGTGACCACCGACTACGACGCCCTCGTCATCGGTGGCGGCCAATCAGGTCTAGCCGCCACCCACCATCTCCGCAAACGCTTGGCCTCACCGTCGCTCTGCTGGAATCAGGACCCGAACCCGTCGGGTCCTGGCCGCACTACTACGACAGCCTCACCCTGTTCTCACCCGCCAAACACAGTGCGCTGCCAGGACTCCCTTTCCCCGGCAACCCCGACCACTACCCGCACCGCGACGAAGTCATCGACTACCTGCGCCACTACGCGAAAACCCTCGACGCCCACATCCACACCAACCAACGAGTCGACACCGTCACCCACGACGGACACTCCTTCGCCGCGCACACCCACACCGGTACCACCATCACCGCACCCCGGCTCATCGCCGCCACCGGCGGATTCGGATCACCCAACATCCCTGCGCTGCCAGGGCAAGACCGCTTCACCGGAAACATCGTCCACGCCAACCGCTACCGATCACCCACCGAATACGCCGGCCAGCGAATCATCGTGGTCGGCGCGGGCAACTCCGCAGTCCAGATCGCCACCGAACTTGCCGGACACGCCACTGTCACCTTGGCCAGCCGCACGCCGGTGCGATTCGTGCCCCAGCGACCTCTGGGCCGCGATGTGCACTTCTGGTTCGCCATCACAGGAATCGACACCCTGCCCATCGGGCACCTACTGCGACGGCGCCCGACCCCACCCGTGTTCGACACCGGAATCTACCGATCAGCCATGGCTGCGAACAAACCCGAGCACCGCCCAATGTTCACCACCCTCGAAGCCGGTGCAGCGGTCTGGGCCGACGGCAACGTCGCAGAAGCGGACACGGTCGTTCTCGCGACCGGATACCACCCAAACCTCGCCTATCTCAATAACATCGGCGCACTCACCGCAGACGGTCGTCCCCATCACAACCGAGGGCTGTCCACGACCCACCGCGGCCTGGGATATGTCGGTCTCGAATGGCAGCGCAGCCTGTCATCAGCCCTCGCTACGCGGTGTCGGCCGGGATGCCCGCCGCTTGGCGGCCCAGCTCCACAACAGCGTATGAGCATCGGCGCGCTCACATCGCGCATCAGCTGTTGCGTCGTGGGAGCGCACGGACGTTGCCCTGGCGGAGCATCGCGGCGCGGAGTCGAAGAATCTCCTCGTGTTGGGCGGCCAGCTGCGACAATGCGGTGGTGCGGAACTGCGTCAACTCCGTGATCCGGTTCTGCTGCACGGTGTTCCGGGCCCGGAGCTTGTCGACGGTCTGCTTCAGCCCGGTGATCTGTGCTTCTCGGGGGTCGGTGATCACACCGGATTGCCGGAGCTTGTCGCGGCGCTGTTCAAACTCGTCTTTGAGATGTAGATAGGTGCTGTAGAGCGCGGCGCGGGTGACGGCGGCTTCGTGGGCGAGGGTTTTGATATCGCATTTGCCCTCGGGTGGAAGCTCGCCACGCAGGAGCCGGTCCATCGCCGCCCGGATGCGGTCCTCGGTCTGCTGTCGCCGTTCGGGGCTGATCCTCACGCGGTGGGTTCCTGTTCGGTCGCGGCGTCGATGTCTGCCAAGACCCGCTCGGCACGGGCCAGTTGCGTCTGCAGCCGTGTTCGCTCGGTGGTTTGGCGTCGGCTGAGGTTGCCAAGGAATACTCGCGCATTGTCGGCGGCGTTCTGCCAGACCGGTCGGTGGCATGAGTGGTGTGTGGCTTGCGGACAGCGCGCTGAGTCGCACATCCCAGCCAGCGGCTTGTCCGCGGTGGGGGTTCCGGCCAGCTTCAGGCAGAGAGCTTTGGCAGGGTCGGCGAACCAACAGTAGTTCGCGACACCGAGATGTAAGGTGTTGGCGCGCTTGCCGAGAAGGACCAGTAGCTCGCGATCGGTTCGCTTGATCGCCGCCGCGCCGGCCGGGTGGTCACCGAGCTGTCGGTCGACGGATTCGAAGAACGCCGTCAGATCATGCCGCCGGGTCCAGACGGACGAATGCCGTTGCGGTAGTCGGTGAATGCTTGCATCGTGAGTTCGAGGTTGCGTTGTTGTTCCTCTTGGGCGATCTCGGCGAGAAAATGGGCCTGGGAACCGCCAGGGCGTGCCCCTCGGTGGTGGCGACAGAGATGTGTTTGAGGTGCACCTTCGCCGCAAGCAATCCGCCGGGTCGGCGCGCGAGCTCCAGCGCCAGGGTTCGGCGCAGCATCTTCAGGTTCACCGGATCCGCGGGAATCGGAGACAAGTGGAGTCGTCGGCCGTCGTCGCTGTTTACCCAGTCGCGGAACAGGGTGAGCCGTTGCCCGAAATCGATCTTGCCCTGATCGAGCAGGTGTGTGCCCGTTCCGGTGGTCCGCGCTTGCCGTAACAGTCCCAGCGCATGGTGGACTTGTTCGACGACCACCCATTCGTCCCAGGTGCCGCCGTGGGGTTGGCCTTTGATGCGTTTGCTCTTGATGCGGTAGCGCACCAAGTCTTCGGCGACGCGGGTCGGGGGGAGCCGGCAGTCGAAGGGCAGTTCGACGATCTCGCTCATCCGCATCCCCGTCACACTGGCTACCACCACCAGGCACGCGGTCCGTAAACGTTCCACCAGCGAAGACACACGGGTGTGGCCCGGCAGCGGCAATGTCCACGGCACCGATGAATTCCCGTCGGCGCGAGGCACGTGAGCGGCGTGGCGCGCAGTGGGGTGTTGTACTCCGACCTGCTGAACCGCTGCGATGAGTTCGGTGCGGCGATCGGCCGGGATTTTGAGTCCCAAGGGGTGGCGGATGCCTGCCTCCAATGCCAATCGTTTGGTGCTCACCAGCAGCAACGGGTCATTGCGATCCCAGCCACGGGCTATGCGCTTGCGGACCTGCTCGTCGGAGGTTTGCGGAAGCGGTTCACCTGCAGACATATATCGACTCACAAGCTCGGACACCGCCGACCATTGTCCGTCTGCACCGTGATGTTCCTCGAAACGATGCTCCCACTCGATTTCGCGCCGTCGTTCGGTGTCGCGCAGGGCGAGGACATGCGGGGCCAGTTCTTCGGTGACGTAGAACGCAGCAGCCAGCAGTGGCTGCAACACTTCCTGCCGCACCGGTGGTGTGCTGTTCTCACCACGATGCGTGCGGCCCACGACTTGGTGTATCGCGCGGCGGGGCCATGGCTGGAAACCCGGGCGGTAGCCGCCTGTGGTGAACAGCTCGGTGTAGGCGGCGAGCTCTTTGACGGGGGTCAGGATGTTGTGCCGATACCGTGGCGAGGTGGAGCGAACCACATTGCCGTCGTGGTCGCGGACGTGATGAGACCACTGCAGGAAGGCATCGCAGTGGTGTTGGTCGACCTCGGCCAGATCCTTGACTCCGTGGGAAGAAAGCCAGTCCAGCCAACGCCGAAGATGAATCGCCCCGGGTTTGGTGCTCAGATTATGATTTCCGGAGAGTGGCACCGGTGCGCTGCGTGCAGTACCGGTGGGCGGGCCGAGACCGGATTGAGCGCACCAACAGCAGTTATGGTGCTTCCGCCTGGCGCCGATAGACGTGGTTTGTTCGGAGCGTGACAATAAACCACCCAGTGAGGAACCACCGCCAGCGTAGATTACTGTGGAATCCACCGTTGCGACGAGCGCGCCGCTGAGGTTCCGAGACTTCCGGCGCGGGGCCCGCGACAGCGGCGGGGTGTTGGCCCACGATTGCGCCACCTCGATGACCGGCGACATCGATTAGGAGGCGTCGGGCCCGGACCACAATCCCCTGGATTTGGTTGGGGCCCTGCGGTTTGCTGTTCGATTCGATGTGGATCGAGTGGTTGTTCCCGGATTGGTCGCAGAGTGACGGCACCCCCTTCGCAGCGTGGGTAGGTTCTTCTAGGCGACCTCGGTACGGGCTGGACCGGTGAATAAGACCCCGAGCTCGCCGCCTATATCCGATAAACTCGGAGGAACTGTCGTTGCTGTGAGCACGTCTTTCCACCCTGCTCTCGACAACGTCGTCGGAGACTTCGCCGACGCCGTCGCAGCGGACAGATAGCAGGTGGATGGGTGCCGCTCACCGCGTAGGCGTGTCTGTGGTCGCCCCCTATGATGGTGATCCGCTTGATGGCCCGCGCGCTCATTGCGAGCACGAGACTCGGACTGTCTGTGCCGTACCGGTGGGGGTAGCCAGCGATGAGTGCCGCGGGGATGAGCTGTCCATTGGACACGTATCTGCCGATCGCCCTCTCCACCACGTGCTTCATGTAATAACCGTTGACCTTCGGCGTCTTGATCGGCGTGATTTTGGCTCGCAGCCAGGCAGCGATCTCCAGCACAAAGTCCTCTTGCTCAGCGAAGCATCCTGCGCGGGTCGGCGAGTTGGGCACGGCATTGCGCGGATGTTTGGCCGGGCCGCAAGACGATACCGATTCCGGAGTCGTTGATGTCAGCCGTCAAGTAATTCCTCCAGGTGAGGGGTAGTTCCGTCACGGAATTCCCCCACTCTGTCCGTCACCGTTTTCCTCCACCCGGCCG
>NZ_JBFAYO010000046.1:0-44340 GCF_040681325.1 Nocardia sp. NPDC051787
CGCCCGCGCCGTCGCCGCAGCTCTCGGGCGCGCCGCCGCCCCCGCCCCGGCGGCCCCCTCCCCTCCCGCGCCCGGCCCCGCCCGCCCCCCCCCCCCCCCACCTCGCGCGGCTCGGTCGGCGTGCGATCCAAGCTCGGCGTCGTCCAGGTCGGATTCCGTACGGTACGCGTCGGCGCGTTCCCGATCTCGATCGCCTCGGCCGACCTGGACGAGCAATCCCGGCGCAGGTCGGTGCGCGAACGCGCCGCGAAGATCCGGGCCGAGCTGGGCAACCCGAAGAACATCCTGCTCGGCGTGGATCGCTTGGACTACACCAAGGGCATCGACATCCGGCTCAACGCGCTGGAGGAGCTGCTCATCGACGGCCGGATCGATCCGGCCGACACGGTCATGATCCAACTTGCCACGCCAAGCCGCGAGCGCGTCGAGAGCTACATCCAGATGCGCGGCGATATCGAGCGTCAGGTCGGCCGGATCAACGGCGAGTTCGCCAGGGTGGGCTATCCGGTGGTGCACTACCTGCACCGGCCGATTCCGCGCGACGAGCTGATCGCGTTCTTCGTGGCCGCGGACGTGATGCTGGTGACGCCGCTGCGCGACGGCATGAACCTGGTCGCCAAGGAGTACGTCGCCTCCCACAGCGGACTCAACGGCGCCCTGGTGTTGAGCGAATTCACCGGCGCCGCCGCCGAACTGCGGCAAGCGTATCTGTGCAACCCGCACGACCTGGACGACGTGAAGGACGCCATCGTCGCCGCGCTTGGCGACGACCGGGACGTCAAGCGCAGGCGGATGCGCGCGCTGCGCCGCCAGGTGCTGGCCCACGACGTGGACCGCTGGGCCCGCGCCTTCCTGGACGCGCTGGCGCAAGACCAGGTCGCGGGCAGCGCGCTGCTGACCGACGACGACGTGTACCCGGAACCCCGCGAGCCGCGCTGAGCAGGCGTTCCGCCGACCGGCGGTTCACAGCAATCACCCAGCTTCGATCCAGGAACTTCGCAGCCCGGTGCTGGACCATGAAGCCATGAGTGGTGCGCCGGTGGAGCAACCCGAGGCCAGGGTGCTGGTGGTCGACGACGAGCCGATGATCGTCGAACTCCTCTCGGTGAGCCTGCGTTACCAGGGCTTCGAAGTGGACACCGCGGCCGATGGCGCCCAGGCGCTGGACAAGGCGCGCACCTTCCGCCCCCAAGCGCTCATCGTGGACGTGATGATGCCGGGTATGGACGGCTTCGGCCTGCTGCGCAGGCTGCGGGCCGATGGCGTCGACGCACCCGTGCTGTTCCTGACCGCACGGGACGAGGTGCAGGACAAGGTCGCCGGGCTCACCCTGGGTGCCGACGACTACGTCACCAAACCGTTCAGCCTGGAGGAGGTCGTGGCGAGGTTGCGCGTCATCCTGCGCCGCGCGGGTCACGCCGCGCCGCAGCGGGAGAGTTCGCGCATCCGCTTCGAGGACATCGAACTCGACGACGACACCCACGAGGTATGGAAAGCGGGCGAACCAGTGGCGCTGTCCCCCACCGAGTTCACACTGCTGCGGTATTTCATGGTCAATGCGGGAACGGTGCTGAGTAAGCCACGCATTCTCGATCACGTGTGGCGTTACGACTTCGGCGGCGAAGTCGGCGTGGTGGAGACGTACGTCTCCTACCTGCGCAAAAAGGTCGACACGGGCGATACACGGCTGATCCATACGCTGCGCGGCGTCGGCTACGTGATGCGCGCGCCTCATCGCAAGAGCGGAACGTGAGCCCGAGCAAGATCGCGACGGCGCGTGCGAAAGCTTCCGAACTGCTGTCCGCGATCCCCCTGCGCGTGACGCTGATGGTCCTGCTGGTGCTCACCGCCGGTCTCGGGCTGCTCATCTCCGGCATGGTGGTCACCTCCGGCTTGGAACAGCAGCTGACCGACCGGACCGACCAGCAGTTGCGCGAGGGCGCGATGGAGTGGTCGCGGCGACCCCTGCCGCCATCGGTGCTGCCACCGGTACCGCCACCGGTGCTGCTACCCGATCCGCGCCACACCCCGAGCCAGTTCTACGTGCGCTCGCTGAGAACCGATGGACGCATGTTCGTGATCCAGGCTTTCGGTGTAGATGGCGAACCTGATCTGCCGCAGACACCGCGATCAGGTCCGTACACCGTTGGCTCGGTGAAGGGACCGATCGAGTGGCGTGCGCTGACGGTGCGCACCCCGGAGGGCACGACCACGGTGGCGCTGCCGCTCACGCAGAACACCGACACGGTGCACCGGCTGATCATGCTGCAACTGATCGTCGGGGCGATCGTCCTGGCCGCGCTCGCGGTGATCGCGTACTTCATGGTGCGGCGCAGTCTGCGGCCGTTGCGCCGGGTGGAGAGCATCGCCGCGGCGATCGCAGGCGGCGACCTGCACCGTCGCGTGCCGGTGCGGGGCACCAACACCGAGGTCGACCGGTTGTCCCGGTCGCTGAACAGCATGCTGGCGCAGATCCAGCGCGCGTTCACCGCGACCGAGGCGTCCGAGGAGGCGGCCCGGCGCTCCGAGGAACGGATGCGCCGATTCGTCGCCGACGCCAGTCACGAACTGCGCACCCCGCTGACCACCATCCGCGGGTTCGCCGAGTTGTACCGCCAAGGCGCCACCGAGGATCCGGGCATGCTCATGGATCGCATCGAGCGTGAATCCCAGCGGATGGGCGTGCTGGTCGAAGACCTGCTCATGCTCGCGCGGCTGGACGCCCAACGCCCGCTGGAGCTGGGGCAGGTGGACTTGCTCGCCATCGCCAGCGACGCGGTGCACAACGCGCGCGCGGTGGTCGCCGCCGGGCACACCGACGGACCCGTGCGCACCATCGAGCTGAAAGTCGAACCGGGCGAAGGGACGCTGGAGGTACTCGGCGACGAGGCGCGGTTGCGCCAGGTCCTGGGCAACCTGCTGAACAACGCAGTCACGCACACCGCGCCCGACGCCGCGGTGACGGTCCGGCTGACACCCGCCGCCGATCACGTCCTGCTCGAGGTCGCCGACACCGGCCCTGGCCTGCCGCCGGAGCAAGCCGAACGCGTCTTCGAACGCTTCTACCGCACCGACACCTCCCGCACCCGCACCAGCGGGGGCACCGGACTCGGCCTGTCCATCGTGCAGGCGCTGGTCACCGCGCACGGCGGCGAGGTCGGCGTGCGCAGCGCGCCCGGCGAAGGAACGACGTTCACCGTGCGGCTTCCTCGCGATCCGGACTCGCCTGGCACTGCTCAGACCCCTACCGCCACCAAGTAGCGCTGGTGATCAGGCACCCCCGAATGCACGCAGCTCCGCCCGGAGTCAGGGCAGGAAATCGCGGTAGCGCGGGTCCGAGATCACGCGGCGACCGGACTTGGTGATGCGCCATGTCCGGGTGCCGGGGAAGTAGCGCACCCAGCCCAAGTAGGACAGCGACCGCAAGGCGGCCTGTGTGGCGTCCTGCGACAAGCCGACGAGCAGGCCGAGCCGTCGAACGGCGAGCGCGCGATCGGCCAGCGCGGCAAGCACCTTCGCCCGTGGCTCACTCAGCGCCATCGGCTCGCGGGTCGAGTAGTGCAAAGGCGCGGTCGATAGCCTCGTCCTCGAGGATTTCGGCGTGCTCGTCGGGAGTGCGGGGGAAGCCGTCCGGTCCGATGAACTGCACGGAGCCGTCGGTGAGGGATTCGCGGATCCGGAGTCCGTCATCGTCATGGTTCGCACCGGCGTTCACCGGAGGTTCCTTCCGGGGCGCATGCGCCCGGCTTCGATGAGGACGTCGATAGCCGCGCCCTTGGCACCGCAGGTACGGGCATCGCAGTCGATGTGTTCCTGTGTCACCCAGTGGGCTTCATCCACCAGGTACGGTCTGCGCGGCGCGGCGTGCGGCCCTACGCGCTGCGGCAGTTCGTCAGGGTGCTCGAGTTCGGCAAGCTGGCTGCCGAGGTCGATCAGCCAGGGCAGCACGCAGAACAGCAGTAGCAGCATCCCGACGACGGCGGCTGCGACGATCAATACGACTGCGAGTTCTTCGGGCATTCCGATACCCCCTTGCGCGTTGGTGTGGTTGGTGAGCACCCGACGCCGGGGATTCGGGGGTCAACCCGGCCTCGGGGCCTGCGGATACCTTGTCCTGGGTGAACCCATGCGATGCGGCACATCGTGTGTCACCGTGGGAGGCATGGACGATGCCGGGATCGGAGAACGTACCGCCAGGGCGCGCAAGCTCGCCCGGCTCACCCAACTACAGCTTGCGCAGAAGGCGAACGTGTCGATGTCGCTGCTGCGCAAGGTCGAGCGAGGCGCCCGGCCCGCCTCGCCCGCGTTCATCGCGGCGGTGGCCGGTGCCCTCGGGGTGAACATCGAGGACCTGACCGGGCAGCCCTACACCCCGGCGCGCGACGATGCTGGGGCACATGCCACCATCCGCGAGTTGCGCCGAAAGATTCTGGCGTTCAACGACGAACCACTGAGCGCGCCGACCAGCTTGGAAGAACTGACCGCGGCACTGCATCGGGTTCAGCAGAGCAGGCGCCGGGGCCGGTACGGCGACCACATCACCGAACTGCCGGACGTGATCCACGGTTTGCACGTGCTCGCGAGCGACGAATCGTCCGGGCATCATCTCGAGGCCATCTATTCGACGCTCGCGTACGCGTACAACAGTGCGTCGTCGATCGCCTACCGGTACGGCTACCTCGACCTCGCCGGGTTGGCCGCCGAGCGCTGCGTGTGGGCCGCGGAACGCAGCGGTGCCCCGGCGTGGCCGATTGCGGCGGAATACCATCGCGCGCTGATCCTGCTGTACTCCGGCGCGTACGCCGGGGGGCTGCGGATCGTCGAGCGCGCGTACGCCGCCAGCGAGCAGCTGCCCACCACACCGGAAGTCCTCGCGGTGCGGGGCGCGTTGCACCTGCGGGGGGCGATACTCTCGGCTCGGGCGCTCGACGCCGACACCGCCGACGCGCATCTTCGAGAGGCACACCGAATCGGTGAGGCGATCAGCTCCGACCAGTATCAGGAGTACGGGACCGGGTTCCATCTGCCGAATGTCGCGATCCACTCCGTCGCTGTGCCGGTCGAGTTGTCCGATGGCACCACCGCGGTCGCCCGCGCCGAGCAGATTCGGCTACCGGAATCGGTCACGCCGTCCCGCGCCGGGCATCACTGGATCGACGTGTCTCGCGCGTGGTTGCTACACGGGGACAAGCATCGTGCCCTCACCAGTCTCGACCAGGCACGCCGGATCGCACCGGGGCTGACGCGCAACCACCCCCAGGTCCACGAGACCGTCCGCGTGCTCGCCCACGCCCGCCGCGGAACCGACGCCCTGACCCGGTTCGCGAAGTGGGCCAACGTCAAGATTTGAGCTGATAGGCGGCCCAAGATTGTCGGCCGCCTACACGCATGGGTCTAGTTCTCGGGCGGCTCACACCGGAGTGACGGCCTCGACCAACCAGCGCGAATCGGTTTTCGCCAAGGTGACACGCACTCGGCTGCCGGTGGTGGTGCCCTGCGGCGTGTCCTTGCTCGTCATGACCTGGTTGAGGAACAGCAGGACCACCGCGTGCGAGCGGTCGGCGGAGACGACGCCGCCCGCCTGTGTGGTCGCGGTGACGGTGAGCTGCTTTTCCTTGGCGCCCGGCGCGATCTGCTTGTCGATCAGCGTCAGGTAGTCCTCGCGGAAGTCGCCGGTGAGGTTGTCGGCCGACTTCCGCAGGTCGGTGTCCACGGTCTGCGGGCTGTAGGTGAACATTGCCTCGACGGTGCGGCCGGCCGTGGCGACCACGTCCTTGCGCGCCTGCTCGGCCTGCCGGTCGTCCCAGTAGCGGTAGCCGTTGACACCGCCGATGACCGCGGCCGCGGCGACCACGACGCCCAGCACCACGAGCAGGATCTTGCCTCGAATTCCGTTCATGCTCATGCCACGAACTCCACGTCGGAGACGGTCAGACCGGAGTCGCCGCGGGTGACCGTGACCCGGAACCGGTAATACCTGGTCTGCGGCTCGGCCTGGCCCGCGTTGGTGAGCGTCTGCTTGGCGGCGACCAGCACACGCGCCGAGCTGTCGTCGTCGCTCTCCAGCGCGGCCTCGACGATCTCGCCGCTGGAGACCACCTTGGCCTGCTGCACGATGCTGGTAAACGGGTCCACCCGGCCGTCGAACTCGGTTTTGAACTCGCCGGAGGCCAGTGACAGGATCCGGTCGATGTCCTGCTTGGCCGAGTCGGCGCGGATGGTGGTGAGGTTGACGATCGCCTGCCTGGCGGTATGCAGGTACTCGGCGCGGCGTTCGTCGCGCTCATGTGCCGAGCGCATCGCGAACACAGAGAGGGTCGCACCGCACAGGAGTGCGAGCACCAACAGCACTGAGGCGGCCAACGCCAGAATCCGTGCGATGCCGCGATTCCGCGTCTGTGCGGCCTCCTTCTCGGTCGGCGAGTCCTCGGCGGTGTCCTCATCGGCCTCGGTTCCCGCAGCGGCGACCGAGGTCCGGTCGGCTTCGACGGTGTTCTCCGCCTTCTTGGCAAGCGATGTCTTGTCGGCGTCGGCACCATCTCCCCCGGCGACCGCTGCTTGGTCGGCCGGGTCCGGCTCGGCAGCCACCTTCACGGCAGCAATCCCCGCCTTGCCCGCCACGGCCGCACTCGGTTCGGCATCCGTTTTCGCCTTGGCGACCTCGGCGGTCGGCGCGACCGACTCGGGCGTGTCCTGCGAGGCGGCTTGCTTCGCCACTGAGGTCGCGGACGTGGTCTCGGCGACCAGGGAACTCGGCCCGCTATCCCGTGTCGATCCGGATGCTCCGGCGCCGCGGGCCGCGGTGGGCGATGGCTTCGCGTCTGCGGTCGTCGCGGTCGCGTTCTCCTCGACCGGGGGTCCGGCCGAGCGCACCGCGCGCCGCCGCGTGCGGTGACCTTCTCCGTTGCTCTCACTCATCGTTGCTGCTCCTCGAGCATCGCCTGCCAGCTCGACGGTACCGTGCCCGAACCGCCCGGTCCGATATCGCCCTGTCGGTATGTGCGCCCGTCGGTGCCGATGTACACACCGGTGTCCGGGTCGTATGCCCGCGCAGCGGCCGGAGTACCGCCGCCGTAGCTCGCAGGTGCGACAACAGCGGGTTCGTCCGTGGGCGCGGCCGCGGGGGCGACCGGCTGCGGCGGCCCGAACGGCGGGTTGTTGCCCAGCGGAACGTACCCGCTCCGGCACAGCTCCGGCGTGGGGGCGCGCACACCGGGCACCTCGGCGCACGGGGTGTTGCGGATACCGCGCACCGCTTCGGGCGCATCCTGCGGGACCTTGCAGTACAGGCCGGGCGGCGTGTCCGGGGTGTCCAGCTCGCTCGGCGAACGGCGCTGGTCCGGCGGCAGGAAGCCGGTGGTGCACGCGGGCGGGTCGTTGACCAACGACATGAAGTCGACCAAGGCGCCGTATTCGAGCGGGCCGCGGACCGCGGTGAGCAGCGCGGCGACCAGTGGCGGGTAGATCACCAGCACTTGCTCCAGTCCGGCGTGATACGTGACGCCCACTTGGCCGACGCTGACCAGGTTCGCCAGCAGCAGCGGCAGTGTCGGACGCAGATCGTTGAACAGCGCGCTGACCCGCTGCATCGCGGCCGGTCCCTTGTTCAGCACGCCGCGCAGCGCGGGGTCGTGGCCGCGCAGTTGATCGGTCACCGTCGCCAGATCGGCGGTCCAGGAACGGATCGCGGCATCCGAGCGGATCTGGGTATCCAGCAGCGGCCCGATCTGATCGATGAGCTGTTTCGTCGGTTCGGCGTTGGCCTGCGCTTCCTGCACCAGCAGGGCCGCGGAATCGATGAACCGCTGTAGGTCCGGGCCCGCGCCGTTGAACGCGAGGAACGCCTCGTCGATGACCTGCCGCAGCCGGGTGTCCGCGACGCTGGACAGCAACCGGTCGGCCTGATCGAGCAGTGCACCGACGTCCTGCGGCAGCTTGGTGCGCTCCACCGGGATCACACTGCCGTCGCGCAGGTTTCCGCCCGTGCGGCGCTCGGGCGGCACCAGGTCGACGTACTGCTCGCCGACCGCGGACACGCTGCGCACCCACGCGTCGACGTCAGCCGGAATCTTGTAGTCACTGCCGATGGACAGTTTCGCGTCCACGCCTACGGGCGTCAGCCGGACTTCCTTCACCACACCGACATTCGTGCCGCGATAGGCGACGTTGGCCGTGGGGTAGAGGCCACCCGTGGCGGTCAGCTGCACCGTGACCTCGTAGCGTCCGATGCCGAACATCGCGGGCAACTTCACGTATGTCCCGCCCATGACCATCAAGCCGATCACCGTGAGCACGGAGAAGATGATCAGCTGGGTACGGACGAACGGAGTGAGTTTCACTGTCCCGGACCCCCTTGCGGTGCGGTGTCGCCCGGCAAGGGCACGGTCAACCCTGGGATTGCGGGCAGGCCCGGTATCGGCGGCAGACCGGGGATGGTCGGAGCGGGCTGGTTCGCCGGCGGCGGCGCCTGGAGCGGCCCGGTGGCCGGGTCACCGTTCTGCGCGGCGGTGCCCGGTGCGAAGCTGCCCAGCGCCCCTTCCACCCCGCCGAAGCGCCCGCCCAGCGGGGTGCCGGTGAGGAAGTTCGAATCCAGCCGCCGCCCGGTCATATCCACCGTCATGAACAGATTCAGGTAGTCACCCTTGATGGCGTGGTCGAGGTTCTTCATCGGGAACGGGAAGGTGGCCAGGATCTTCAGCGCCTCGGTGAGGTTGCTGCCCGTGTCGGAAAGTGACCGCAGCACCGGGACGAGGCTGTGCAGGTTGGCCTTCAGGTCGTTGCCGCTGGCGTCGATGATCCGCTGCGTGACGTCGCTCAATTCGCCGAGCGCGGTGAGCGCCCTGGTGATGTTCGCCCGGCGGTCGGCCAGCACGGTCAACGCCGGATGGATCTGTTCGATGGCGGCCGCCACCAGGTCGCGCTGCTGGGCCAGCTGTCCGCCGAAGCGGTCCAGGCCGCTCATCGCGGCGACGATGTCACCGGTCTGGCGGTCCAGGTTCGTGGTCAGCTCGTTCAGCTGCGGCAGCAGGTCCCGGATCGCGTCCTCCCGCCCGGTGAGCGCGGAATTCAGTTCCCGGGTAATGGTTTCCAGCTGCGCGACGCCGCCGCCGTTGAGCACCACCGACAGCGAGGACAGCACCTGCTCGGTGGTCGGGTAGGTCCCGGCCCGCGCCAGCGGGATGACATCGCCCGCCTTCAGCTGGCCTTCCGGAGTCTGGCCGGTGGGCGCGGACAGCTCGAGATGATTGGATCCGAGCAGACTGGTCTGCCCGATCTTGGCGACCGCGTTCGCCGGGAGCCGCACGTCGGGATTCAGCGTGACGGTGACCAGCGCGTGCCAGTCCTCGACCTCGATCTTCGAGACCGTGCCGACCGTCACATCGTGCACCCGCACCGGCGAATTCCTGGTCAGCGTGGTGACATTCGGCATCTGGATGCGCACCTGGTAGGAGCCCGGCCCGGTGCCCTCGGTGCCGGGCATCGGCAACGAGTTCAGCCCGTCCCATTGACAACCAGAGAGGCCGAGCGCCACCGCCAGCCCCACCGCGACGACGGCGGTGCGGCGCATTCGGCGCGTCGGCATCATCGCACTCCTCCTGGAATACCCGGAATGGCCAGCCCCGCAATGCCATCCGGCACGCTCACCGGCGCGGGTTGCGGCCGCGCCGGGGTCTGGCTCGCCACCCGATCGGCCAGGCTGGGGTCGGTGTACACCAGCTGCTCTGGGAACGCGGTCACGCCGCTGGCCGCGTTCGACATGATCGGCACGTAGTTCATGCTCAAGCTCTTGATCACCGGCGCCAGGTACTGGGCGCACAGGTCGGCGCTGCGATCGGAGTCGTTGGTCTCCAGCGCGCGGACCGAGCCGCACAGGAAACCGAGCGGGTCGGCGGGGTTGTTCAGGGCGATGGCGCCGGTCAGGGTGCCCTGAGCCGGTTTATAGATCTGGTAGAAGTTCACCAGCGCGGTCGGACCGGAATGCAGCACCCGCTCCAGCTCCGGCCGCTTGTCGGCGAGCACCTGGGTGGCGTCGGCCAGCCGCTGCACGCCCTCGGTGAGTTCGGCGCCGCTGTTGTCCAGGAACCGGCGCACGTCGGCCACCGCGGCGTCGAGGTTGTCCAGCCCGGCGCCGAGATCCGCCGAGACGCCGGCCAGCACCGAGGACACCGACGCGAGCCGTCCGCCGAACTGCACGATCTGCTCGTTGCTCGCCGCGAGCACCTCGACGAACTTCTGCAGGTTGCGCACGGTGCCGAACAGGTCGGTGCGACCGTCCGACAGCGTGCTCAAGGTCGCCGACAGCTCCCGCAGTGTGTCGCGGAACCGCTGGCCGTTGCCGTCGAGGTTGTCGGCGGCGGTGTCGACGAAGCGGCCGAACGAGCCCTGCTTGTCGTCGCCGACCGGGCCGAGCGCGGTGGCAAGCTTGGACAACTCCGCCTTGATGTCGTCCCACTCGACCGGCACCGCGGTGTGCTCGATGGGGATCACGCCGCCGTCGGCCAGCTTCGGGCCGCCGGTGTATGCGGGCGCGAGCTGGATGAACCGCGCGGAGACCAGCGAGGGCGAGATGATCACCGCCCGTGGGTCGGCGGGGACGTCGACACCGCGGTCGAGCGTCATCGTCACCTTCACCCGGTCGGCGCCGGGCTCGATCGCATCGATCCGGCCCACCTGCACGCCGAGCACCCGCACGTCGTCGCCCGCGTACAAGCCCGATGTGGACGGGAAATAGGCGGTGACCTTGGTAGTTCCGATGCGTGCTATGCCGTTCCACGCGACGGCGACCACCAGCACGGCGGCCAGCACACCGGCCACCACCAGCGCCCAGCGGGGCGGTTTCCGTACGACGCTCAGCATGCACATCCCCCCGGACGCGACTCCCTCGTCGTCGGGGCCGATCTTTCGACGGCTCCAGACGGGTAGCGGATGGACGGGCTCATCGCGGCGGCTCCTGTATCGCGGGTTCGATCGACGGGAACGGCGTGAGGTAGCTCTGCAGATCGTTCGGCAGGTGCTGCGGCCACACCAGCGCGTCCACCAGCGGCTGGAGCGTCTTGCTCGCTGCGTTGATCACATACGCCTGGAAATACGGGCCGCTGCCGACCTGCTCGCCGAGCGCGGCGGCGAACGGGCCGAGCCCCTCCAGCGCGTCGGCGATGTTCTGCTTGTTCCGCTGCAACAGCGCCAGCACCGAATTCAGCTTGTCCAGTGCCGGTTTCAGCTGTGCCTCGTTGTCGGCGACCAGGCCGGACAGCTGCTGGGCGAGTCCGTTGACGTACACGATCAACTGGCCCAGCGCCGTGCGCCGCCGGTCCAGCTCGCCGAGCAACTCGTTGCCGTCCAGCAGCAGCGCGTTGATCTGGTTGCCCCGGTCGGCGAGGATCTTCGTCACGTTCTGCGCACGCCGCAGCAGATCCGACAACGCCTGGTCGCGCGCGTTGATGCTGCGCGAGAGCGCGGTGACGCCGTCGAGTGCCGAGCGCAGTGGAGCGGGTGTGTCGGCGAACGTCGCCGAGAGCGCGTCGAGGGTCTGATCGACCTGGTCCATGTCCAAGCCGTGCACCGTGCCCGCCAGATCGCCGAGCGCCTCGTTGAGCGAATACGGCGAGGTGGTGCGGTCCAGCGGAATGGTGTCGTCGCGGCGCAACGCGCCCGGGCCGGACGGTGTCACCTCCAGCGACTTGCGCCCGAGCACCGTATTGGTCTTGATCGCCGCCGAGGTCTTCTCACCCAGCACGATCGACTCCGCCAGGGTGAACCGGACGAGCACCTTCGCGCCGTCCAGGCTGACGTCTTCGACCCGTCCGGACCGTACGCCCGCGACCTGGACCGGGTCCCCGGGCACCAGGCCGCCCGCGTCGGCGAAGTAGGCGGTGAACGTGGCGCCGGAGCGGATGAACGGAAGCCGGTCGAATTGCAATGCCGACAGCGCCACCGCCACCGCGAGCACGAGGCCGACGATGCCGATGGTGATGGCGGGTGATCGCTGGTCGTTCATCGCTCGTCCGCACACCTTCCGGTCGTCTGCGCCGCTGGCATGTTGATCTTCATCGTCTGTCCGTTCGGGCCGTCCACCAGGAAGTTCGTCTGACAGACGTAGAGCTGGAGGAAGGAGCCGTACGAACCGATCCGGATCAGCTGGCGATAGGTCGACGGCAGCCGTTCCAGCACCCACTGCACGGTGTCGGACCCGGCGTCGAGGTTGGTGGCCAGTCGTCCGGTCTGCTCGATGGTGCCCTGTAGGTCGGGGCGGGCTTGGGCGAGCAGGTCGGTGAGGTCTCCGGTGGCGCCCGCGATGCGCGGGATGGCGTCGCCGATCTGGTCACGGTCGGCGGCCAATCCGCTGATCAACCGTTGCAATTCGGCGATGGTCGTGGCGAATTGGTCGCCGCGCTCATCGATGGTCCGCAACACGGTGTTCAGGTTGTCGATCACGCTGCCGATCAGCGCGTCCCGATCCGCCAGCGTCTTGGCGAACGAGCCGCCGCTGTTGAGCAGCGCCACCAGCGTGCCGCCTTGGCCCTGGAAGATTTGCAACAGCGCGTTGGTCAGGTCGTTCACCTGCCCGGGGTCCAAGCCGCGCAGCAGCGGCCGGAACCCGCCGAGCAGCATGTCCAGATCCAGTGCCGGCGCGGTCTGTTCCTTGTCGATGGTGCCGCCCGGCTGCAGCACCCGATTCGAACCGGGTCCCTCCGACAGCTCGAGATAGCGGTCACCGACCAGGTTCTCGTACTTGATCGCCGCGCGGGTGCTGGTGAGCAGCCGATACTTGTGGTCGACGTCGAACTCCACGTGCGCCAGATAGTCCTTGCCGACCTTCACCGAGGTCACCGACCCGACCGGCACACCGGCGATGCGCACCTTCGCGCCGGGCAGCATGCCGGAGGAGCTGGTGAACACGGCGTGGTAGCCGTGCTCCCGCGCGAAGCGCATCTGGCTGAACACGACCGCGAGTCCGGCGAAAACCAGCGTCATCACCAGGGTGAAGATGGCCAATTTGGCGGTCGTCGCGTTGTTTTTCACGGACGCGGCACCCCCGGCATTCCGGCGAACAGGAGCTGGAAGATCTTCGGCGGGTTCACCGTCAGCGTCGTCGACGGTGCGTACACGAGACCTTCCGAGGTATCGGTGACGACATAGTTCGCGTGGCTGCCCGGCACCCGGTCCAGCAGCCCTTCGCAGCGCGGGCCGCCGGTCGCGTTCACCTTGGGCAGGTCCTCCGGGTAGGTGTAGGGCTTGACGCCGTACATGAAGCCGGTGTTCAGCGCGACACCTTCTTGCAGGCCGCCGAAGACCGCCTCGCCCATCGGCAGCGCCTTGCCGAGTCCGCCGATCAGGCAGTACAGCGCGGGCGCGTACTCGTCGAGCAGTCCGGTGGTCGGGCGCAGCAGATCGAGCGCCGTGACGAGCTGGCTCTCGTTGTCGCGCAGGACCGAACCGGTGGTGTCGGCCAGCCCGATGAGGTTCACCAGCACGTTGTCGAGACTGTTCTGCTCCTCGACCAGGGTGTTGCCGGTGACGATCGCGTTGTCCACCGTGCGCAGCAGATCGTTCACCGTGTCCGCGTACAGGTTGGTGACGTCGCTGGTTTTCGCCAGGTCCTGTTGCAGCGTGGGCAGAGACGGATTGATGTCGCGCAGGTAGGCGTCGCTCTGCGCGAGCAGGTCGCCCAGCTTCTGCCCCCGGCCTTGCAACGCTGTGCCCAGCGCGGACAGTGTCGCGTTCAGCTTCTGCGGCTCGATCTTGGCGAGCACGTCGGCCAGATGCTGGAACAGCGTGTTGAACTCGACGGTCACCCGCTGCGCCGTCACGGTCGCGCCCGGCCGCAGCGAGGTGGACGAAGGCTGCTGGGGGACCAAGAAATTGACGTACTTCGCGCCGAACACGGTGGTGGACCTGATGTCGACGTCCGCGTTGGACGGCACCAGCTTCAGCAACTCCGGATCGAGGGCCAGTTTCAACCTGGCGCCGTCGGCCGTGTGGTCGACCGACTCGACGCGGCCGATCTCCACACCGCGCACCTTCACCTTGGCGTCCGGGTCCAGGACCAGGCCGCTGCGCGGCGCGTCCACCGTCACGGTGGCCGTGGGAGTGAATCCGCCGACGAACATGATCAGCGCGACGGCCACCACGGCGACCAGCGCGAGCACCATCGCCGCCCCGGCCAGTTTCAGGCCGAGTCCGCCGCGCAATGCCCGCACCAGGCTGCTTTCCGTTTGTTTCGATTCCGCCATGTCGCTTATCCGGAGAGATGGAAGTTGCCGGAGGTGCCGTAGATGGCCAGCGAGATCAGCAGGGTCACCGTGACCACCGCGACCAGCGAGGCCCGCACCGCGTTGCCTACCGCGACACCGACGCCGACCGGTCCGCCCGCGGCGTTGTAGCCGTAGTAGGTGTGAATCAACATGACCGCCAACGCCATGAAGATCGCCTGGGCGAACGACCAGAGGATGTCGCTGGGGATGAGAAAGGTCGAGAAGTAATGGTCGTAGACGCCCGCCGACTGTCCATAGATCACCACTGTGGCGAACCGGCTGGCCAGGAACGAGGCGATCACCGCGAGCGCGTAGAGCGGGACGATCGCGATCATCCCGGCCAGCACGCGGGTGCCGACCAGGTACGGCACAGGCCGGATCGCCATCGACTCCAGCGCGTCGATCTCCTCGGCCACCCGCATCGCGCCCAGCTGCGCGGTGGAACCGGCCCCGATGGTGGCGGCCAGGCCGATGCCGGAGATCACCGGCGCGGCGATGCGGACGTTGATGAACGCCGCGAAGAAGCCGGTGAGCGCCTCGACGCCGATATTGCCCAGTGAGCTGTAGCCCTGCACCGCGATGGTGCCGCCCGCGAACAGCGTGAGGAATCCGACGATCACCACCGTGCCGCCGATGACCGCCAAAGCGCCGGTGCCCATGCTGATCTCGGCGATCAGCCGGATCGTCTCGGTGCGATAGTGCACCAGCGCACGCGGAATGGAGCCGAGCGCCTGTGCGTAGAACACGGCATGCCTGCCCACCGAATCGAGCGAGTCCGATATCCGGCGTACCCGCCGAACGGTCCGGGGAAAGCGGGATTCGATTACGAAGGCCATCGCGTCACCGCGCCGTGAACTTGATACCGACGGCGGTGACCACCACGTTCACGACGAACAGGGCCATGAAAGCGAAGACTACGGTCTGATTCACCGCATCACCGACACTCTTGGGTCCACCTTTGACATTCAGCCCCAGATAACAGGCGACCAGCCCCGCGATCAGCCCGAACAAACCGGCTTTCACCTCGGAAATGATCAGTTCGGGCAGATGGGTGAGCAGCGTGATCCCATTGACGAACGCCCCAGGGTTCACATCCTGCAGATATACCGAGAACAGAAACCCGCCGACGATGCCGATCGTGCACACCAGGCTGTTGAGCATGAGCGCCACGAACATCGACGCGAGCACGCGCGGCACCACCAGGCGGTGCACCGGATTGATGCCCAATACCCGCATCGCGTCGATTTCCTCGCGAATGGTGCGCGCGCCCAGGTCGGCGCAGATCGCCGTGGCGCCCGCCCCCGCGACGATGAGCACGGTCACGATCGGGCCGACCTGCGTGACGGCGCCGAATGCCGCGCCGGCGCCGCTGAGGTCGGCCGCACCGATCTCGCGCAACAAGATGTTCAGCGTGAAGCTCACCAGAACGGTGAACGGAATGGCCACCAGCAATGTCGGCACGATTGATACTCGCGCGATGAACCAGGACTGGTCGATGAACTCACGCCATTGAAAGGGCCGGCGCACACTGGAACGTGCGACATCCGCGGTGAGTTCGAAGAATCCACCGACGGCCCGCAACGGCACGGCAAGGACCTCGTTCATCCGCGATCCTCCTTGCTCAACCGACGTACACGAAGCACGGCGCGAATCTCCACCGTGGCCGCACCGCCGGAACGATTAGAACATGTTCACCGTGTTGCCGGAAGCATTTTTCACACTTTTGAAGTGCATTTTCTCGAAAGATCGGCAT
The DNA here is from genome assembly GCF_040681325.1 of Nocardia sp. NPDC051787. NCBI lineage: Bacteria > Bacillati > Actinomycetota > Actinomycetes > Mycobacteriales > Nocardiaceae > Nocardia > Nocardia sp. NPDC051787. The sequence continues at coordinate 16,009 of NZ_JBFAYO010000046.1, forward strand.
ATTAATTTGACACCGGTTTCATCCGGGAATGATCCCACCTTTGTGAGGTGTGACATAACCCGTCCCTATGTCTACCAAGCGCCGATCGCCCGATCAACAGCTGGACAGTTGATCAGTAGCGCACTCGCGGCAAGCCGCCGCCGGTTATCCCAGCTCGATCAGCGCCGATGCCGAGAAGGTCCGCCCGGACGGGCGATCGGCGAAGTAGTCCCCCAGCGTGTCGGCCAGGTCCCGGTCCGACCACTGCCCACCGGTCGCGTCGAACCGGCGTTCGACGACCGGCGCCGCCATGAGCGCCACCATCCCCCCGTAGACGACGAACAACTGCCCATTGACCGCATCCGCGGCGGGCGAGGCGAGGTAGGCGACCAGCCGGGCCACATGATCGGGCGACAGCGGATCGACATCCCCCTCCGGCGCGGGACTGAACACCGCCTCGGTCATGGCGGTTCGCGCCCGCGGCGCGATCGCGTTGGCGCGCACGCCATAGCGTGACAGCGCCCGCGCGGCCGACAGGGTCAGGGCGGTGATGCCCGCCTTCGCGGCGCCGTAGTTGGCCTGCCCCTCCGGGCCGAGCAAGCCCGCCTCCGAGGAGGTGTTGACCAGCCTGCCGTAGACCGGGGCGCCCGCCTGCTTGGATTTGCCGCGCCAGTAGGCGGCGGCGTTGCGGGACAACAGGAAATGGCCGCGCAGATGCACCGCGACCACCGCGTCGAAGTCCTCGTCGGACATGTTGAACAGCATGCGGTCGCGGGTGATACCCGCGTTGTTGACGACGATGTCGACCGACCCGAAGGATTCCTCGGCGGTACGGATCAGCGCGTCGGCGGTGGCCCGCTCGGCGATGCTGCCCGCGACGAACTCCGCTTTGGCGCCGAGGCCGCGGATCTCGGCGAGCGTGTCCGCGACCGCGTCCGACTCCATGAGATCGTTGACCACCACCGAGGCGCCCGCCCCGGCCAGCGCGAGCGCTTCGGCCCGCCCAAGTCCGGCGCCGCCGCCGGTCACGATCGCCACTCGGCCCGCAAGGCTCAGATCATTGCTCACGCGGCCGACTCTAGAACGTGTTCCAACTTACGGCAAGGGTCGTTCACCGCAGCCGCAGCGCGGCCTTGGGGCACTGCGCGACGGCGTCCTCGACATCGGCGAGCCGATCGGCGGGCACCTCGGCATTCGCGATGTGCAGCACGTCCTCGTCATCGAGTTCGAACACGTCGGGGGCGATTCCGACGCAGATTCCATTCGCTTCGCATTGGTCCAGATCGACCGTGATCTTCATAGCGACTCCTTTACCACCGCTCCGGCCGAAGCCTAACAAGCCAATCGGCCTCGACGGGGCGCCATCGGGGGATTCCGTATCAATACTGGAACATGTTTCAGTACATATGCAATGATCGGGAGAACCCGATCCAACGAAGGTTCGCTCGGTCCTACCCACCCCGCCGACTCCGCAAGCTCCGTCGGCTGACCATCCCCCAAGAGGTATTGCCATGCGCATTGCGTACACGCCGCACCAGGAGCAGCTGCGCGCGGAGCTGCGCGACTACTTCGCGCGGCTCATCACCCCGGAGCGCAGGGCGGCGCTCAGCGCGCAGACCGGTGAGTACGGGCAGGGCAACGTCTATCGCGAGGTCGTCCAGCAGATGGGCCACGACGGGTGGCTGGCGCTGGGCTGGCCCAAAGAGTACGGCGGCCAGGACCGCCCGACCATGGACCAGCTCATCTTCACCGACGAGGCCGCGATCGCGGGCGCGCCGGTGCCGTTCCTGACCATCAACTCGGTCGCGCCGACGATCATGCACTACGGCAGCGAGGAGCAGAAGAAGTTCTTCCTGCCCAAGATCGCGGCCGGGGAACTGCACTTCTCCATCGGCTACTCCGAGCCGGGCGCGGGCACCGACCTGGCCAGTCTGCGTACCACCGCGGTCCGCGACGGCGACGAGTACGTGATCAACGGCCAGAAGATGTGGACCAGTCTGATCGCCTACGCCGACTACATCTGGCTGGCCGTGCGCACCGACCCCGCGGCCAAGAAGCACAAGGGCATCAGCATGCTCATCGTGCCGACCACCGCCGAGGGCTTCTCGTGGACGCCGGTGCACACCATGGCGGGCCCGGACACCAGCGCGACGTACTACCAGGACGTCCGGGTACCCACGAGCGCTCTGGTCGGTCAGGAGAACGGTGGCTGGGCGCTGATCACCAACCAGCTCAACCACGAACGCGTGGCGCTCACTTCCGCCGGGCCACTGGCGCTTGCTCTGCGCCAGACCGTCGAGTGGGCGAGCAATACCAAGGCCGGCGACGGCTCCCGGGTGATCGACCGGGAGTGGGTGCAGCTCAACCTGGCCAAGGTGCACGCCAAGGTCGACTACCTCAAGCTGCTGAACTGGGAGATCGCCAGCCGGGCCGACGCGGGCGGTGACGCGGCGCCGCGGCCGTGGGATGCCTCGGCTTGCAAGGTGTACGGCACCGAGCTGGCCACCGAGGCCTACCGGCTGCTCATGGAGGTGCTCGGTCCGCAGGCGTACCTGCGCCAGGACTCGCCCGGCGCCGAACTGCGCGGACGACTGGAGCGGATGCACCGCGCCGCGCTCATCCTGACCTTCGGCGGCGGCACCAACGAGGTGCAGCGCGACATCATCGCCATGACCGCCCTCAAGCAGCCTGCCGCGGCGCGCTGATCGAAAGCGAGTAGACCACCATGGATTTCACTCCCACCGAAGCCCAACTGGATCTCGCCCGGCTCACCGGCGAGGTGTGCGGCAAGCTGGTCACCGCCGACCGGTTGCGCGAACTCGATACCGCGGACGAGCGATTCGACCAGCCGCTGTGGAGTTCGCTCGCCGAGACCGGCGTGCTCGCGGCGGCCCTGCCCGAGTCGGTCGGCGGCAGTGACCTGGGCTCGCTCGAGCAGACCGCCATCCTGCGCGAGCTGGGCAAGCATGTCGCGGCCGTGCCATATCTGTGGTCGGTCGTCCTCGGCGCTGGCGCGCTGGCCCGCTTCGGCGATGCGGCGCAACAGGATCTGGCCGCCCAGGCCGGCGCGGGTCGGATCATCCTCACCGTGGCTCTGGCCGAGGAGCGCAACTGGGAACCCACCGCGCCGACCACCACCGCGGTCGAGACCGGCGCAGGGTGGCGGCTGACCGGCGCCAAAACCACCGTGCCTTACGCGAACCGCGCCGAGCGAATCCTGGTACCCGTCACCACGGTATCCGGCACTCCCGCGATCTTCCTGGTCGATCCGGCGGCCGCGACGGTGACGGCGCAGCAGGTCGTCGATCGCAGCCCGGAATTCGCGGTCGAACTCACCGATACCCCGGGTGAATTGGTCGGTACCGTCGCGGGCGGCTCGGAGATCCTCGACTGGATTCTCACCCGCGCCTGGCTGGGACTGAGCGCCCTGCAGCTGGGAACCCTGGAACGAGCGCTCGAGCTGGTCGCCGAATACGCCAGGGAGCGAGAGCAGTTCGGCAAGGCGGTCGGCAGTTTCCAAGCCGTCGCCCAGCGGCTCGCCGACGCGTACATCGACGTCCAAGGCCTGCGCCTGGCGACGACCCAGGCCGCGTGGCTGCTGTCGGAGGACCTGCCCGCGGCGGAGGCGGTGCACACCGCCAAGTTCTGGGCCGCCGACGCGGGCCACCGCGTCGCGCACACTGTCGTCCACGTGCACGGCGGCGTCGGCATCGACCGCGACCACATCGTGCACAACTACTTCACCGCCGCCAAACACCACGAGTTCACCCTCGGCACGGGCACCGACCACCTGCGCGCGCTCGGCGCGCTGCTGGCGGGCACCCCGGCCTGACCGGGACATCACCGAGTCGGCCCGCCGCCATAGCGGGCCGACTACTGTGTCCAGCCCGCCGAATCTCTTGCTGCGCGCGACGCGTATTACGTATTACAGTTATTACGAACACCGCGCACTAAGGAGGTTGTGGTGCTGCTGAACAGCAAGGGCCAGGTGACGATTCCTGCCCACCTTCGCGCCAAGCACAATCTCCACGAGGGCGACGACGTGGAGATCATCGAAGTCGATGGCGCGTTGCGGATCGTGCGAGCCGAAGGCGCCTCGACCCGAGGCCAACGTCTCGTCCGGCGACTGCGCGGTACGGCGGACAGCAGGGACATCGACGGCATGAGCACCGACCAAATCATGGACCTGCTTCGTGGCGAGTAGCCTGACGCCAATCGGTGGACCTGCCGTTCTGATCGACTCCTGCGTCTTGCTCGACGTGATGACCAATGACAAGCGCTGGGCGGAATGGTCGGCGCAGCGAATCACCGAAGCACTGGATTCGGGTCGGGTCGTCATCAATCCGATCATTTACGCCGAGGTCTCGGTCGGGTACGACGCAGTCGAAGAACTGGATTATCTGCTGCCCTCCGACGAGTTCGAGCGCGAAGCGCTGCCGTTTCGGGCGGGCTTCCTTGCCGGCAAGGCGTTTCAGCGCTATCGGCGCAACAGCGGTGAGAAGCGCTCCCCGATGCCCGACTTCTACATCGGAGCACATGCCGCGATGGCGGGCTACCGATTACTGACCCGCGACGTCGCGCGATACCGCGGTTACTTCCCAACCGTCGAGCTGATCGCACCCACTCCCTGACTCGGCAGGATTCATCAGGCCAGCCTCAGGTTCAACTCCTCACTGACTTGCAAAACGTGATCGGCTGCCTCATCGAACATGCTCTGGGCTTCCAGCTCGACGTGCGCGCGGGGCAACCGGCTCCTCCGAAAACGAACGTTCAGATCAACCATCACTCAATGATGCCGCCCGGACCTGCTCAACACCGTTCGGATTTCAGTCGGCCGGAGCCGATGTCAAGTAGCGCTGGAGGGTTTGCGCGACATCCGCGATGATCTGCTCGCGGGTCAGCGCGACGACCGGCGGTAGGCGCAGCACATAGCGGCACAGCGCGAGACCGAGCATCTGCGTGACGATGAGACCGCCCCGGCGCGGCGCGTCGGCGGGATCGCCGAAGCGTAGGACGGCGGGCAGCACCTGCTGGGCGAAGATCGCGCGGAAGCGTTCGCCGACCGCGTCGTCGGTGATGGACGAGCGGAGCAAGGTCAGCAGGACCTCCTGGTTCGGCTGTTTCTCCAGATCGCGAAGAATCGGCGAACCAGCAATTCGCCCAGGGCGTCCGGCTCGGCGGAGCTGAGATCCGGCAGATCGAGGTCGATGTCGACCGCGGCCGCGAACAGGCCGTCTTTGCTGCCGAAATACCGCATGACCATGGACGGGTCGATGGCCGCGTCGGCGGCGATGGCGCGGATGGTCGCTTTGCGGAAACCCTCAGCGGCGAAGCGGGCGCGGGCGGCCGCAAGGATCGCGGCGCGCGTCGCGTCCGAGCGACGGACGGCGGCGCGGTCGGTGTCGACGGTCATGCCAACAAGCGTAGGCCAACAACTGTTGACTTCCTGGATTCGGGCCACTACGTTTATGTCAACAATCGTTGGCCTACAAGCGTTGACCTAAGGAGTTCCGATGAACACCACCCCGAACCCGCTGCCTGCGACCACCTCCGTCGTGATCGTCGACGCCGGACCGGCCGGGCTTACCGCCGCCATCACGCTGGCCGACGCCGGGGTGGATTTCGTGCTGCTGGACCGGCTCGCCGAAGGCGCGAACACCTCGCGCGCCGCCGTCGTGCACGCCAGGACACTGGAAGTGCTCGAGCAGCTCGCCATCGCCGACGAACTGGTGGCGACGGGTACCGTCGTGCTGTGCTTCACGGTTCGCGACGGCAAGCGCACCCTCGCCACGATCCTGTTCGGCGGTCTTCCGACGCTCTACCCGTACACCTTGATGACCCCGCAGGACACCACCGAAGCGGTGCTGCTGAACCGGCTGGGCAAGGCGGGCGGCGACGTGCACCGGCCGTACCAGGTCAGCAAGGTGATCGGCGAAACCGATGGCGTGACGGTCGAATACACCGACGCCGCAGGAGTTGCGGGCAGCATCAGCGCCGACTACGTCATCGGGGCAGACGGCATGCACAGCGTGGTCCGCGAGCAGGCGGGCATCGGCTTCACCGGCGCGACGTACCCGGAATCCCTCGTGCTCGCCGACGTGCGGATGGACTGGCCCGTCGCACGCGACGAAGTAGCCCTGCACCTTTCACCCGAGGGTGTCACCGTGGTCGCGCCGTTGCCGGACGCGGACGAACCGAACCGCTACCGCGTGGTCGCCACCCTGGAAACGGCGCCCGAACACTCGACCACCGAGGACATCCAGTCCATCCTGGACACCCGCGGTCCCGGCGGCGAGGTGAAAGTTCGCGAGGTGCTGTGGAGCTCGCGTTTCCGCGTGCACCATCGGGTGGCCGACCACTACCGCAGTGGCCGTATCCTCCTGGCGGGCGACGCCGACCCACGTGCACAGCCCAGCGGGCGGCCAAGGAATGAACACCGGCATCCAGGACGCCGCCGCTCTCGGCCCGCTGCTGGCCCGGGTACTCGCGGGCGAGCCGGACACCCTGTTGGACGACTACGAAGCCACCCGCCGCCCCGTCGCACTCGGCGTCGTCTCGTTCACCGACCGGATGACCAAAATGGCGACCTTGCGCGCCCGCCCTGCCCGTACCATGCGCAACCTGACCCTCGCCACCCTCACCCGCATCCCCGCCTTCCGCCGCCGCCTCGCGTTCCGACTGGCCGAACTCGCCAACCGCTGAACTCGCAGAGCGACAGACCGACCGGGCGGGCCGCGAAGTGCGGCCCGCCCGGTCGCGCATTCCTATTTGGTGCCGGCCTCGGCGTTATCGTCCGCGGGACGGGCCTGGGTTTGCTCCTTGGCCCAGCGGTAGTCCGGCTTGCCCGCCGGGGAGCGCTTGATCTCGTCGACGAACCAGAGACTGCGGGGCAGTTTGTACGGGGCGATCTCTTGGGTGAGCATCGGGCGCAGTTCTTCGAGCGTCGGCCGGTTCGCGCCGCGACATTGCACGACCGCGACCACCCGCTGGCCCCAGCGCTCGTCCTCGATGCCGACCACGAGCGCGTCGAAGATCTCCGGATGCGTCTTGAGCGCACCCTCGACCTCCTCGGGGTAGATCTTCTCGCCGCCGCTGTTGATGCTGACCGAACCACGGCCGAGCATCGTGACCGTGCCGTCTTCCTCGACTCGGGCGAAGTCGCCGGGGATGGCGTAGCGGATCCCGTTGAACTCCTTGAAGGTCGCCGCGGTCTTCGCTTCATCTTTGTAGTAGCCGAGCGGGATGTGCCCGCGCCGCGCCAGGATGCCGACCTTCCCGGAGCCGGGCTCTACCGGATTGCCCTCCTCGTCGAGCACCTCGGTGGATGCGTCGATCTTCACCCGCGGGCCTCCGGTATGCGTCGCGCCCTTGGCCACGATGGAGATACCGCCGAAACCGGTCTCCGAGGAGCCGATCGAATCGGAGATCATCCGGTTGGGCAACAGCTCGAGGAACTGGTCCTTGATCGCGGGCGAGAACAGCGCCGCGCTGCTGGCCATCACGTACAGGCTGGAAAGGTCATAGGGCTGACCGGTTTCCGGGTTGCCCTCGATCAGGGCGTCCAGCATCGGCCGTGCCATCGCGTCGCCGGTGATGAAGATGAGGTTGATCTTGTGCTGGTCGATCGCCCGCCACACCCCGTGCCCGGAGAACTCCGGGATCATCACAGCCTTGCCCCCGCCGAACAGGCTGTGGAACGTCGCCCACTGCGCGCCGCCGTGGATCATCGGCGGAATCGGCCACCGCACCATGGGCGGACTGCCCGCGCCGACCTTGGCCAATTCCCATTCATCCTGGACGTACTCGCCGGTGACGAAGTTGATCCCCGCGCCGAGCACGCGCCACACGTCCTCCTGGCGCCACATCACGCCTTTGGGCATGCCGGTGGTACCGCCGGTGTAGAGCATGTACAGGTCGTCCGGGGAGCGCTCGCCGAAGTCGCGCTCACCCGAGGACCGCGCGAGCACCGCCTCGTATTCCGCCGAATCCGCTGCGGTAGGGATCGTCCCGGTCGTATCGTCGTCCACGACGACGACGGTGCGCAGCTCGGGAGTGTTCGGACGAACCGCGGCGACCTTGTCGCTGTAGCGACGCTCGTGGATCAGAGCGACCATATCCGAATTGTCGAAGATATATTGCAACTCGTTCTCGACATATCGGAAGTTCACGTTGATCATCACGGCGCGCGCCTTGAAGATCGCGACCATGGCCTCGACGGCCTCGATCGTGTTCCGTGAGTAGATGCCCACCTTGTCGCCCGGTCGGACTCCCCGTTCTTGCAGATAGTGAGCGAGTTTATTGGCCCGCTCCTCCAACTGGGCGTAGGTGACCTCGCGGCCGTCGTCGGCCAGCGCGACGCGGTCGGGCATCAGGTCGATGGCGTGTTCGACAAGGTCCGCTATGTTGTAGCTCACAGTCTTAAAAATAGAACGTGTTACTGTTTCTGACAAGGCTCGAAGTCAGGAGAATCAGCAATGCCGCACTGCCTCGTCGAGAAGCGCGACCATGTCCTCATCGTCACCATGAACCGGCCCGAGGCGCGCAACGCGCTGTCCGGCGAGATGATGGCGATCATGCGTGACGCCTGGGACCAGGTGGACAACGATCCGGATATCCGGGTGGCGATCCTGACCGGTGCGGGGGGCGCGTTCTGCGCTGGCGCCGATCTCAAGGGCATGACCTCCGCGCACCCCGGAGACACCATCCAGGGCGGCGGCTGGAATCCGGCCAAACTCGAGGCACTACTGAAGGGCCGCAGGCTCACCAAGCCGTTGATCGCGGCGGTCGAGGGCCCGGCCATCGCGGGCGGCACCGAGATCCTGCAGGGCACCGACATCCGCGTGGCCGGGGAGAGCGCGAAATTCGGTGTATCCGAAGCGCGTTGGGGTCTGTTCCCGCTGGGCGGCTCGGCGGTGCGGCTGGTCCGCCAGATCCCCTACACCGTCGCCGCGGACATCCTGCTCACCGGTCGCCACGTCACGGCGGCCGAAGCCAAGGAGATCGGTCTGATCGGGCACGTGGTGCCGGACGGAACGGCGCTGGACAAGGCGCTCGAACTCGCCGGACAGATCGCGGCCAACGGCCCCCTCGCGGTGCAGGCCATCCTGCGCACCATCCGGGAGACCGAGGCCATGCCGGAGGAGGACGCGTTCCAGATCGACGCCGAACTCGGCATGGCGGTGTTCCGCTCGGCCGACGCCAAAGAAGGCCCGAAGGCGTTCGCGGAGAAGCGCAAGCCCACTTTCACCGGCAACTGAAACCTAGCGAAAGCACAACGTCCCCCTTGCGCATGCGCACCGACCAGTGCGCACGCGCAACGGGGGCGACCCCTCGCCGGACTCAGTTGCTGCCCGGGTAGTCCATCCAGAACGGCTCCCACTGGTGGCCGTCGGGGTCGATGAACGTGCGGCCGTGCATGCCGACCTGCGCCTCCTGCGCGCGCTTGTCCTCGTTCACCTCTTCGGTCGCGCCCGCGCCGAGCGCGACGGCGGTGAGGTTGTCGACCTCCGCGGCGCTGCCCAGCGACAGCGCGTACGCGGCATTGATCGCCGCCTTCGTGTCGGCCAGCGGCCGCTTGCTGAAGGTGGTGAAGAAATCCTTGGTGAGCAGCATCAGGCAGATGTTGTCGTCGACCACGATGCAGGCGGCGTTGTCGTCGGTGAACTCCTGGTTGACCTTCCAGCCCAGCGCCTCGTAGAAGGTCTTCGACCGGTTCAGGTCGTCGACGGGGAGATTGATGAAGATCATCTTGCTGCTCATGGGCCTCGTCCTTTCGAGCACATCCGTTCGTGTCACTGGATATGACGGGCCATCCCAGGAAAACTCATCGCCACGGCAAAGGTGACACGTCCCACTAACCGAACAGGTTTAATGATCTTGATCGGTGCTGGCTCTCGGAGCTCGAGGCCTGTTCTGTGTCGGTGGCCTGTGGCAGGGTGGCACCCATGAACGACTCGCCCGGCTCCTCCGCGGGCCTCGCTCCCGACGTGCTCGCCTCGTTCGAGACCCATCGCAGAGAGCTGTGCGCGTACGCCTACCGCATGCTCGGCTCCTCCTTCGAAGCGGAGGACGCGGTGCAGGAGACCTTCACCCGCGCGTGGAAGTCCTACGCCTCGTTCGAGGGTCGGGCCAGCCTCCGATCCTGGCTGTACAAGATCACCACGAACGTCTGCCTCGACATGCTCGACGGCCCGCAGCGCAGAGCTCGGCCCATGGATCTGTCCGGCCCGTCGCGGCCGGATTCGCCCCTCCCCGCGCCCCAGCCGGATTACGTCTGGATCGAGCCGATCCCCAACGCGCTCGCCTTCGGCGCCGATCCGGCCGAGCACGCCAGCGCCAAGGACACCCTGCGCCTGGCCTTCGTCGCCGCCTGCCAGCACCTGCCCGCCACCCAGCGCGCCATCCTGATCATGCGCGAGGTACTGCGGTTCTCCGCCAGCGAGACCGCAGACGCGCTCACCATGTCACCCGCGTCGGTGAACAGCGCCCTGCAGCGGGCGCGGGCCACCATGTCCAAGGTCCAGCCGACGACCACCGACACCTACGACGAGACCGATGAGGACCAGCGCAGACTGGTGGACAACTTCGTCAAGGCGTTCGAGGCCTACGACATGGACACGCTCACCTCCCTGCTGAAAGAGGATGTGGCGCTGTCGATGCCGCCGATCGAGCTGTGGATCTCCGGCCCGGAGAACGTGGCCGCGTTCATGCTGAGTACCGGAAGCGCCTGCCGCGACTCGCGACTGGTCCGGTTGGAGGGCGCCAACGGCCTGCCCGCGTTCGGCCACTACAAGCCGGGCGCCGAGCCGGGCGTGTGGGTGCCGTGGTCGATCACGGTGCTGGAACTCGACGGCGACACCATCGCCGGTCTGAACTTCTTCCTCGACACGGAGAAGCTCTTCCCACTCTTCGGCCTCGCCCCGGAACTCCGCGAACTGGCCTAACCCGGATGCGTCCTTCGCGGTAATCGCCAAGGGCGGCGTCATCGACCGGTGCCAGGGACGCGAACGCTCCGGCCTTGTTCAGGGGCCGGGGCGCGGTTGGCGTTTCAGCACGTCACCACTTCGAACTGCGTCGCGTAGTGGATACAGTGCCGTTTGCCTCGCCGATAGTGCCGACAGCCTGTTCGCGCGCCTCGGCGGTCCGAGTCGGCAGACTAGCCCGAAAACCTCGGGCCAGCATGACAAGAGAGCCTACGTTTTCCACGGCACGGTGACTTTGGCCGCGCTTCGGCTGTGGCTCCGTTCGTGACCTCTCAGCATCCTCGCGTGGCTATCTGCCGATCGACTCAGTCGTCGGCCGCGACGAGGAGTGTGATCCGTCCAGCAGAGCGGTCGATGAGCACGAACTCGTGGAAGTACTCGTGCACACGTCCCCAGTCGTGGATGGCCTCGTCCCCCAGCCCGCTCAAATAGTAGATGTGGTCAGCTGCGGTCAAGCGGTTGAACACCTCCCGATGCAGATCTGCCTCCAGCTCGGCAGGCATCTCCTCGAACAGGTCCATCCAGTCCCGGAGGATCTCCGCGCTCTTCTCCCGGCTGATGGCTTCGTAGACATCGGGAGTGACCAGCCTCAGCCAATACGGGCCGTGCCTGAGTCCCTCTGGCAGTACTCCACCGCCAGCATAATCGTCCCGGAACTGTTCATGTCCGATGAGTGCCGCGAGCAGTTCCCTATCACCGACGGACTCCGGGGGGAGTCGCAGATGCTTGACGTCTACCCAACTGAAGCCGTGCGCCCTTGAATCCCGCCACTTGTAGTCCCGGAAATTGATGAAGGCACTGGCTTCGTGTGCGAGCGTGTTCCCCATGGCACCACAGCTCAGGAGTCACACAGCATGTCCTGCGGACCCATCGGACAGGCCCTAGGCCGAGATGTAGCGGTCGCGGAGCTTACGCTTGTAGAGCTTGCCGTTCGGGTCGCGCGGGAGTTCGGGGAGGTAGTCGATCGACTTGGGTGTTTTGTACTTCGCCAATTGCGTTGCGGCGAAGGCGAGCAGCTCGGCGGTGAGCTCGTCGTCGCCCTCGGCCCCCTCGGCGGGCTGCACGACCGCCTTGACTTCCTGACCCCAATCCGGGTGCGGGATACCGAAAACCGCCACGTCGGCGACCTTCGGGTGGGTGATCAGGACGTTCTCGACCTCGGCGGGATAGATGTTCACGCCGCCGGACAGGATCAGGTCCGAGCGCCGGTCGTGCAGGTAGAGGTAGCCGTCCTCGTCGAGATGGCCGATGTCGCCGACGGTGAACAGATCGCCGACGCGCGAGTCCTCGGTCTTGGCCTTGTCGTGGTGGTACTCGAAACTCGAAGCGCCCATGCGCATGTAGACCAGGCCGGGTTCGCCGACCGGGACCTCGGAGCCGTCTTCTTCGCTGAGCACCTTGATCACCGACCACGGCCACGCCTTGCCCACCGACCCCGGCTTGCGCAACCATTCGGCGCCGTTGATCACCGTCCCGCCACCCTCGGTGGCCGCGTAGTACTCGGTGACCGTCGGTCCCCACCACTCGAGCATCTGCCGCTTGGTCTCCTGCGGGCAGGGAGCGGCGCCGTGCACCATGCTGCGAAGCGAGGAGACGTCGTACTTGGCGCGCACCTCCTCCGGCAGCGCGAGCAGGCGGTGGAACTGAGTGGGCACCATGTGGCTGTGCGTAACCCGGTACTTGTCGATCAGCCGCAGCATTTCCTCCGCGTCCCAGCGGTCCATCAGAACGAGCTTGTGGCCGAGCTGGATCGAGATGGTTGCGAAGTTCAGCACCGCCGTGTGATACAGCGGCGAGCCGCAGATATGCACGTGATCGTCGTATGGGGCGAGGTCGAAGAGACCGAAGAACGCGGTGGTGTGCGGGGGAACGACATCCGGGTCGGCGCCGGTGAGCGGGCGCCGGACTCCCTTGGGCCGTCCCGTGGTTCCCGACGTGTAGAGCATCGGCGCGCCCGTGCTGCGATCGGACGGACGCCCGGTGTCCGCGGCGCCGAGCCAGGCCACCGACTTGAAACCGTCGATCTCGCCCACCGCGAACCGGGCCGTCGCGGGCAATCCCGCCTCGTCGGCCGCGGCCTTCGCGGCGGCGGCGAAACGCTCGCTGGCGATGAACGCCTTCGCCTCGCTGTCGCCCAGGATGTAGGCCACCTCCGGGCCGGTGAGGTGCCAGTTCACCGCGACGATGTACAACCCGGACTGGTAAGCCGCGAAGTAGGCGGCGATCGCCTCCACACAGTTGTGCACCATGCTGACCAGCACGTCACCGGTGTCGAGGCCGAGCGCCCGCAGGCCGGTGGCGTAACGATTGGCGAGCGTTGCCAATTCGCGATACGTCACCTCCCGGCCCGACGGATCGACCATCGCGATCCGATCAGGTTCGGCTTCGGCGATGTTCCACAGACCGATAATTTTCACCGACTCTTGCATGGGGGGACGGTGAGGAGGCGGAGCCGACGGGGCGGGTGAGGCAGTCACCCCATTGAATTTAGAACGTGTTCTACTATTCGACAAGAGGTGCCAACCGACGCAATTGCGCGATATCGGGAACCGACACCAGCATCATGGTGACGCCGGCGGCTTCCCACACCTTCAGTTGTTCACGGACATGCTCCGCGTCGCCGATGATCGCGGTGTCCAGAATCAGCTCGTCCGGCACCGCCGCCGCGGCCTCGGCCTTCTTGCCCGCCTGGAACAGCTGTCCGATCTCGTCGACCTCGCGGCCATAGCCCATCCGCCGGTACACCTGGGCGTGGAAGTTCAGCTCCGGCGCGCCCATACCGCCGATGTAGAGCGCCATGATCCAGCGCATCCGCTCCAGCTCGCCGGCCGGATCGTCGGTGATCACCACCTGACAACTCGCGGCAATCTCGAAATCGTCCCTACTGCGCCGCGCACCCGCCCGGGCGAAGCCCTCGTCGAGCCACTCGTTGTACATCCCGGACAGCCGGGGCGCGTAGTAGATCGCCAGCCAGCCGTCGGCGATCTCGGCGGTGAGCGCCACGTTCTTCGGCCCCTCCGCGCCCAGCCAGATCGGCAAATCCGCACGTAGCGGATGCACGATCGGCTTGAGCGGCTTGCCGAGCCCGAGCGAACCCGGCCCGGTGTAGGGCAGCGGGTAGTGCGGGCCGTCGTTGGTGACCGGCGCCTCGCGGGCCAGCACCTTGCGCACGATGTCGACGTATTCCCTGGTGCGCTGCAACGGCTTGGCGAACGGCTGGCCGTACCAGCCCTCCACCACCTGGGGCCCGGAAACGCCGAGGCCGAGAATCGCGCGGCCGCCACTGAGGTGATCCAGCGTGAGGGCGTGCATGGCGGTAGCGGCGGGCGCGCGTGCCGACATCTGCACCACCGAGGTCCCGAGGCGCACCCGTCGCGTCGAGGAGCCCCACCAGGTGAGCGGGCCGAAGGCGTCCGACCCCCAGGACTCGGCGGCGAACACGGCGTCGAACCCGGCTTCCTCGGCCGCCACCACCAGTTCCCCCGCGTTCGCGGGCGGCTGGGCCATCCAGTACCCGAGTTGCAATCCGAACTTCACGCCGGACCCCTTTCCGATCGACTGCGTTTCCATCGGCGGCGCCAGCGGGCCCTCCCGGCCCACCACTCACACCGCCGCTTGCCACCAGAGTTAGAACCTGTTCTACTCGATATCGTGACTCAGGGGAATACTGCATCCACGGCAATCGCTGATGGGAGCGGCACGGGATTGGACACTGCGGCGCGAGCGACGGGCCCGGAGACGGCAGCGGAGCGTAACCACGCAGGGCCCCGGGAGCGCCGCCAATCGGACCCAGCGCCCGACGTACTCAGCGCGCCCCTGCGGGTGCGTTTCGATTACACCCGCTCCGTCGGAACCACCATCGGGACGTTTTTGACCAACCTGCGCGACCGCAAGATCGTCGGCGTGCGCGGCTCCGACGGCCGGGTGATAGTGCCGCCGCCGGAATACGACCCGATTACCGCCGAACCGCTGACCGCATTCGTCGAGGTCGCCGATACCGGCACCGTCGAATCGTGGACCTGGGTACGCGACCCGCTGCCCGGCCAGCCTTTCGACCGCCCGTTCGCCTGGGCGTTGATCCGGCTCGACGGCGCGGACACCGCGTTGCTGCACGCGGTCGACGTCGCCGCACCGGAGGACATGCACACCGGCCTGCGGGTGACCGCCCGGTGGGCGGCACAGACCGAGGGCAGCATTCGCGACATCGTGTGCTTCGAGCCCGGCGAGCAGTCCGGCGCACCTGCCGAATCCGCCCCAGCGGCCGAGCCGGTCACCGTGATCACCACTCCGGTCGACCTGTCCTACAAGCACACCGCCTCCCCGCAGGAGACCGTATACCTGCGCGGACTCGCCGAGGGCAAGCTGATCGGCGCGCGCACCGACGCCGCGGGCAAGGTGTACTTCCCGCCGCGCGGCGCGAACCCGACCGACGGCAGGCCGACCAACGACTTCATCGAGCTGCCCGACCGCGGGACGGTGACCACCTTCTGCATCGTCAACGTGCCGTTCCTCGGGCAGCGGATCAAGCCCCCGTACGTCGCGGCGTACGTGCTGCTGGACGGCGCGGACATCCCGGTGCTGCACCTCGTGCTCGGATGCGACGCCAGCGAAGTGCGCATGGGCATGCGGGTCGAGGCGGTGTGGAAGCCACGCGAGGAGTGGGGCTACGGCCTGGAGAACGTGGATCACTTCCGTCCCACCGGCGAGCCGGACGCCGACTACGAGACCTACTCCCATCACCTCTGAGAGAGGCGCACGTTGACTGACAACGCCACCGACATCGCGGTCGTGGGTTTCGCCCACGCACCGCACGTGCCGGAGACCTTCGGCACCACCAACGGCGTCGAAATGCTGGTGCCCTGCTTCCAGCAGCTCTACGACCGACTCGGCATCACCAAGTCCGATATCGATTTCTGGTGCTCTGGCTCCTCCGATTACCTTGCCGGCCGCGCGTTTTCGTTCATCTCGGCGGTCGACGCGATCGGCGCGGTGCCGCCGATCAACGAATCGCACGTGGAGATGGACGCCGCCTGGGCGCTGTACGAGGCGTGGGTGAAACTGCGCTCGGGGCAGGCGAACACCGCGCTGGTGTACGGCTTCGGCAAGTCCTCCGCGGGCACGCTGCGCCAGGTGCTCACCATGCAGCTGGACCCGTACCTGGTCGCGCCACTGTGGCCGGACGCGCTGTCCATCGCCGGGTTGCAGGCGCGCGCCGGGCTCGATGCCGGCCGCTGGACCGAGCGCGACATGGCGGCTGTGGCCGCGGGCGAATCCGGTGACGTCGACAGCCTGCTGGACAACCCGTACGTCGCCGATCCGCTGCGCGCACACGATGTCGCGCCGATCACCGACGGGGCCGCCGCGATCGTGCTCGCGGTCGGTGATCGCGCCCGCGAACTGTGCGAGCGTCCCGCCTGGATCACCGGCATGGCGCACCGGGTGGACACCCCGGTCCTCGGTGCACGCGACCTCGCCGTCTCCCCGTCGACGTCGGCCGCCGCCCAGGCCGTCACCTGCGGCGACACCAGCGGTTTCGACATCGCGGAACTGCACGCGCCGTTCAGTCATCAGCAGTTGATCCTCACCGAGGCCATCGGCCTGCGGAACGGCACCGTGATCAACCCGTCCGGCGGCGCGCTCGCGGCCAACCCGATGTTCGCCGCGGGCCTCGAGCGCATCGGCTTCGCGGCCGAGGCGATCATGGCGGGCTCGGCGAATCGCGCCCTTGCCCACGCCACCAGCGGGCCCGCCCTTCAGCAGAATCTTGTGACCGTCTTGGAACGGGAGGCGACCCGATGACATTTCCCGCCGCGGTGCTCGGCACCGGACAAACACATCACGTGACGAAACGCACCGATGTGTCGATGGCGGGCATGTGCCGCGAGGCCATCGACCGCGCCCTCACCGACGCCGGGCTGACCATCGCCGATATCGACGCGGTCGTGGTCGGCAAGGCACCAGACCTGTTCGAGGGCGTCATGATGCCCGAGCTGTATATGGCCGACGCCTTGGGCGCCACCGGGAAACCGCTGCTGCGCGTGCACACCGCCGGGTCGGTCGGCGGGTCCACCGGCATCGTCGCGGCCAACCTGGTGCAGGCGGGCGTGCACAAGCGCGTGCTCGCGGTGGCATGGGAGAAGCAGTCGGAGTCGAATGCCATGTGGGCGTTGTCGATTCCGGTGCCGTTCACCATGCCCGTGGGCGCGGGCGCGGGCGGGTACTTCGCACCGCACGTGCGCTCCTACATCCGGCGCTCCAACGCGCCGGGCCACGTCGGCGCGATGGTCGCGGTGAAAGATCGCCGCAACGGCGCCAAGAACCCGCTCGCCCATCTGAAGCAGCCAGACATCACGCTGGAATCGGTGCTCGCCTCGCAGATGCTCTGGGACCCGATCCGCTTCGACGAGACCTGCCCCTCCTCCGACGGCGCGTGCGCGATCGTGCTCGGCGATGCCGACGCTGCCGCCGCCGTCGAGGCCACCGGCCGGAAGGTCGGCTGGGTACATGCCACCGCGATGCGCACCGAGCCGACCACCTATGCCGGACGAGACCAGGTCAATCCCCAGGCCGGACGGGACGCGGCCGCGGCGCTGTGGGAGGCGGCAGGGATCACCAACCCGCTCGAGGAGATCGACGTGGCCGAGATCTACGTGCCGTTCTCCTGGTTCGAGCCGATGTGGCTGGAAAACCTCGGCTTCGTGCCCCCGGGCGACGGCTGGAAGCTCACCGACAAAGGTGAGACCGAAATCGGCGGTACCCTGCCGGTCAACCCGTCCGGCGGCGTGCTGTCCTCCAACCCGATCGGTGCGTCCGGCCTCATCCGGTTCGCCGAGGCGGCCAAGCAGGTCATGGGGCGGGCCGGGGACTATCAGGTCGAGGGTGCGCGCAAGGCGCTCGGCCATGCGTACGGCGGCGGGTCGCAGTACTTCTCGATGTGGGTGGTCGGATCGGAGCCCCGGTGACTGCCATGAAGTTCACCCTCGGCATCGCGCTGAGTCCACTGGACCAGCTGCCCGGCCTTGCGAAAACAGCTGAGGAATGCGGCTTCTCGTCGATCGCGCTGCCGGACTCGCTGTTCTACATGAAGTCGGCGGCGGCGAAATACCCGTACACGCCCGATGGCAGCAGATTCTGGGGACCGGACACACCGTGGGTCGACCCGCTCATCGGCGCGACGGCCATTGCGGCCGTCACCAGCCGCATCCGCTTCTACACGAACGTGCTGAAGCTGGGTTCACGCAACCCGCTGCTGCTGGCCAGGCAGGTCGGCTCGGTGGCCAACCTGTCCGGCAACCGCTTCGGCTTCGGCGTCGGGATCGGTTGGGCGCCGGAGGAATTCGAGTGGTGCGGGGTGCCGTTCGCGCGCCGCGGCGCCCGGGTGGACGAGATGATCGAAGTCATCAAGCTGGTACTGGGCGGAGGGATGGTCGAGTACCACGGCGAGTTCTTCGACTTCGATCCGTTGCAGATGAGCCCCGCGCCGAGCGAGCCGGTGCCCTTCTATATCGGCGGGCACACCGACGCGGCGCTGCGGCGCGCCGCACGGGTGGGCGACGGCTGGACCTCGGCCATGATGACCTACGACGAGCTGCGGCGCACGATCGGAAGGCTCGGCGTGCTGCGCGCCGAGTTCGGCAGGACCGGCGAACCGTTCGAGATCCAAGCGGTGTGCGTCGACCGCTTCGGCCGGTCCGGATATCAGGACCTCGCCGACGCGGGCGTCACCGACGCGATCGTGGTGCCCTGGCTGGCCGACGGCATCGGCTTCGACGGCGAACTCGCCGCCAAGCAGGATTCACTGCGCAAGTTCGCACAGCAGAACATCGCCGAACCCATCGTGGCCGCGCAGCGAGGAAAGGACACGCCATGACCGACGAGCACCCAGCGAGGGCTGCGGGCCTCGCCTCGCAGGCCGCGGTTCGAGCGCGGGACAAGCAGGCATGGGTCGCCCTGTTCGCCGAGGACGGCATCGTGGAAGACCCGATCGGCCCGTCCGGGTTCGACCCCGACGGCAAGGGACACCGCGGCAAGGAGGCCATCGCCGCATTCTGGGACAAGGCGATCGCCAAGACCGACCTGATCGAGTTCCTGTTCGGCGACTCGTTCGCTTGCGGCAATGAAGCCGCCTTCACCGGCACCATCCGCAGCACGATCGGCGGTCACCGGATCGATGCCGACGGCGTCTTCACCTACCGGGTGAACGACGACGGGAAGATCGCGGCCCTGCGCGCGTTCTGGGAGGTCGACCGCGCCATGGCGACCGCGCGACCGGTCGACTGAACGCGTTCCAGACGATAGGGGCCCTCGCACCACCCGGCGCGAGGGCCCCTTGTCGATCTCAGTGCGCGACCGGGCAAGTCTTGTAGTCGACCGGGAGTTCCTTGATCCCATTGAGCCAGCCCGAGCGCAGCCGCTTCGCGCCGGCGACCTTGGTGATGTCGGGCAGGTGATCGGCGATGGCGTTGAAGATCAGGTCGATCTCCAGCCGGGCCAGGTTCGCCCCGATGCAGAAGTGCGCGCCGGTGCCGCCGAAGGCCAGGTGCGGGTTGTCCTTGCGCATGATGTCGAACTTCTCCGGGCGATCGAAGACGTCCTCGTCGAAGTTGGCCGAGCGGTACAGCATGACCACGCGCTGGCCCTTCTTGATCCGCACGCCGCCCAGTTCGGTGTCCTCCAGCGCGGTCCGCTGGAACGAGGTGACCGGGGTTGCCCAGCGGATGATCTCGTCGGCGGCCGTGGCGGGCCGTTCCTTCTTGAACAGCTCCCACTGGTCCGGGTTCTCCAGGAACGCCATCATGCCGTGCGAGATGGCGTTGCGGGTGGTCTCGTTGCCCGCCACCGCGAGCATGATCACGAAGAAGCCGAACTCCTCCTCGGTGAGCTTGTCACCGTCGATGTCGGCCTCGATCAGCGTGGTCACGATGTCGTCGGCCGGGCACTGCTTGCGGGAGGCCGCCATCTGGTAGGCGTAACCCAGGATCTCGGCGGAGGCCGCGACCGGGTCGGCGGTGCTCTCCGGGTCGTCGTAGCCGGTCATGTCGTTGGACCAGGTGAAGACCTTCATCCGGTCCTCCTGCGGAACGCCGATCAGCTCGGCGATGGCCTGCAGCGGCAGTTCGCACGCGACCTGGGTGACGAAATCGCCGGAGCCCGCCTCGGCTGCCGCCTTCACGATCGACTCGGCGCGGGCCGACAGCTCGGCGCGCAGACCGTTGATGGCGCGCGGCGTGAACCCACGCGCGATGATCTTGCGCAGTTTGGTGTGCTCGGGCGCGTCCATGTTCAGCAGGACGATGCGTTGCAGCTCGATCTGCTCGCGGGCGATGTCGTCGTTGAACCGCGGGATGGCGGTGTTCTCGTAACTGGAGAACACATCGCTGCGCCGCGAGACTTCCTTGACGTCGGCGTGCTTGCTGACCACCCAGAAGCCGTCGTCGTGGAAGCCGCTGACGTCGGGCGACTGGGGATTCCACCAGATCGGCGCGGTCCGGCGCAGTTCGGCGAACTCTTCGACCGGAACACGCTCGGCGTAGATGTCCGGGTCCGTGACGTCGAACCCGTCCGGGAGCTTCGGCCGGGCATTCCGAGTGTCTACCACCAGATGTCTCCTTCGACAAACTGAAACACGTTCTATAATCATTGAAGCACAGGCGCGAGAACTAGGAAAGAAACCGGACAGATCCGCCCCTGGCAAGTGCTATGAACGCGTTTCAGTTTTCTGTCCCAAAGGAAAGGTTGGACATGGGCACACCCGTGATCGTCGAGGCCGCACGCACCCCGATCGGCAAGCGCGGCGGCTGGCTGTCGGGCCTGCACGCGGCCGAACTGCTCGGCCTGACCCAACGCGGACTGCTCGAGCGAGCCCATCTGGACCCCGCGCAGGTCGAGCAGGTCATCGGCGGATGTGTCACCCAGGCGGGCGAGCAGTCCAACAACGTCACCAGGGTCGCCTGGCTGCACGCCGGCCTGCCGTGGCAGGTCGGCGCCACCACCATCGACACGCAGTGCGGATCGGCTCAGCAGGCCAACCACCTGATCGCGGGGTTGATCGCCGCCGACGCGATCGAGGTCGGCATGGCCTGTGGCGTGGAGGCGATGAGCCGGGTTCCATTGGGCGCCAACGTCGGCGAGCACGCCGGACCGCGCAGGCCCGCGTCGTGGAGCATCGACCTGCCCAATCAGTTCGATGCGGCGGAGCGAATCGCCAAGCGACGCGGCATCTCTCGCGCCGACGTGGACCAGTTCGGGGCGCGCTCACAGCGCCTGGCGGCGCAGGCATGGGCCGAAGGGCGATTCGAGCGCGAGGTGCTCACCGTCACCGCTCCCGCGGTCGACAAGGAAGGCAACCTGACCGGCGAAAAGCTTGATGTGACACGGGATCAGGGCCTGCGCGAGACCACCGTCGAGGGCCTGGCCAAGTTGAAGCCCGTACTGGAGGGCGGCGTGCACACCGCTGGATCGTCCTCGCAGATCTCCGACGGCGCCGCCGCGGTACTGCTGATGGACGAAAAGGCCGCACGGCGAGCCGGTTTGCGGCCGCGCGCGCGGATCATCACGCAGGCGGTGGTCGGGGCCGAGCCCGAATTCCACCTCGACGGCCCGGTACAGGCGTGCAGCCGGTTACTGGAACGGTCCGGCATGAATATCGGCGACATCGACCTTTTCGAGATCAACGAGGCATTCGCGTCGGTCGCACTTTCGTGGGCGTCGGTCCATCAGCCGGACATGGATTGGGTTAATGTCAACGGCGGCGCCATCGCGCTCGGACATCCCGTCGGCTCCACCGGATCACGTCTTCTCACAACGGCTTTGCACGAACTGGAGCGCAGCGACCGCAGCACGGCGATGGTTCTCATGTGCGCCGGTGGCGCACTCGCGACAGGCACTATCATCGAACGTTTGTGAAGTTTCAACTATTTCGGCCCCTAGGTTGAACGTTCATCCCCTAGGGGCCGAAACGTGTCGTACGCCACACAAACCCCCATACCGCCCGGTCGATGAGACGTCAGCTATCTTGCGGCTATCAAGACCCCCTGTCGCGAGACCGCAACGACGGGCCAGAACCGGGTCGTACCCCGGGTTCTCGAGAGCCGTTGGGGTGACCCGCAAACGCAACCGTCCCAGTGCCTTCGCCGCGATCCGACCTAGAAGCTTCAAGGAAATCCGGAATCAGGCGTAGGTTTTCAGTTACTGAGCCGCTAATATCAATGATACGTATCCGAGATAACGACTGTTAGTACAGCGAAGGGAATTGGGCGGCTCACAATGGCTGATTTCGCGGCGCGGCTGAACAAGCTGTTCGAAACCGTGCATCCCCCGGGGCGTAAGCCGCACACCAACGCGGAGGTTGCGGCGGCGCTGACGGCCTCCGGACATCCGATCTCGAAACCGTACCTGTCGCAGTTGCGGTCGGGACAACGGACGAACCCGTCCGATGAGACGGTGGCCGCCCTGGCGAAGTTCTTCAAGGTCAAGCCGGACTACTTCTTCAACGACATCTATGCCGCCAAGATCGATCACGATCTGGAGCTGCTGTCCCAGCTGCAGGGCTACGGACTGCGACGGCTGTCGAGTAGGGCGTTCGACTTGTCCGAAGAATCACAGAACCTGCTCACGTCCATGGCGGAGAAGTTGCGGGCCAGCGAAGGCTTGCCCGAAATTCCTCCAGACGGCACCGAATAGGTTCTCATGCACGGCAACACAGTGCGGCCCACCGGGTCGCACTGTGTCGCGTTATGCACGTGCAAGCGCACGTGCAGCACACAATCGGCGCCGCGGTCGTGCCCGAAGAAATAAGGGCACGACCGCGCTCCGGTATGCGATGTCGTCCGGATCAGCGGTGTGGATAACGGTTTTCGATGCCGTACGACGTTCCTCGTTCGCGCCGAACCGGATTCCCCTCCGTGCCGGTTCGTTCGAATAGCCGACCGGTCGCGCACTATTGCATCGGACCGATCGCCTGCGCGCGAGTGCGCTCAATTTCGAGCGGGCGCGGAAGCCACCGCCGTATAGGCCCTGGCGATGGCCTGGACCCATCCGCGCGGACTAATGCCGTCCGGCGGAGCTATCCACCGGGCGTCCACCACGATTTCCCCCGCCGGATTGCGCGTCCACCGCGCCACCCGGTCGGCCCGCTCCGCCACCGAGGCCGGCGGGGACGCGAGTTCCGCGAGCACGACGCCGCCACCGGACTGCAGATACAGCGCGTCCATGATCTGCGCTACCCGATCGGAAGCCTCGAGCTGCGTGGAAATCCCGGGTGGTTCGTGCGCGACCACCTCGGGGAAACGCCCGACCAGGGTCCGGTGCAGCACGCGGGTCTCGCGGACGCGCGCCCGCACCCACAGTTCCACCACGAGCCACACCGCGCCGAGCGCGACCAGCAGACTCGCGACCTCCCACGCGGGCCACGCCCAGGTCGCATTGCCGGGCGGCACCCGAGGCGTGTGGCGCACCGCGCGCTGGATCTGTCCCGCCGCCAGCACCGCGACCAACGTGGACGGGCGCGATCGCGGTGTTGCCAGCCGACGCGATCGCCGAGCTGACCACGTCGCTCGAGTCGCTGGTGCGGTCGCCCCGGTGTAGATCGCGATGCCGCGACCGAGCGCGGTCCAGTCCAGACTGCGCAAACCGGTGACGACGACGAACACGCAGCCCGCGGCGACGACCATCCAGCCGAAGGTGAACGACCAGACCAGCGTGACGGCGACCGCGACCACGCCGGCACCGTAGATCACCGTCGCGAACTGGCGCAGGTTCCGTCGCGATACCACCGGCCAGGCCGCCGACGCCACCACCGACGTGGCCGCCGCGAACGCGATCCAGCCCGCGGTGACCACACCGTCGGACAGCCAGCCCGCGTGCACGCCACCGGGAGCGAGATGGTCCAGCGCGACCGCGGCGACGCCGGACCCCACGCCCGCGAGGCCGAGCGCGATCAGCGCACCGATCACCAACAGCAGCTCGGGCGCCGGCAGCGCGTCCACGGAGCCGGTCGGGCGGATATCAGAAGTGGACATCGGCGGCTGTACCAGTGGCGGCGGGACCTGGGCGGGCTGCGGCTCGGGCGCAGGTGCGGCCAGGTGCGCAAGCCCCGGCTCGGCGCCGGGGATCGGCGAAATCCCCGGCGGCGCAGGAGAGGACATCGGAGGAATCGTCACCAGGGGAAGCCCAGGTGCGGGCGCGGCAGGAGTCTGCGGGAGTGGAATCAACAACAGCAATAGCGGGCTCGCCGAGCCGAGCGCGGCCGAGCCGGTGCCCAAGACGGCCGAGCCGAGGGCCGCGGAGCCGGTACCCAGCGCGACACCGAGACCAGCCGAACCGGAACCGCGAGCAAGCGCAAGACCCGCTGACCCGGAACCGAGCACAACACCGACACCAGCCGAACCGGTCCCGAGCGCCACTCCCAGCCCGGCAGACCCGGCGGCGGAACCGGAGCCGACCGCCGGATTCATGGGCACCGCGCTGATCTCGGATCGTTCCCCTGGCACCGTCAGCGGATACCAGGTATCACCCTCGCCGTGGGACGGCGGAGCGGGGTCAGCGACGCAAGACGGGCAGGAAGGCTGGGCGTGGGCGTCCACCGGGCCGCTGAGCAGCGCTGAGCCCAAGATGGCTCCGGCTACCGCCAGCACACGGAATGTGCGACCTACGGCCATGCGCGCCGAACCTTCCCTCATCAGTGGAAGCGCAGTTCTCTGCCCCGGTCGCCACTCTCACACGGGACTTTCCAACGGATGGGTGCCCATAGTAAACCCAGCCGCAACTGCGCCCCCGGAAGGGGCTGTGCCGGTCAGGCGCCGTAGACCGGCTCCGGCGGCGCCGCCTTGGCGATCAGATCGGCCACGACGGGTCCGAGTTCGGCCGGATTCCATCGGGCGCCGCGGTCGACGGCGACGCCGTGCCGCCACCCATCGGCCAGCGCCACCTTCCCGCCCTCGACCTCGAACATCCGCCCGGTCACGGCCGCCGACTGCGTGCTGCCCAACCACACGACCAGCGGAGACACATTCTCTGGGGCCATGGCGTCGAAGCCGTTGTCCGGCTTGGCCATCGTCTCCGCGAACACCGTCTCGGTCATCCGGGTGCGTGCGGCCGGGGCGATCGCGTTCACCGTGACGCCGTAGCGGGCGAACTCGGCGGCGGCGGTCAGCGTCAGGCCCGCGATAGCGGCCTTGGCCGCGCCATAGTTGCCTTGCCCCACACTGCCTTGCAGACCCGCGCCGGAGCTGGTGTTGATGATGCGGCCATCGACCGGACGGCCCGCTTTCGTCTCCGCCCGCCAGTACTCGATCGCCTGCCGCATGGTGGCGAAGTGGCCCTTGAGATGCACGCGGATCACCGCGTCCCACTCTTCCTCGCTGAGGTTGACCAGCATCCGGTCGCGCACGAAACCGGCGTTGTTGACCAGCACGTCCAGCTTGCCGAAGGTGTCGACAGCCTGGCGAACGAGCCTGCGGGCGCCTGCCCAGTCCGCGACGTCGTCACCGTTGGCCACGGCCGCACCGCCGAGCGCCTCGATCTCCGCGACCACCTGCTGCGCCGGCGTCTCCGCGGTGGCCGCGCCGTCCAGCGCGGAACCGAGGTCGTTGACCACCACGCGGGCGCCCGCCGCGGCGAAGGCGAGGGCGTGCGCCCGGCCGATGCCCCGGCCCGCTCCGGTGACGATGACGACGCGTCCGGCGCAGATCTGGTCGGTGTCCATGGGTGTCCTCTTCGTGGGGGTCGGGGTTCGGGTCCGGATGTTCAGGACTGTTGCTCCGCGGTGGAGGCGGCGAGGAAGGCGGGTCGCTCGCCTCCGCCGTGCACCAGCAGGGTCGCGCCGCTGACGTAACCGGCCAGCGGCGAGGCGAGGAAGACCGCACAGCGGCCGATGTCTTCGGGGCGGGCCAGGCGACCCAAGGGGATGGTCCGGCCGACCGCGTCTACGCCGTCCTGGTCGCCGTAGTGCAGGTGGCTCAATTCGGTGTGGACCGGCCCGACCACCAGCGAGTTGACCCGCACCTTCGGCGCCCATTCGACGGCGAGCGAGGCGGTGAGGCTGTCCATGCCCGCCTTGGCCGCGCCGTAGGCCGCGGTACCCGGCGACGGACGGTGCCCGCTCACGCTGGAGACGTTCACGATCGAGCCGCCCTCGGGCTGGCGCTGCATCACCGCGTTGGCGGCCTGCGCCACCACCAGCGGCGCGAGCAGGTTCAGTTCGACGATCTTGGCGTGGAAGTTCTTGCCCGCCTCGGCCGCCAGCGCGAAGGGCGCGCCGCCCGCGTTGTTGACCAGATGGTCGAGGCGACCGTGGCGCTCGGTGATCGTCTCGATCAGCGCACCAACGGCGTCCGCGTCCCGGACATCACACGGCAGGTAGTCGATCGCGCGTCCGACGACCTCGACGGGAACGTCGGCGGGCCGCCGCGCACACGCGACAACGGTCGCGCCCGCGGCCAGGAACGCCTTGCTCACGCCCGCGCCGACGCCGCGAACACCGCCCGTCACCAGAACGACGCGTCCGGCGAGATCGATTTCGAGTGCCACCGTGCTAACCTACCAAGCAACTGCTTGCTTTGCCAATGCGTTCACACACGATGGGACTTGCGATGGGGATCAACCGCCACTCCGAATCCGCCGGCATCACCGTGGTCACGGTCGACTACCCGCCGGTCAACGCCATCCCGACCGAGGGCTGGTTCGCCATCGCCGACGAAGTGCGCGCGGCGGGCCGCGATCCGGATACCAGGGTGGTGGTCCTGCGAGCGGAGAACCGCGGTTTCAACGCGGGCGTGGACATCAAGCAGATCCAGAGCAAGGCCGGACACCAGGCGCTGATCGACGCCAACCACGGCTGCTTCGAGGCCTTCGCCGCGGTCTACGAGTGCCAGGTGCCGGTCATCGCGGTGGTGCAGGGCTTCTGCCTGGGCGGGGGCGTCGGATTGGTGGGCAACGCGGACATCGTGATCGCCTCCGACGACGCCACGTTCGGCCTGCCGGAAGTGGACCGCGGCGCGCTCGGCGCGGCGACCCACTTGGCGCGCCTGGTGCCCCAGCACCTGATGCGCGCGCTGTTCTACACCGCGAGCACCGTCACCGCGCAGCAGTTGCACCACCACGGCTCGGTTTACCAGGTGGTACCGCGCGCCGAACTCGACGCGGCGGCCTTGGAATTGGCCAAGAACATCGCGGCCAAGGACGGCCGGGTGATCCGGGCGGCGAAGCGGGCCTTGAACGGCATCGACGTGCAGGACGTACACCGAAGCTACCGGTACGAGCAGGGCTTCACCTTCGAACTCAACCTCGCCGGCGTCGCCGACGAGATCCGCGCCCGGTTCGACGACGATCTCGCGGCGCGCAAGGCCGGACAGTAACACAGCGGTGCGGGTGGCGGGCCGCCCATCGGATAGGGAGCGAAAAGCAATGCGAGACAAGCGGATGTCGCTCGACGAGGTCGTCGGCGAACTGCGCAGCGGGATGACCATCGGCATCGGCGGCTGGGGTTCCCGGCGCAAGCCGATGGCGCTGGTGCGAGCCATCCTGCGGTCGGAGCTGACGGATCTGACCGTGGTCAGCTACGGCGGCCCCGACCTCGGGCTGCTGTGCTCGGCGGGCAAGGTACGCAAGGCGTACTACGGCTTCGTGTCGCTGGATTCGCCGCCGTTCTACGACCCGTGGTTCGCCGCGGCGCGGACCTCCGGCGCGCTGGTCGCCCGCGAGATGGACGAGGGCATGCTCAAGTGCGGCCTGGAGGCGGCCGCGGCGCGGCTGCCGTTCCTGCCGATCCGAGCCGGTCTCGGATCGGACGTCCCGAACTTCTGGGAAGGCGAGCTGAAGACGGTCGAATCGCCTTACCCCGTGGACGGCGGGCCGGAGACGCTGATCGCCATGCCGGCGCTGCGCCTCGACGCGGCGCTGGTGCACCTGAACCTCGGCGACCCGCACGGCAACGCCGCCTACACCGGCGTCGACCCGTATTTCGACGACCTCTTCTGCCTGGCCGCGCAGCGGCGCTACGTCTCGGTGGAACGGGTGGTGGAGACCGACGAACTGGTGAAAACCGTTCCGCCACAGGCGCTGCTGCTCAATCGCATGATGGTCGACGGCGTGGTGGAGGCTCCGGGCGGCGCGCATTTCACCCTCGCCGCGGACAGCTACGGCCGGGACGAGAAGTTCCAGAAGCACTACGTCGAGTCCGCCAAGACGCCGGAAGCGTGGCGGCAGTTCGTCGACACCTATCTGGCCGGGTCCGAGCAGCAGTACCAGGCCGCGGTCCGCCGATTCGCCGAGGAGGTGGCTCTCTAATGCGTTTGTCAAGCAGCGGTGGTGGAGCCGGTGGCGTGGTAGGGCTGGCGGTTGCGGAGTATGGCGTGCAGGACGTTGACGCGTC
>NZ_JBFAYO010000047.1:0-39652 GCF_040681325.1 Nocardia sp. NPDC051787
GAAATGCCGCGACTTCTTCTGTGCCACAAACAACTCCGTTCAGTGTTACCCAATCCTACTTTGGGCCACTGTCCGAGACCCTCCGGGCACCTCACCTTTACCCTTGCCTCTACCTTTGCCTTTACCTTTACCTTTACCTTTGCCTCCTTCTTTGCCTTTGCCATGCCCCTCGGCATTCTCGTTGGGCTTCCCAC
Source organism: Nocardia sp. NPDC051787 (assembly GCF_040681325.1). NCBI lineage: Bacteria > Bacillati > Actinomycetota > Actinomycetes > Mycobacteriales > Nocardiaceae > Nocardia > Nocardia sp. NPDC051787. The sequence goes on from NZ_JBFAYO010000047.1 coordinate 195, forward strand.
CCTCGTCTGCGATATCCGAGATATTCACATTCCGCACATCGGCATCCTGGACGTGCTGAGCAAGGCGAACCTCCCTGCTGGCTTCCACCGACGAGAATGGCTGTGCGGCAAGGAACCCGACTGTAAGTAGTAGTCCCGCGGCACCGACTACTGCCGCGGCCCGGACAGATGTTGTTCGCACCGAAGATCCCTCCTGTCCATTCGGATTGGATATGGAGCACCGCGACACTAGCCACCGGCGCATCACCGGGGTCGCGGCGCGTCAACCGGTATGCGGTGTCGTGACAGCAACGTCACTGCACGGTGATTGATGTGCGAAGATACGATTGCTTTTCCAGCGCTGGCTGGGTGCGGTCTGCCCACGATATATCGGCCGGTACCGAACGATCCGCACGCTGCATCGGGCCGCGATAGATACAAGCAGTGGCAATAGCCACCAACCGGTAGTTGGCGAAGTTACGACCCAGTCGCCTTTCTGATTTCGGCAACAGCAGCTCCAGCAACTTCCACTGCTTGTCCGTCAACACCCGATACCGCCAGCCTTGACACAGCGGACATGATGCCACCACCGAGGCACTCCGAACACCCAGTTCGATCGATTGGGAGACAGAATCTAGCAGCGTTCGTACTGACGCACGTAGGGCTGCGACTCCGGTAAGACGTTGTACCCGGGTGTCTGGCAGCCGCCGACCACGACCTCGAAAAAGGGGCCGTAGGAGTAGACGGGGCCGTTGGGTGTGTAGATCGTGTAGTCGACCGCCGCGCCGTAGCCAGCCAGGTAGGGAAGATGCAGATCGGCGAGTTGTGTGGTCTGCGCGGCGCTGAATTCCGTACCCACGGGGGGGAATACGGTGACGCCCAGTGTGCGGCCTTCGGAGGGCGGGTCGTAGACCGACACCCGAACGAAGAACGGGATGGGTTGATCGGTCAGGAACCACTGCCACAGGTCGAGTTCGTCATTGGACGGGAAGCGAGGGGTGGGCTCTTGGCGGGGGGTGACGCGATCATGGGGCCATGGATACGACCCGGGGCGCCGTTCCGAGTGATTGGTGAACCCGCGCTCCCGCTCATGAACGGTGGATACGGTCCAATGGTTGGATGCCAGTTCGGGGAAGTCCCGGATGATTCGGCGCATCGCCGCGGTGGCGCGGTGAGGTTCGCTCTCGGAGCCCGCTCGGACGTCGATGGCGTTGGTTATGCGGCTCGCGTCGCCGCCGCGCGAGGACCAGTGCACTTCGGTGCCGGCGGCCCATAGTTGCGCCCAGGTGTCTGCGGCGTTCGCTTCAGTGCTCACGTCACGGCCGAAAAGCCAGTACGCGGAATAGGTGTCCGCCATCCGGTCGATGGTGACCTCTGTCGGGTCGCCTTGGAAACGCCGCGGAAGCTGTTGAGCGCCCATGGCACTCACCACAGACGCGGCCTCGGCCGGTGTGGCGTCGTCCCTGAGCCGCACGTCGAGTTTGGCGTTGAAGTGTCTGCCCTTGTAGTGCTCGAACCGGTGTGACGCGTCGGTCACCCCCGGAAGGGCCCGGATGGCAGTCTCGATCTTGCGTGACCAGCTGTCACGCTCGGCCTGGTCGCGTCCTTGTGCGAAATAGCCATATCCGATCAGCAGGACTGCGGTACCTGCCATCGCCACAGCCAGCACGATTGCCAATCCCGCTATTGTTGCCAGCAGCGGCACTACGCGTTCGCGCAAGATGGCGCGCTGGACACGCGCCGACAGCCGCCGATCGGGGTGCTGGGAGGTCCCTCGCTTCGGTGTGTCCGGATTGAAGCGGCCGGGGTCAACGACCTTGCGGCCGGTGCGTTCGGCATCCATCGGACCTCCTCACGGCGCCCTTCGTGTTCGTCTGAAACCTATAGGAGACCATCAGTTCCGGCGCTTTGCCTCATCGTTCCACAGCATAGTCGGCCGCGAACTGCGACCTACCGCACGCGAGCGTTGCTCGATACCGACGTGTGGAGCCGGGATGAACAACCGATCGCACGGCCGACTCGAGTGGGCTTGATGGCCTGCACAAATTGCCATATTCGTTGAAGGGGTGTCATTCGACCTACCGCCGGTCGCGTCGAAATCTTCGGCACCGATCCCCGCGCCGGCGGTGCGGAACTGCGCCGTCGGATCGGCTACCTGCCCGGTGAGCTCGCCCTCGAGGGCCGCAATACCGCGCGAGATCTATTGGGGTTTTTCGCCGACCAGCGTGGCACTGTCCCGCCGGGCGCATCGAGGAACTGGCGCGGCTGCTGGATCTGGACCTGTCCAAGAAGGTCGGGGCGATGAGCAAGGGCAACAAGCAGAAGGCCGGGATTATCGCCGCCTTCATGCACTCTCCCGATCTGCTCATTCTCGACGAGCCGACCTCCGGGCTGGATCCGCTTCTGCAGCAACGTTTCCTGGATTTGGTCACCGAGGCCAAGAACAACGGGCAGACCGTCTTCATGTCCTCGCACATCCTCACCGAGGTGCAGCAGACGCTGAAGGAACAGAAGCGCGCCCTGATCGGCTGGTCGGTCGGCATGGCCATCGTGCCACTGATGTACCTGCCCTCCTACCAGTCACTCAAAGAGCAAGGCTCGCTGAACATCAAGCAGAGCAGCGTCTACGACGCCATGGGCATGGGTGACTTCGCCACCGCCGCCGGCTACCTGCACTCCACTATCTTCGCCATGATGGGCCTGCTGCGCATCGTGATCTTCGCGGTCACCATGGGCAGCCGCTCGGCCACACAGGAGGTGAGTGGGACACGGGATCTGCTTCTCGCACAACCGATCAGCCGCACGAGCCTGATCCGGCAGCGGTTCGCCGCTCTCGCCACCCAAATCGGCGTCGTCACCGGGGTGCTGGGACTGGGCGTGCTCGCCGGAGCCAAGGCCGGACAGCTGGACGTGCCTGCGGGCAATATCCTCGCCGCCATCGCCGGGGCTCGGCCTGCTCGGACTGGCCGTGGCCGCCCTGACCCAGCTGGTCGGCGCGGGCGCAGGGCGCAGACCCTCGGACTGGCCGCACTGCTGGTGCTCGGCGGATACCTGGCCAACAGCCTCGGCGGAATCGTCGACGGGGCGTCGTGGCTGAAGAACTTCTCGCCCTTCTACTACGCAATCGGCGACTCGCCGCTGGTCAACGGCTGGAATGCCGGACACCTCACGGTGCTGGCCGCCCTCGCCGCCCTAGCGGTAGGACTGTCGCTCACCGTGTTCGACCGCCGCGACCTCGCCGTCTGAAGGGCCCCTGCTGGGCGGGTTCTGACGAACCCGCCCAGCATATCCATTTCCGGCAGAAAGAATACTCATCTCATGACCAGCGCATCCGAACCGACCACTACCCCTACCGACGCCCAGCTGGCGTTCGTGGAGGATTTCGCGCTTGTCCTCGAACGAATGGGCCTGGTCCGCATGATCGGCCGCACAGTCGGCTGGCTGTTGATCTGCGACCCGCCGGAGCAGACCTTCAATCAAATCGCCGAGGCGCTCCAGGCCTCCAAGGGCTCCATCTCCAGCGCGCTCAAAACGCTCACCACCATGCGGTGGGTCGATAAGACCAGCAAGCCCGGCGACCGCCGTGACTACTACTCCGTGCGCCCGGGCATCCTGCCCGAACTCACCAGGCAGCAGTCCGGCATGTACGACCAGCTGACCAGTATGACCTCCCGCGGGCTGGCGCTGTTCGACGACGCGAACAGCGAGGACGCGGCGCGAGTGCGGGATATGCACGAGTTCTTCGTGTGGATGGGCAAGGAACTGCCCGCACTGCTGGATCGGTGGGATGCCGAACGCCGCAGTGGCACAAACTAATTCATAGCACTACCGGTAACAGTACGAGTCGGAGGAGGCGTCGCCGCCCTGGAGGCGCACTTGGTGTACCCGCAGACCTCGAAAGTCCTCGGCGTGCGGGAAGAACGATTCGTCGATGGTCATTCCGCCGTTGGGGTCGGTGCGCATCATGGCCATCCAGGCGCCGACCCCGTCCGGGTAGAACTGGTCGTCCCATGCGCCGTAGAGCGAGTTGGTGAGGTAGACCCGGCGACCGTCACGGCTGATCTCGACCATCTGGGGGCCTCCGGCCAGCGGCTGGTTCGGCGCGGCCGGGTGGGCGGTCCGTCCGACGATACCGCCGAGCCGGACGGATCCGGTCTGTTCGGGGCTGGCCGGATCGTGCACGTCGAACTGCTTCAGCTCGCCGGTACCCCAGCATGAGACGTAGAGGTATGCGTCGTCGACCGACAGGTCGATGTCGCTGACCAGTGGTGGCACCGCGCCGAACGGTTTCAGCGCCGGCGGCAGCAGGTCGGGATCGGCCGGCTCGGCCGGGATGGTGATCACCTTGTCGACCGCCCACTCGCCACCGTTGCGGTGCCAACGCCACACCGAGGCCGACAAATCCTCGGTTGAGATCACCACGCCGACGAATCCCCAGACGGCGTCCGGATCGTGCGAAGGGCGCAGCTCGAGTGGCATCTGGTAGGGCTCGCCGAAATCGATCCGCTGCTGGTGCCGACCGGCGGTGAGTTCCCAGAAGTGGATCGCGTGGCCGTACTCGTTGGCCAGCAGCAGCTCTGGTTTCAGCCCGTCCTCGATCATGGACGGGGTGCCCCACTCGCTGCTGACCAGCGTGTTCTGGTTGAGATGCCACCACGCGTCATACGCGAGGTATTGCGGCCCGCGGTCGGTCTCCCATTGCCGCAGCACCTCGAACGTGTCGTGATCGAGCAGCGCGATCCCGCCCGGCCCGTCCGATCCGTCTGCCGCGCCGAGGCAGGTCATGAACACACCGTCCGGCCCGCAATGCAGCGTGTGTGGACGTGAGTAGCCGGCCCTGGCCGCGAGCTCGGAACTGTCCACGATCTTGGACAGCGTGGGCTGGCGTGGCTCGGGCTGGGTATCGAACACGTACAGGCGCGATGAGCGCAGACCCGGCACGATCAGGTACCGCCGAGCCAGCCCCTCGATGTGGTGGCCCTCGTGCTTCAGCGCGCTGCTGCAGGCGTTCCAACCGAAATGGTGCAGCTCGTTGCCCAGGTCGGGTACCTCGGTCCAGCCCACCACCCGGCCGTAGGTGGCCGAGCCCGGATCCACATCGATCACCGACAGCGCATCTGGCTTCTGGGCCGCGCGGTCGAACGCAACAACGTATGCGAGCCGCTCCGCTGGGGCGGCAGCCGCCTCCGCTGCGCTCCTATAGAAAGTCGGGTCCGTTCCTGAGTGATTCATTTCCAGCCTCCTTCCTGTCGATCGGCCGGGTCCCACGCATCTCGCCGGATCTGGCGGTTTCGAGAGGGCGCGACCAGTGTGGTCGCGTGCCGCAATGGCGCGGGCAGCCAGTAACCAGTCTCGGCCTTTCGACGCAGATCGACCAGCTACCGGCGGCACGTGGCGGCCCCGTACGGCCGTGAGGGTGTCTCGACACAGGGCTGGAGCGCGCGGCTGCGCACCTTCGATGTGGCCGTGAGGCCCGCTCCCCTGCGGATCGAGTTCGGCGACGGCAATAGGCTGGACCTGATTCTGCGCACTGTCGACAGGTTGCGCCAGACACCGCAGCGGCCGGGAATCACCAGTCAACTGCGGTATTTCGACCTGTCGTCGGAGTTGCTGGAAGACCTGGACGCGCAGCCCGCCGCCGTGCGGACTTCGTTTTCGAAGACGAAGCCTTCGCCTCCACGGGACTGTGCCCGCCAGCCGCTCTCAACACCGTAAACCGTATCCCACACCATCTTCGCTCACTTCCGCTGCTGGGATCGGCGACGGAACAATTTTCGGATCGGCCTACTGATCCCGGAGAATGTCCGCGGCTCCGGAGCGGCGGTTTCGACCGTTCCCGGGGCCGACGTCGCCTGGGCGAATCGCGTGTGCAGTTGTTCGCGGACCTGGTCCGGCGTGTAGGCACGGCGGCGGCGGTCGGCGCGCACCACCACGACACCGGTGGCAACCACTCCGGCCGCACCTGCCAATCCCAGCACCTTCCACCACCTCATGACGCATAGGCTACGACCATGACGGGGACGGGCATCAGTCTCGACCGAGCGGTCGAGATCACCAGAACGGGTGACATCTGGCTTTTCCGTGGCCATTCGACAGCTGACCGGGTGATTCGTATGACGACGAACAGTCCGGTGAACCATGTCGGGATGTCCGTGGTGATCGACGATCTGCCCGCCCTGATCTGGCACGCGGAGCTAGGACGGTCCCTGCCCGACATGTGGTCGGGAAACACGCACCGTGGCGTCCAGTTGCACAACCTGCGCGATGCCGTGCTGGTGTGGGCACACCGCTACGGCCAGCAGGCCTGGTTGCGCCAGTTGGACCCTCCTGCCTCCCGCGAGATGGAGGATGGCGTGCTGCGCACCATCGCCCGGCTCGACGGCACACCGTTCCCGTCCACCGCAGGTCTGGCGGGGCGCTGGCTACGCGGCCGCGCACGCCTCCCCCGCCGCAAAACGAGCCGGCCGGCCGCCCGAGAACTGGAGAACGCGTATTGCGCCGAAATCGTCGCTGCGACATACCAGGCGATGGGACTGCTGCCCCAACACCGCAGCCCCGACTGGTACGACCCGGGCCGATTCTGGAGCGGAGACGGACTACAACTGTCCGGCAACTACGACCTGGGTGGCGAAATTGCCGTCCGAACACCGGCCGATAAGGTTCGTGACTGAGTCTCCCCGTTGTCGAATTACGGCCATGGGGCGATGTTTTCGCTCGAATCCGAGGCGGGGCAAGGGCCACGGACCTCTCACCCCAGCTCCGGCGGTGGGTCTCGCGCAGACCGGCCGGCACCGTGCTGGTGAGAAAACCACCCACCCAGCTACCGGTGCGTCGCGACCGTCCGGTTTCCACTGGCGGGAAGGCGTTCGACACGGGTGCTGGGAGGCCCGGGAAAAATGACGTGCCGTTAGCACTCCGATCGGGCCTGACGGCTCACCCTGAGAAGGAACCAAATTCGATGAGGATCAACCGCGCACTCCGCCTCGGTATCGGGGCGATCGCCGTCACCCTCGCCGCGACCGCCTGCGGTGGCGGTAACAGCAGCGACTCCGCGACCACCAGTGATCACGTGCGGGAAGGCAAGCTGACCATCGGCATCAAGTTCGACCAGCCCGGACTGGGATTCCGTGAAGCGGATGGCTCGTACCACGGGTACGACGTCGAGATCGCCAAGTACGTGGCCGGCAAGCTCGGCGTGCAGCCCGACGGCATCACGTTCAAAGAGGCGCCGTCGGCTCAACGCGAGACGATGATCATGAACGGCGAGGTGGACTTCGTCGTTGCCACGTACTCGATCACCGACGCCCGCAAGGAGAAGGTCGACTTCGCCGGGCCGTACTTCGTGGCCGGGCAGGCCCTGCTGGTGAAAAATGAGACCACCGATATCACCGGTGTCGAGTCGCTGACCGGCAATAAGAAGCTCTGCTCGGTCAAAGGCTCCACCCCGGCGCAGTACGTCAAGGACAACTACGCCAAGGACGTCAAGCTGGTGGAGCTGGACACCTACTCGCAGTGCATCGAAGCTCTGCGCAGCCGTTCGGTCGACGCGGTGACCACCGACGACATCATCCTCGCCGGTTACGCGGGGCAGGCATCGGGCGAACTGAAGCTGGTCGGCAACACGTTCACCATCGAGAAGTACGGCATCGGCCTGAAGAAGGGCGATCAGGAGACCCGCGCCAAGATCAACGATGCGATCGAGGCAATGGTCGCCGACGGTTCTTGGAAGAAGGCATTCGAGGAATCGATCGGTCCGCTCCGCGACTCGACGCTGACGCCGCCCCCCGTCGACCGGTACTGATCACTCCACGGGACCCGGCGCCGGCGCAAATCACGTCTCGCCCGCTTTTCTCTTCGCTCCCGGCGCGCGCGAGCCGGGAGCGTTCGAGAAGATCAGGCATCTGTCCCGGCGCTTCCAACGGCGACCCCGGTATGGGGTCCGGAGGCCGCCCGCGAATCGCTACGCCTACCCTTGATTCACGGTCTTGGCGGATATCCCGGTCTCGGCGAGTCCGGTCAGGGCCTGCGGCAACGGGCCCTGGTGCAGGACGCCGAGGCGTTGAGTGGCGCGGGTGAGGGCGACGTAGAGTTCGGCCGCGCCGCGTGGGCCGTTGGCGAGGATTCGTTCCGGTTCCACGACCAGGACGGCGTCGTACTCCAGGCCCTTCGTTTCCGACGCCGCCACCGCGCCCGGCACATCCGGTGGCCCGATCACGACGCTGGTGCCCAGGTGGTCCTCGTCGTCCATCAGGTCCTCCCGGCGGATGAGGATGTCCAGTACGCCGGCCGCGTATTCGGCCTCGACCTTCTGCTCCCGCTCGGCCGCGCGGCCGGCCGGCTTGTCGCGTCCGAGCAGGTCCACCAGTTCGTCGAGCAGGGGCACGTCCGACACCGTCCAGGCATCGCCATCGGCGCGCAACAGCGCTTGGTCGGCGCCTGCCGCTCGCAGCCGTTCGGGGGACATGTACAGCTGCGCCAATAGTGTTTCCGGCGTCAGTATCGGCCAGAGTTCGTCGAGCGCGGCGGTGAACTGGTCATGGTCCGCGAGCTCCGCGAGCAGGTCCACCCGCAGCTGCTCCCATGCTTCGCGGTCCTCCCGGGTCAGCCAACCCCGGCCGATCCGGGCAATCGCCCGTTCGGTGAGCACCCACGTGACGATCTCACTGAACACCGCGCGTGCTTCGTTGTGCGGCAAACCGCTCGCGCGCGCCTCCTGCCTGGCCCACTCCGCGGTCTCGGCATCGATTCGCACCGTGACGTCGGTCAATTCGATCGGTAGCGGATGCTCCGGCAGCCGCTGCCGATCGGCGACCGCCGCCGCGAGCACGTCCAGGATCTTCAGCGAGCCCTTGAGCCGCGCGGCGTCCGGGGTGTTCTCGTCGGTGACGCGCAGGCCGGGCACCAAGTCGCCGGTGGTCATGAACACCACGTTGGTTTCGCCCAGTGACGGCAGAACGCGGCCGATGTGGTTCAGGAACGCCGGGTTGGGCCCGACCACGAGCACGCCGTGGCGTTCCATCCGCTCCCGCTGGGTGTAGAGCAGGTACGCGACGCGGTGCAGCGCCACCACGGTCTTCCCGGTGCCCGGGCCACCCTCGATCACCAGCACCCCTGGATGCTCGAGCCGGATGATCTCGTCCTGTTCGGCCTGGATCGTCGCCACGATGTCGCGCATCCCCGCACCGCGCGGCGCGTTGACCGCCGCGAGCAGCGCTGCGTCCCCTCGCTCGCCACCACCCGGGCGGCCGAGCACCTCGTCGGTGAAATCGACCACTCGACGCCCACGGGTATGGAACTGGCGGCGCCGGCGCATGTATTCCGGGTTGGCGGCGGTGGCGACGTAGAACGCGCGCGCCGCGGGCGCCCGCCAATCGAGCAACAACGGTTCGTACTCGTTCTCCTCGTCGAACAATCCGATCCGGCCGATATACAAACGCTCACCCGAAAGGGTGTCCAACCGGCCGAAACACAGCCCGTTGTCCGCCACGTCCAGCCGCTGCACCTCCTTGGCCACCGCGCGCACCTCGACATCCCGTTCCATGAGGGTCCCGCCGTTTCCTCGCAACGCCGCGCTGTACTGCCCCTTCGCTCGCGCGCGCTCGGCGTCGAGCCGCGTGTAGAGCCCGGTCACGTGACTCCGCTCGGACCGCAATTCGTCGTCATACCCCTGAGTTGACACACACCCTCACTTTCTCCCTGGCTCGACGAGCCCGTGTGGTTCACGCGGGACCTGGCGGCCTTTCTCGGCTGACCGCGTCGAGCAGCAGCTCCGCAAAATCCTCGTCCGGCGGTGCGCACCCGCGCCTGTTCTGGCTTCGGCCAGCGATTTTGCGGCACGACCCGGGTCTTGCCGCAAGCCCCCTGGTGCGCTATATGTTGAAAGTGGAAAGGGGTAGGTGCTCCCCTCTCCCTTCATCGTCCGCTGCGGACGGACAACATCCTCGCGAAGCCGCACGAGCGCTGGGCCGGGCTCGCTGAACGTATGCACGACACCGGGCTCGCCGACGACACCACCAAAATCCTGGTTCCGGTATCGCTTGATGCAGAGCAACATCCGTTCATGCCGCTGGGCGCGGCTGGTGAACGTCCTCTTCCGCCGATCTGCGCGTGTCCGTATGCCTGTGCCACGTTGTCAGGCGGGTTGTTTTCTCAGAATGTGCCAGCCGACCGGGTAGACCATTATCGGCGCGAGCCGAGTTCGACCCGTGGGCGACAGTCAGCAGACCAAGTGGGCTGCCTGCGGGCATCTCGCAGTACGTCTCGGTGTTCTTGCTGGAGGATGCGCCCACGACCTCGTACTGTTTCTCGGGGCGCAGTCCCGTCCATCGTTCTGGCAAAACAGCTTCCGCGCGTCCGCCACGAAATCGTATCCGTCGGTGTCCTGACCGCGGCTACAAACTTTGTCTCCGATCGAATCTGCTTGTCCGCGCTTCCGTCGAGAGGTGAAATTGCGCCGGCCAGGAGTCCGTCTCGCGTGCGATCACATCGTTGACTCTGTGCGAAAAATCTCTGAGCAGTCCCATTCGCCGGTCTATCTCCCCATTGGAATTGGCGGATGCCCTCGAGACAGAAGCCCACTCGAGCTGGAAATCACACAACATCGCGTTGATCGACTGCGCGCTTCGGATGTCGCGCAACCAAGCCGCCGAAATGCCGAAGAATCGGTCGAATGCCGCGCATCCGGCGGCGCAGGCGAGCAGTGCGTAACCCCAACTCGGGTTGACGGCGTCGACTCCGGCGGTGGTCAGCAGTGGTACCAGAATTCCGAGTAAGCCCAAACTGATCATAGCCGCGGTGAGGGCTAGGCTGGTTCGCCGCTTTGCTAGTTTGTCCCTCGCATACCGATCGCGTGCGTCTATGGCATACGTCTCGACACGTTGGAACAGCCGGGCAAGGGTCTCATCGGAATTCGACCAGTCGGCGGCGCGGAGGTCCAGCGAAGGCGGCACTCCCAGGTCCTGCGAGCGATCCCCGCCGAGGGGCGATCGGTGCTCTGTCACGGCCGTACTGTAGCGCCCGAACCTCCGCGATGATCATCTGATCGACTGTTCCGCAGGTAGAGCGAGCGGAACCGCGGGGCCAGGCTGGGCTGTGACACGTGTGCTGCGGTGCCGCAACAGGATTCAGGGCTGTCGCGATTCCGCACCATGCCGGGTATGCCAGGCGCCGTCGGGTGTCGACCCCGATCCGGCCGCCGATGCGAGGTCCGACGGGTGATGACTAGAATCGCAAGCGATCATCACATGAGCGAAAATCAGGGACTCACGCCGCTGCGCTACGACCAGACGGGCCTGCGGGGAAGGCTCGCCCGGATACTCGTCGAGGAGCCCACCGATGAGATCGATTGGCCCGCAGACCTACCGGCCGGGATCGACACTGTGGTGATCGTTGACGATGAGCCGAACCCACATCACACACTGCGTGTGCACCCACCAGAGGACCCCACGAACATAGCCTTGGTCGTGTTCGACCAGTTGGCGCTGTGTGAGGACTAGCGACGGATGGACCCGCGACGGATCGAGCTCAACCGGCGGCACAGCCGGGAGATGGGTGTGCTGTTCCAGCGGTTCGTCGACGCCCATCCGGATGTCGAATCAGAAGTACACGGAGCACAGATGACCGCAGCCCAAGAGGTCGCATGGACTGCCTGCAGCGCGGAGCTACTTGCTCGACATCAGGCCGAGCGATCGGCTCTTGCGGCCGAGATCGAAGCCGACGGATATTTGCCGCCGGCGCCCGGATCATGAGCCGATCCGGGCGCTGGGCATCGTCCCGTGGCGGGACACCGCGGTTACGACGAGCCAGGGAGTTTCTCGGCGACATCCGCCAACTCGTCCAGGACCAGGTCGATGCTGTCCGACCTGGCCCCTGGTGAGTCGAGGCGTTTGCGCACTACGAACTCGGCACGATCGAGCACCGTGGTGCTGAGGTCGTGGCCGAGTTCCTCCCGCAACTGCCGACGCACCTGCTGGAGATGGTCCATACCGTGTCGGCGCACCCGTTCGACTTCGGCGGCAGCGGTCTTCCGCAGTTCCGCGAGGATCCGCTCGGCATCGGCGCGCGCTTCCCGGTGGATGTGCGCCACCTCGATGCAGGCCCTTGTGTCCGCTTCGGCGAAGGCCCGTTCAGCGGCGGCCAATTGCGCCGCGGCCTGCGAGCTGGCCTCGAGTTGGCCGCGAATGGTGTGCTGCGACCGGTGCATCATCGCCTTCACCTGCGGCACAACCCATTTGACGAGTGCGCCGACAATGACGGCGAAGCCGAGCAGCTGGCTGAGGAATACCGGCCAGTTCCAGGTGATGTCGTAGACACCGTCACGTTCGTTCACTGTCTCCACCTCCGATCACTCGGTCTGCCAGATCACGGGCCAGCCGGTCGACGTGTCCGCGCAGGCGCGCCGCCGCCGCGTCAGCGTGGGCCCGTAGCTCGATCGTGGCCTCCGCCAGCATCTGGTCCGACTGTTCCTGCGCCCGCTCGCGCGTCGAGATCAGGATCGTCCGGCCTTCGATCCTGGCCTGTTCGCGCAGCCGCGCCGCCTCGCCGCGGGCCTGTGCCACCGAGGACCGATACCGTGCCTCGGCCGCCTGGACGAACTCCCGCGCCCGTTGCCCATCAGCGGCGGTCTTGGCGACGCGAGCCGTGCGTTCCGCGAGCACATCGCGGACCGGCGGCACCACGAAGAGCCAGATGACCGCGAGCACGAGCAGGAATATCGACAGTTCGGCGAAGAAGGTGCCGTTCGGGATCAGAAAGTTCTGCTCCGCCAGGGTTTTCGTGGTCATGGCATTACTTGCCCGGCGCCGCGAACGCGAACAGCGCCATGAATGTCAGGTTGATGAAGTACACGGCGTCGACCAGACTGACCGCCATCAGATAGTTACCGCGCAGCTTGCCCTCGGCCTCCGGTTGCCGGGCAACGCCATTGATCAGCGCCGAACCCGCCATCCCGTTGCCATAGCCGGCGCCGATCGCACCGCCGACCATCATCAGTCCGCCCGCGAGCAGGGCCGCCGCCTGGACGATCGTCGCATGGGTCACGTCTGCCATTTCTCTTCTTTCCTTTCCCCGTTGAATAGGAATGTGGTGGCTCGGATGAATATGTGGCGGTACAGCTCAGTGCTTTTCGTGCTCGAGCGTGGTGGCCTGACCGAAGTAGAGGATGGTCAGCAGGGCGAAGATGAAGGCCTGGATGAGCCCGACGAAGAGGTCGAACAGCTTCCATGCGGCGTTCGGGCCCCAGCTGAGCCAGGCTGGGAGCAGCGCGATCACCGAGATCATCACCCCGCCCGCGAACATGTTGCCGAACAACCGCAGGGCCAGGGAAAGCGGTTTCGCCAGTTCCTCGATGACGTTGACGACAATCATCGGACCCCAGCCCGTATGCCCCTTCAAGACCTGCTTCACATGCCCGATCGGACCGCGCCGTGCCATACCCGCGGCCTGATAACAGAGGAAGACGAACAGCGCGAGCGCATAGGTGAAGTTGACATCCGCGGCGGGTGGTTTGATCAGCTCACCGTCGCCGTATTGCACCGGTAACACGGACAACCAGTTCGACAGCAGATCGAAGACGAACAATGTCACCGCCAGTGGCAGGACGAAAGGCGCGATCCGAAGTCCGACCGCGCTTTCCACCTGACCGCGCAGCTGCACTGTCACGGTCTCGAAGAACAACTGCACCCCGTTCGGAACCCCGGAGGTCAGCTTGACGCGCAGATAGAGCGCGAGTCCCACTACGACAACGGCAGCGACCACGGTCGCAAGGATGGTGTCGACATGGAAGTCCATACCGAGGAGGTGGGCGGTTTCATGATGTCCCACTTCGACTTTCGTCATCGGGCACCTCGCAACACCGGTGCTGCCACCTGGAGCAACAGGACGATCTGAAAGGCCACCAGCCCGAAGAGAATGCCGAGCCCATCAGGTCGCGTCAGGACGCCGACGAACAGCGCGACCGCCGTGATACCGAACAACCGCAACGCGCTCGTCGCCGCCAAACGCGGTTTGCCGGATCCGGTGTCCTGCGAAATCCACGCGGCGGCAACTCGGGTGAGCCATGCGTTGACATAACCCAGCGTCATTCCGACACAAACGAATGCACCCAATAGCAGCCGATCCAGCATCCCGGCCACCGCGAGAACCATGATTCCCACTCCGGCGGAGACGATGATCGGACGGCGGTCCACGCTGACCGTCATATGCCCTCCCATAGTGATGGCGTGGCGGTAGGTAGCAGAGCTGCTACTTACGGCCACGCCATCATTCTTACTTACTACGATCGGTAGTACAAGATATCAGGACAAATCGGGCATAACGCTCGGCCGTAGGCCCGGGCGCGGACGGCGCCACAGTCCTTATCGTCCGGAGCCTCTGACCAGGGTTTCCGTGCCACCTGAGCAGAGCCCTCGGCGTCAGACCGATCCCGGAAGGCTTATGCCCGGTCGCCGGAGAATCCGTCCGGCGCGGAGAGCGATTCGGCATAGACCGACAGAATCCGGGTGGTATGCCTCGATTGGCGCGGTTCATCGGCGTGTGATGCCAGTGCCCGGCGCATGGCGTGCAGCCGGGTTCGGTCCCGCGCGAGGGACTTCAGCACGGTCGCCAGCGATTCCACCGACCGGTCGGGGGCGCGGACGCCACCGTCGTCGGGCACTGTTTCGGAGAGTTCGGGGTCGCAGTACACGACCGGCAGACCCATCGCCATCGCTTCCAGCAGCACCATGCCCTGGGTGTCGCAGTCGGAGGTGAGCAGCAGGAGGTCGTGGGTGCGCATGGCGCTCAGGCAGTCGGCTTGGCCGACCTCGCCGTGCAGGTGGACGCGGTGACCCAGATCCGCGCCGGCGACCGCCGAGCGGGCCCGATCGGCCAGTGGCCCGCTGCCGTAGACGTCCAGCGTGCAGTCCTCGACCAGGCGCGCCACCTCGATCGCTTCGAGCGGACGCTTCTCCGCGGACAGGCGACCGCACCACAGGGCGCGCAGCGGCGTGGCCGTATTCGTCGCCGCGCTGCCGGTGCCGCGGGCCCGCTCGAGTAGCTCGTCGTCGATTCCGTTGGAGACCACGTGGATCGGCCGGTCCACGCCGCGTGCGGCCAAGCGGCGGGCGAAGTAGTGGGTCGGCACGATTACCCGATCGGCCGCCCGGGCTTGCGCCACCAGCGGACGCCACGCCAGCTGGGCGATCCGGCCGTCGCCGTCGTGTGCCGGTTGTCCGCGTAGCGGCACGAACCAGCCGTGCACCAGGCGCATGGTCAAGGCGGACAGATACGGTGCCGGTGAATACTTTTCGATGACCGTTTCATCACGGCTCTGCATGGTCTGGACGATCGGAATGCCGTGCCTGCGGGCGGCGCGCGCGCCGGAGATCCCGCAGCCGTAGGTTGTCAGAGCGTGCACGATATCGATCGGGCCGCGCTCGGTGAACGCGGTATCGATGCTGCGCTGGTTGGCCCGGGTCGGAAGGACTACCGGCAGCCCGTTCGACATCGAGATCGGCAGCGCCCCGAGTACGACCGTATCGGCATCCGGCGCCACGGATCCCGGTGCGGGAGCGGTGAATACCGTGATTCGATGACCGAGCCGCCGCAGGTCGGCGCACAGTGACCGCATCGCTGTTTGGACGCCACCCAGTGTCGCCGGGTGAAAGTCGGTGAAGATCGCGACGTGCACGGATTCGGCCACGGTTCAGGCCGATGCCGAGACGGCGAGTCGTTCCACCGCGTCCGCCGTGGCGCGGACACCGTTCTCGGCGGATATCATGTGGCCGAGTTCCTCGGCCCGCCTGCGTGCCTCGGGTGTCAACGTCCGGACCAGCGCATCGTGCAGCCGGCCCTCGGTCAGCGACGGATACGGGAAGTCGACCCCGATCCCGAGCGACGATATCCGCCAGCCGTAGAAGAACTGGTCGCTGTGCACGCCGATCACCACCGCGGGCAGTCCGGCGCGCAGCACGTCGTGGGTATTGCCGCTGCCACCGTGATGGACGACCGCGCGACACCGCGGCAGGATGCGGTCGTAGTCGAACGAATCCAGGACGAACAGTCTCCGGTCGTACCCCACACCACGGGGATAGCCTTCACCTCGCACGGTCACCAGAGCACGGGCACCCAGCCTGCGGCATACGGCGGCGATGAGGTCGCAGCACCCGGCGGGATCAAGGATCGGCATACCGGTCATGCAGAAGTAGATCGGCGGCTCGCCGTCGTCGAGCCATTCGGCCAGCGCCGGATCGACCACCGCTTCACCCCATGCGTCGCGCAGGCGCGCGGGCAGAATGGGCGCACCGACGACAGTCGACCGGCTCGGCCAGTCACCCGGTTTCGGCAACAGCACCGGACTCACCATGTGCACCAGCGGAATGCCGTCCTCGCGCATGCGCCGGAACGGATTCCGCGGCTTTCCCGGCAACTCCATCATTTCGCGCACCCGCCGATCCACCCGGCGATACGCCACGCCGTACGCCACTTCGAATGCCGAGTAGCTGGCCAACCGCAGTCGCCGCGACGAGATCATGTGCTTGACCATGAACGACGACGGGAAATCACCGGTGCGCTCGAGCGGATACGGCAAACAGCCCACCACGGTCTGTCCGGTCTTCTCCCCACGCTCCATCGCCCAGGGCAGTGTCGAGGCACACGACACGATCACCTCGGCCGATTCGCAAGCGCCGCTGAGCACTTGGTGCATCCGCTCACCGCGTTCGCCGGCCATGATCTTGACCGTATCCAGCATGATCCGCACGAACGGCAGTGTCTTACCGGAGGACAGTGCACGCTTGGCCTCGGGTGATTCCAGCAATTCCGCGGAGTTGAACGGGATGACATGCGGTTCGAACCCCGATCGCCGCACCACATCGGCGTAGTTCTCGGTGGCGGTCATCTCGACATGGTGTCCGCGCGATTGGAGCTCGTCGGCCAGGGCGAGATACGGCTGATGATCGCCCCGGGTTCCCGCCGTCAACAACGCGATACGCATACTCTCGACTTCCGTTCGTGATCTGCTGTGGTTGGTCATTCAGGATTCGTCCGGCTGCCGAGCAGACCAACCACGGCGCGGTGCCGATGTTAGTGTCTGCTGGTGACCAAAGACACGCGCTCCGAGGTCCGTATCGGGGTTCTCGGTGCGGCCCGCATCGCGCCGGCGGCCCTGATCAAGCCGGCCGAGCGGAACCCGGAGGTCGTCGTCGCGGCGGTGGCGGCCCGGGATCGGCCGCGGGCGGAACGGTTCGCCCGCAAGCACGGCATCCCGCGGGTCTACGACAGCTATCGGGCGCTGATCGATGCGCCTGATCTCGACGCGGTTTATATCCCGCTGCCGAATGGTCTGCATGGCCGATGGACCCGCGCCGCCGTTGAGGCCGGGAAACATGTGCTGTGCGAGAAGCCGTTCACCGCCAATGCCGCGGAGGCGTCCGAGATCTCCGCCCTGGCAAGCGCTTCCGATCGCGTAGTGATGGAGGCTTTCCACTACCGCTACCACCCGCTGATGTCGGCCGCCGAACAGATCATCGCGTCCGGCGAATTGGGGACGCTGCTGCGGGTGGAAGCCGCGCTGTGCTTTCCGCTGCCGAAGTTCTCCGATATCCGCTACGACTACACCCTCGCCGGCGGCGCGCTGATGGACGCGGGCTGCTACGCCGTGCACATGGCCCGCGTGCTGGGTGGTGGGAACCCGGAAGTGGTTGCGGCGCAGGCGAAGCTGCGCGGACGGCGGATCGATCGGGCCATGACCGCCGAACTGCGTTTCCCGTCCGGGCACACCGGCCACATCCGGTGCTCGATGTGGTCGGCGGACGTGCTGCGCGTCGGCGCCACCGTCATCGGCGAACGCGGGCGGATGCGGCTGGTCAATCCGGTGCTGCCGCACCTGGGACATCTGCTGACGGTTCGCTCGGAGAGTGGCAGGCGGGTACGGCGGTTCGCGCATCGCGCGTCCTACGACTACCAACTCGACGCCTTCGCCGCCGCGGTATTGCGCGGCGAGCCGGTCGCCACCGCGCCGGGCGACGCCGTCGACACCATGAGCGTCATCGATGCCATCTATCTCACCGCCGGCCTGCCGCTACGCCAACCGAGCTGACGTCTCGTCGAAGAAATCGACGATATGTCCGAACACGTCCAGCGCCGCGCCGCGGCCGAGGAACGTGTCGAGGTGGCCGTAGGAGGGAATCTCGATATAGCGGAGATCGACACCGGGATTGCGCGCCGAAAGCACCTCATAGCAAAGCTTATTGGAATCCAACCAGGCCTCGTTGCGACTGCCGGCCAGCAGCAGCACCGGGCAATCGATTCGATCGGCCTGATCGAGCGCGTTCTCCGGGAGCGCACGGTAGCGCTCGTCGTCGACGTTCCATCGGACCACGGCGTGCGCCAATTCCATCTGCCGCAGATGCGGTAGCACCGAGAGCGGTATCGCGCCGAACAATTCGGCCAGCCGGTCGTGGGTGCTCGCGTCGAGGTGGTCGTGCTCGAACAGTCGGGCGCCCATCCCCCACCCGTGCTGGACCATGCGGCAGGTCGGGTCCGGGCAGTCGCCCTTGCGCGACAGCGCCGCGTACAGCAAGGTGCGCCGGGACCAGAGCCCCACCTTGCGGAAGTCGGATTCGATGTGCCTGATCCGCGAGCCGAGCAGTTCGCTGCCGACCAGCACCCGCACGCGCGCCGCCGTGCTGACCTTGGGGGTCAGGAAGACGCCCTGTGCGACCACACCTGCCAGTCCGGGCAGCAGTCCGGCCGTCATGCTCAGCGAGAGAGCCAGCGCGCCGATGCAGTGCGCCACGACGAACAGCGGGCGGTCCCCTATTTGCTCCCTGATTCGCGCGACCGCCGCGGGTAGGTCGTAGAGCGCGACATCGTCGAAGGTGTAGGGCGGGCCGGATTCGTTGTAGGGCAGGCGGCAACTGCCACGCCAGTCGAGCAGCCACGACTGGTAGCCCGCATCGGTCAATACGTCGGTGACATTGCGAATCTCTGGAAGTGCGAACATCTCCGATGACACCCCGTGCCCGTGCACCAGCAGCACCGCGGGCGCGTCGGCGGGGCCCACTCGGCGCAACGCAAGGTCGAGGCCGTCGGCGGTCCGGAAGGAGATCACCTCCTCGCTACCGAGTTGCGGCACGGTCGATCGCATGTCGGTCATCGGCGGTGCTCCTTACGCGCTGCCCGGCGCAGATCCAGCAGATCGACACCGACCCGGAGGATCGGTTCCAGCAGGCCTTTGCCGAGCTGGCCGCCGAACCAGCTGAGCCACAGCAGTTTCGCCAGCCGCTGCTGCCGTTCGGGCAGTCGTGGATCGATCTGGATGCCGTCGATCTGGTCGGACAGGTAGGTGTGCATCGGCACGGCGACCTCGCCGGTGTAGGACACGGACTGCCCGGTACGCCCGATCTCGATCATCTGTGTTCCGAGTTGCCGCACCATGCGTCGTCGCGCCGCGGCGAACTTGTAGCCCTCCAGCCACCAGGAGCCGCCGGAGGAATCACGCAGCGTCAGCCGGTAATGCATGATCGGATGCCGCACTTCGTGACGCAGCGGTATCCCGTCGTGCGGCCGAACCGTCGCCGTGCCCTCGACGGCGAGCGGCTCGTCGGCCAGCCCAGCGCAGATGAGTTCCCCGGTGACCTCGATCGTTCGGGCGGTGAACATCTGCGCACTGCTCGCGACCGATAGGGTCAGCCGTAGATCGCAGGGGATGTCGGCGGTCTCGCCGATCGGACCGACCGTCCCGGTGAGTGTTTCGTTGAAGCGCAGATAGGGCTGGTCACCCGGCTGCGGTCCGGCACCGGCCAGGGCCGTGAGCATCCGGCTGCGCGCCGCCGGACCGGGTGTCGCGGGCGCGGGCAGGCCGTTGGCGGACACGAACGCTTCGGTGCGCGCGGCCGATGCGGGCGGCGCGGTGACCATCGCCGCCAGCTGACGCCGGGCGACGGGACTCTGCAGCACCTGGGCCAGCGATTCCAGTTCCGGTACCGGTCCTTCTCTGATCGCGCGGACCACGTCATCGCACCACTGCTCCCAGTGCTGCACGCGAATACCCATACCGGCCAGCGTGGTTTCGGCGACCACCTGATCGAGTGAGGTAGGCGCGCCGGTGAGGTGATAGGTGTGGCCCCATGCGCTCGGTGTGCCGACGATCTGCGCGGCTACCCGGCTGACCCAATCCACCGGGGCGGCGTTGAGGTACCGGAACCCCGGTGCGGTGCGAAATCGCGTCAGTGCGGCAGTGATTCCGGCGTTGAGGTCACGCGGATTGTGGGCGGCGGTCTCCGGGTGACTGCCGATACCGCCGGGACGAAGGATGGTCACCACGAGTCCGTGTTCGCCTGCCCGGCGGAGCACGGCCTCCGCGGCCCACTTCGATCGGTCGTAGCCGATGGGCAGCGCGGCGACGTTGGCGGTCGGATCGTCCTCACCCAGCGTGGCGGCGTCCGATCCGTTGAACACCGCCAGCGAGGAGATGTGGTGCACCGGTTTCGGCCGGTCGGTGCAGGCCAGCTCGGCGAGGGTCAGCGGGCCGAGTACGTTGGTCCGGCGCAGCGACGGGTAGCCGCGCAGGAAATCCACCGCGGCCCCGGCGTTGACGATCGCATCCACCTCCGCGGCGAGGCTCGCCCACCGTTCCTCGGACAGGCCGAGCCGGGGCAGGCGCAGATCTCCCGCCAGCGGCGTCACGCGCCGCAGTACCTCCCGGCTCCAGGGCAGCGCGAAGCGCCGCAGGGCGTGCTCCAGCCGTTGGGCTGCGGCGTCATCGTCGTCGGCACGGATCAGGCACACCACGTGCGCTTCGCTGTGCCGCAACAGATCGAGCAGCAGGTGACTACCGAGAAAGCCGGTCGCCCCGGTCAGCAGGATGCGGCGCGGTGCGACCCGCTCCGGCGCGGCCACCACCGGTAATCGGTCGGCGCCCGCGAGATCGGCGAAGAGCTGGGCGAGGTCATCGGTATCGGCCTCGGGCTCGGCATCCGGCCGGGGCGGTGCGGATTCGGCGTGTTCGGCCAGCCAGCGGTGCGCCAACCTGCGGGGTCGCGCGTCGAAGAACACCGTGTCGAGATCCAAGTGGACATCCAGCTCACGCGCCAGGGCCGCGACGAATTCCACCGCGGCGATGGAGGTGCCGCCCGCATCGAAGAAGTCGGTGTCGGCGTCGAGGGTCGTATCGGTGTACCGATTCGCCACCGCGGTGACCGCCGCCGCCAACGCCTCGGCGTCCATGCGAGGCGCGCCCTGTGCGGTGTCGGCCGAAGGCGCGCTGCCACCGTTTTCGACCACGCTTCCATCGGTTCCGGCCAGCGGGGCCGCGCCCTTGCCGCCGGTGCGTGCGAGCAGGGCGGCCACATCCAATCCGACAGCGCCTCGTTCGAGCGTTTCGCCGCGCAGGCGACGGTCGACGGCCGGGTTGCGGACCTTCGCCGACTCGTCAGGAGCGGTCACCGTGTCACGTCCTCTCCACTCGCCGGCATCTCCCAGGACCGGAACTCCCGCAGGCGATCCAGTGTCGCGGACACCTTCAGCCGTCGATCGTCGGGGGTACCGCCGAGCAGGCGCGCGGCCAATCGGCGCGCGGGTGCATTGCGGACGGTGTGCTCGACCGACATCCGTACCGTGGAGCAACCGAGGGCATCGGCCCGATCCGCAACCCAGCTCAGCAGCCGCTCCTCGACGCCGCGTCCGAGGGCACGGCAGCTGAGTTGCCAGCCGCTGATCCACAGACTGCCCGCATCCGCCCGTAGCGCGAGTACCGAGATGAGGCCGTAGTCGCCGAACCGGTCGCGCGCCGTCGCGGTCCAGACCTCGCCCTCGTCGCGCCACCTGTCGAGATCATCCGGGGTGACCTCGGCGAGGGTGAACTGCGTGGTCCGCCGCACGAGTTGTCGGGCACGCTCCACGGTGGCATCGGTCAGCGGCTCGAGGTCGACCGCGAGGTTCAGCTGCTCGAGGAACTCCGCGAATTCCGCGGTGGCGCGAGCACGGTCGCGCTCCTGCTCCTGGCGGTAGAAGTCGGCCCGCGTACGGTCCTCGGCCGTCGCGGCGACCGGAACCATCGGCCACAATCGCGCCAGGAACGACTCCAGTTCACCGGCGGGCGGACACGTCACCGACAGCACCTCCGGCAACAGCGCGCGCATACGGGCCACTTCCACCGGGTTGTCGTCGAGATAGCAGAAGCTGTCCAGGCCCAGCCGCAGTGTGCGCGCGACCTCCTCCAGCCGCTCGGGCTTGCCGCCCCAGCCCGCCGAGACGGCGGCGAAATGGTCGCGGTGCAGCGGGCTGTCGGGCCGGTCCAGGATTTCGCGGACAATATCGTCGTCGTTATTGGTCACCAGCACCAGCAGCGTTCCCGCCGCGCGCCACTGCAACAGCCGCCGGGCCAGCGCGCGGCGTGGCTCATCGAAAGCCACGGCGGCGGAGCCGATCTCGCCCGCCGTTCCGCTCCACAAGGTGTCGTCGCCGTCGACGGCGATAACCTTCGGCGCGGGCTCCGTCACGGCGCCGGCGGTCGCGACGAGGGTGAGCGCGACCGCCGCCTGGAACTCGGGTGTGAAGGGCAGGTGCGCCAGGATCTCGGTCCGGTCGTCGAACGGGTTGTCCACCGGATGGTGACGCGTCCACGCCCGCGGTTCCAGCACCGCGACGCCGGGAACGTCGCGTAGGCGTTCGGCGACGAGCCGCTCCCACGCGAGCAACCGTTCCTCCGGGCGGGCCGAGGGCAGGATGCCGACGATGACCGGCCGGTGCGTGCGTTCGGCCACCTCGCGCACCGCCGCCGGATATTCGGCGGCGAGCTCGGCGAGCAGGTCATCGGAGATCGCGCCGAAACGTTCCAGATCCGTCGCACGCAGCAGCACGATCCCCAGTGCCGTCGACGGTTGCGCGAAGACACCCGACGGGTCACGCAGGCAGGACAACACATGGTGATACGGCGCCTCCGCGACGGTGAGCGCCGTGGAATCCGAGGACGCCGCCGCAGTCAGCTCGGGTAGCCTGCCGAGCGCGAAGGTCGCGCCCAGCGCCGCACGAAGACCGGAAACCGGCTGCTCAGCGGTTCCGGGCCGGGCGGGAGCACCGGGGTCGGCGACCGCGGCCGCGACCGTCTTCAGGTATTCCGTGCCGAACTCGGCGCAGGTCCCGGCGTCGATGATGTCGCTGTTGTAGGTCAACCACACTTGGCCGGTATCCGGCAGCACCGCCACCATGAGGTCGAGATCGGAATAGCCGGTGCTCACCGGAACGACCGCGGCCCGTGCGACCGCGGAGTTGGCGCGCAGGTAGTTGAAGTACACCTCGATCAACGGCGCGTTCTCGCGGTACAGGCCCTCGGTGGCCAGCGCGGCGAGCACATCCGCGAAGCCGGCGCCAGGGGCGAGCAGATTCCGCAGCCGCTCGCCGGTGCGGCGAAGCACGTCGATGACGAGGTCACCGGCCTCCACGGCTGCCGGGAACGGCACGGGCACACCGAAATACCCG
The DNA here is from genome assembly GCF_040681325.1 of Nocardia sp. NPDC051787. Lineage (NCBI taxonomy): Bacteria > Bacillati > Actinomycetota > Actinomycetes > Mycobacteriales > Nocardiaceae > Nocardia > Nocardia sp. NPDC051787. The sequence goes on from NZ_JBFAYO010000047.1 coordinate 23,634, forward strand.
ACCGCATCTGTCGCGTCGGCGTGCATTCGGGTATCCACCGGCACCGCGAGGGCGAACCGGTCGACCTGCTGCCGGCGCGCCAGCAGGACGGTCAGCGCGCCGAGGAACACCGCGGCGGGGGTGATGCCGAGGTCGCGGGCCCGGTCCGCGACCCGGTCGTGCAATCCGGCGGGCATGTCCAGCGCGACCGATCCCGCACCGTAGCTGCGCTGGGCCGGACGCGGCCGCGCCGAGGTCAACTCGAGCCGGCGAGATCCGGAGAAGGCGTCGCGCCACCGGGTGATCGCGGTATCTGTGTCGCGCCTGCTCGACTGCGCGGTGAGCAGTTGATGCATATCACGGTTGGTCACGGCGTCACCGAGTTGCGCGCCGGACAGTTCCGCGGCTAGTTCGCCCGCGACCAGCAGCATCGACTGCACATCGCTCATGCTGTGATGCGCGCCGAAAAGCAGTACCGCGTCGCCGGTTTCGGCATGGAGAAGTTCGAAGCGCCACAGCGGACCTGTCTCCAGGTCGAACGGCAGGGCCATGAGCTCCCGGAAGCGCTGCTGTACTACGGCGTCGTCGAGTCGGTCGAGGTCGCGCCAACCGGCCAGACTGCCGGGTTCGCGGCGGATCTCCAGCTGTCGTCCGTGCTCCTGGCTGGGCTGAATCGTCGTGCGCAGCGCCGCATGCCGACGGGCCAGCCGCGCCAGCGCCTGCGCCAGCCGCGGCCGGGTGACCGGCGCGGGTAGCCGCACGGCGACGCCGCCGGTCTGCGCGGCGGCGGGAATACCGAGTTGCTCGGTCCGCAGCAGACGCATCATGTCCCGGGTCACCGGCAGCACTTCGACTTCGGGCACTTCGGTGGCCGCGCCCGGCGCGTCGATGTCGGCCTGCCGCAGCACCTCATCGACGAGATGGCCGGCGAGGTCGGTGAGACTCTGCCCGGCGAGGATCGTGCCGAGCGGCACCGAGATTCCGGTGTGCTCGCGCACCTTGTTGCGCAGTTCGACCGCCATCAACGAGTCCAGACCCAGACTCTGGAAGGACTGCTCGGCGGCGAACGTCTCGGTGCCGGCATGGCCGAGCACATCCCCGGTCCACTCGGCCACCGCGGCGAGCGCCAGGGCGGTGGCCTCCGCGCGGGGTACGGCCCGCAGTTGTTCGGCGAAGCGCGATCCCGCCGCCACGTCGACGGTCGCGCGGTCGGCCACGGCTCGGCGCGGCGCGCGGCGAACGAGCCCGCGCAGCAGCGGCGGGACGGCCGGCGCGCGGCGCAGCACGTCGGTGTCGAGCAGCAACGGGACCAGCACCGGATCACCGACCCGCAGGGCGGCGTCGAAACAGGCCATCCCCTCCGGCACCGAGAATGCGCGGATGCCGGCGCGCGCGATCCGCCGGATATCGGCCTGCGCCATGTGGTCGTGCATATCGACCTCCCATGCGCCCCAGGCCAGCGACTGGGCGGGAAGACCGAGCGACCGGCGACGCAGCGTCAGCGCGTCGAGATAGGCGTTGGCAGCCGCGTAGTTGGCCTGCCCGGGTGTGCCGAACAGGCTCCCCGCCGCGGAGAACAGCACGAAGATCGAGAGCTCCCGATCCGCCGTCAACTCGTGCAGGTGGTGTGCCGCATCGACTTTCGGACGCAACACGGCATCGAGCTGCGCGGGTGTCAACGAGCCGAGTGTGCTGTCGTCGAGTACACACGCCGCGTGGACTATGCCGGTCAGCGGCATACCGTCGAGCAGCTGCGCCAGAGCCGACCGGTCGCTGACATCGCAGCGGGCGAATCGCACGCGCACCCCGCGGCTCTCCAACTCGTCCCGCAAGTGGGCGCCGCCTGGGCCATCGACACCGCGGCGACTGACCAGCACCAAGTCGCGGGCCCCGTACGCGTCGGCCAGATGACGGGCCAGTGCCGACCCGAGCCGACCCGGCGCCCCGGTGACCAGCACGGCGCCTTCGCCCAGTGACACCCGGCCTTCGGACGCTCGCCCCGCGGTCTCCGGCAGCCGAGCCAGCCGCGGCACGAACGCCACACCGTCGCGCACGGCCAACTGCTGTTCCCTCGCGGCGAGGAGCCCGGCGATATCCACCTCGGGGTCGGCTGTGTCGACCAGCACGATCCGCCCCGGATTCTCCGACTGTGCGGAGCGCGTCAGCCCCCACACCACCGCGCCTGCCGGATCCGGACTGTCCTCACCGGGCAGCGCCACCGCCCGGCGGGTCCGCACGACCAGCGTCGTCTGCTCGAATCGACGGTCGGCGGTGATCGTTTGCAGCGCCGCCAGGATCCGCTGCGCCGTGTCGTGCACCTGGCTCGGCGACTCGCCTTCGGGCACCGGCAGGATGATGACTTCTGCGTCCATCGGGACGGCGGAATCCCATTCGGCCAGAGTGAGCGTCCGGTCCGGCGCGGGCAGCGGAAGCTCCGACCAGTCCATCCGGAACAAGCGACGGAACGCGGGCGCGACCGAGGCGGCATTCCACTGCGCGGCGGTGACCGCACGCGACAGCACCGAACCCACCGACACCACCGGGCGTCCGGTCCAGTCGGTCGCGGACATGGCGACGGTGTCGGGCCCCGACCGGGTGAGCCGGACGCGGAGCGCGGTGGCGCCGGAAGCCCACAGCGTGACATCGGTCCACACGAACGGCAGCAGGGCATTCTCGCCGTCGGCGGCGTACAGGGCGGTGGCGTGCAACGCGGCATCGAGCAATGCCGGATGGATACCGAATTTCGCGGCATCGCGGTGGGCGGAATCGGCGAGTTCCACCTCGACGAAGATCTCGTCCGCACGTCGCCATGCCGACCGCATCGCCTTGAACAGCGGACCGTAGTGATGTCCACGCGTGAACAGCTCGGCGTACAGGTCGTCGATGTCGACGCGCACCGCGTCCGCTGGTGGCCACGGAGACGAATCAATCTGTGCGGGAACAGGTTCGGACGGATCGGCCAGTGTGCCGTCGGCATGGAGCGTCCATTGCGCATCCGGATCGTGTTCGTCGCGGGCGTAGATGCGCACCGTGCGGCGGTTGTCGGCGTCGGCGCCACCGACCACCGCCTGGATCTGCAAAGCTCCGCGCTCGGGGACGAGCATCGGGGTGCGCAACACCAGCTCTCGTACCACCGGACTGTCCACCTCGTCACCGGCGCGTACGGCCAGTTCGACCAATGCCGCGCCGGGCAGCAGCACCGCGTTCGGTCCCGCGTGATCGGCCACCCACGGCTGCTGCTGACGCGACAGCCGCCCGGTCAGTGTGACGCCACCCGAATCGGGCTGCGGCACACCCGCGCCCAGAATGGGATGGGCGACGTCCTGAATCCCCAGCGAAACGGTGTTGCGGTTGACCGAGTCGGTCCAGAACCGCCGCTCGTCGAAGGCATAGGTGGGTAGGTCCACCCGCCCGGATTCGGGAACCAGGCGGGTCCAGTCGAGTTCGTGGCCCGCGACATACAGTTCGGCCTGCGACCTGGCCAGGCAGACAGGTCCGTCCTGGTCCCGTACCAGCGAACCCACGGCCACCACTTCGCGCGTGAGTTCCTCCGCCACCGTCCGGACGGCCGCGGTCAGCGACGGGTGGACACCGAGTTCGACGAAATACCGGAACCCGTCGGCGATCATGCGCTCGATCGTGGGCGCGAACCGCACGGTCTCACGCGCGTTCCGATACCAATAGTCGGGTTCGATCGGTTCGTTCGTCATCAGTTCACCCGACACGGTCGAATACCATGGCGTCGCAGGCGAATCCGCGGTCATATCGGCCAGCTCGGCCGTCAACGGATCGCGGATGGACTCGATCAACCGGCAGTGCCCGGCGAAGCCGGGACCGGCGGCGCCGAGCCGCGTGTAGATTCCGGCGCGGTCCATCTCCGCCAGCAGCGCTTCCACCGCGGCCTGTTCGCCCGCCACGATCGTCGAGCGACGCACATTGACCGCCGCGATCGACACCCGGCCGTCGAACTCCGCCAGGCGCGGGCTCACCTCGGTCTCGGGCAGGCCGATCATCGCCATCGCGCCCGGGGCGGTGATGCCTTGCATCAGGCGGCTGCGCGTCATGACGATTCGTGCGGCATCGCTCAATTCGATGACACCGGCGCAGTAGGCGGCGGCGATCTCGCCCTGACTGTGGCCGATCACCGCATCCGGGGTGACGCCCGCCGCCCGCCATGCGGCCGCGAGCGCGGCCATGGTCGCGAACAGCAGCGGCTGCACGACGGGGAAATCACCGAGGTCCGCGGCGGTCATGGTGGTCAACCTGTCGCTCAGCGACCAGTCGAGGTGTGCGCTGAAAGCCTTGTCGCACTTGCCGAATTCGGCGCGGAACTCCTCGGAGCGGGCGAGCATATCGCGCGCCATGCCTACCCACTGCGTTCCCTGCCCGGGGAAGACGAACGCGGTCTTGGCGTTGGTGAGCACCGGACCGGCGCCGACGACGGCATTCGGCGACGATCGGCCGTCCACCAGGTCTTGTAGCGCACGCACCATCTCGTCACGATCGCCCGCCACCACGACCGCTCGCCGCTCGAACTGGGTGCGCTGCAACGCCAGCGCGCGCGAGACCGGACCCGGTTCGAGTCGCTCATCGGCGACCACAAGGCCGAGCAGCCGTTCGGCCTGACCGCGCAGCGATGCCGCACTGCGGGCCGAGATCGGCAGCAGCGCCGCGCGCCGGTCGTCGGCCTTCGCGCCCGGCACGGCCGCGGGCTCGGGCGCAGCCTCCTCGAGGATCAGGTGCGCGTTCGTGCCGCTGAGCCCGAAAGCACTCACACCGGCGCGACGCGGCCGATCCCCCCTTCGCCACGGCATAGGGCCGGCCTGCACTGTCACACCGCTTCGCTCCCAGTCGACCTGCGGTGACGGCACACCCGCATTCAGGGTGGCGGGGATTCGTTCGTGTTGCAGTGCGAGTACCAGTTTGATGACGCTCGCCACGCCCGCGGCGGCCTGGGTGTGCCCCACATTGGATTTCAGCGACCCGATACCGAGCCGCCGGTCCTGGTCACGACCTTGCCCGAACACCCGCGCCAGTGCGCGCGCCTCGATCGGATCCCCGAGCGCCGTACCCGTCCCGTGCGCCTCGACATAGTCGATATCGTGCGGAGCCAGACCCGCGGCACGCAATGCCGAGCGCAGTACCTGCTCCTGGGCCGCGCCGTTAGGGGCGCTCAACCCCTGGCTGGGGCCGTCCTGGTTGACGGCGGAACCCCGAATGACGGCAAGTATCCGGTCCCCGCTTCGGCGTGCATCGCCGAGACGCTTCAACAGCAGTAGACCGGCGCCCTCGGCCCACACCGTCCCGTCGGCATCGGCGGAGAACGGCGCACACCGGCCTGTCGGCGACAGCACACCCAACCGGCACAATTCGATATGGGCGGTCGGTGACATCAGCAGCGTAGCGCCGCCGGCCAGGGCGAGGTCGCACTCCCCCGCGCGCAGTGCCTGCATCGCCAGATGCATCGCGACGATCGACGAGGAGCAGGCTGTGTCCAGCGTGACCGCCGGACCGTGCAGCCCCAGCGTGTACGCGATCCGACCGGACGCGACACTCGGCGATAGTCCCGTTCCGACCTGGCCGTTCAGCTGTTCCGGAGCTGGGTCGGCGAGATAGCCGGTGCTGTACACGCCGAGATAGACGCCGGTCGCACTGCCGTGCAGGGTGCGTGGATCCCGACCCGACCGCTCGATCGCCTCCCAGCTGAGTTGCAACATCATGCGCTGCTGCGGATCCATCACCGCGGCCTCGCGCGGGCCGATCCCGAAGAAGGCGGCATCGAAGCGATCGATGCCATCGACGTATCCGCCGCGGAAGGTGTACGCCTTGCCGATCGCGGAGGTATCTGGGTCGTAGAGTCCGTCGATATCCCAACGGCCCGCGGGCACCTCGGTGAGCGCGTCACCGTTGCTGTCCAGCAGCCGCCACAGCGCCTCGGGTGAATCCGCGTTGCCGGGGAATCGGCACGACATCGACAGGATCGCGATCGCGTCGTCATCAGCGTCGTCGCCCGCATCCGCTCGGACTGCCTCGAAACCGGCCCCACCCGACTCGTTCGGCGCGTCGGGGGCCAGTGCCGTGGCCACCCCGTCGATCGTGGGATTGTCGAAGAACAGATTGGTGTCGAGGAAGCGACCGACGAAATCCGACAGCTCGACCACCAGCTCCACCAGATCAGCTGAGCCCAAACCGAATTCGACCAAGGGCCGATGCACATCAATGCGTTCCGGATCCAGCGCCGCCTGCCGCGCGATCTCCGTCACCAGCCAGGATCGGACCGCCTCCGCGGACGGCTCCGCCACGGACCGATCCGCGGACTTCGCGTCCTCGGTCTCCGCTGCGTAGTCGTCCAGCTCGTCCTCCGGCGACCGCACCGAACCCGCCGACAGCGCGAGCAACTCGCCGGACAGATACGCCGCCCGGCACGCCGAACGCTGGATCTTCCCACTGCTGGTCTTGTAGATGGCGCCCGGCCGGATCAGCAGCACGGCCGCGAGCGTGAGCCCGTGGTCGGTCGCCACCGCCCCACGCACGGCGCCCTCGATCTCGGCCAACTCGCCGGGATCCGCGCTGCGCACCTCGGCCACCACGACGGGCTGCTCGCCGCCCACGCCGACATCCACGGAAAAGGCCGCGACGCATCCGGCTCGGACATTGTCGTGCACCGCCTCGACGGTCAGCTCGATGTCCTGCGGATAATGATTGCGGCCGTTGACGATCATCAGATCCTTGCGTCTTCCGGTAACGAACAGCTCGCCACCGGCAAGGAAGCCGAGATCCCCGGTACGGAGATAGCGGCGACCGTCGCCGGGCAGCGTCGCCCCGAACACTTCGGCGGTGGCCTGCTCGTCACGGAAATACCCTGCGGCCACGCTGTTCCCGGCGACCCAGATCTCGCCTTCGTCCCCGTCGGTACGCTCGGTACCGTGCTCGGGGTCGACGACGGCTATCGAGATTCCCTCCGGCGGCTGCCCGACACCGACAAGTTCCGCACTGCGACCTTGGTTTCCGGCACCGGATCGTCCGGGGGCTTCTAACAGTGTCGGCATCCGGGCGGTCGACGACGCGGTCACGATCAAGGTCGCTTCGGCCAGACCATAGACCGGCTGGAGCGATTCGGCGCGGAAGCCGGCCCGAGCGAATGTCTCGGTGAACCGCCGCACCGTCGCGGCGCGCACCGGCTCGGAGCCATTGAACGCCACCCGCCACCGGCTCAAGTCGAGCTGATCGATCCGCTCCGGCGAAATACGGCGCAGGCACAGTTCGTAGGCGAAGTTGGGGCCGCCGCTGGTGTGGGCGCGGTAAGCCGAGATCGCCTGCAACCACCGCTCAGGGCGCTGCAGGAAGTGCAGCGGCGACATTAGCACCGAATTCGCACCGAGATGCACCGTCTGCAGTATCGGCGCGATGAGCCCCATGTCGTGGTACATCGGCAGCCAGCTGGCGAACAGCGCACCGTCCCATGATTCGATCGCGGCGCGGTCGTGGCCGAGCCCTGCGGCGATCGCATGCTGGTTGTGCAGCAGATTCCCATGGGTGAGCAGCACACCCCGCGGCGCGCTGGTCGAGCCGGAGGTGTACTGGATGAACGCGACCGAGTCGGGGCCGAGATCCGGCTCCCGCCACCGCGTTGCCCGGTCGTCGGCGATCTCGTCGGTGGCCAGCCACGGCAAGCCGGCCAGCTCGGGAATCTGCGCATGCAGCGCGGCCGAATCCGCGGCGATACGCCGCGAGGCCAGCACCACATCGACATCCGCATGCGCCACCATCCGCCGCAGCCGATGCAGCGACCGGTTCTCCCATTCCGGCAGGGGCGCGGGAACGGCGACTACTCCGGCCGCCAGGCACCCGAAGAACGCTTCGATGAACTCCGGACCGGCTGGATACAGCAACAGCGCCCGCTGCGGCATCGAATCCTGGAGTACGGCGCCGATCGCCCGGGCACGGACACCCAGGTCGGCGTACCGCATTTCGCGGACGACACCGTCGACGTCACCGCTGTCCAGGAACCGGTACACCAACTCGGTCGGCCGATTCTGGACCTGGGCGAAGAGTGTCTCGACGAAAGTGTTGTGCACGAACTACTTCCTCTACCGGTGAAACTCGAGATTCAGCCGGTCCTGGTTCCCCGGGGTATGGAGGAACGGCAGGCGGCGCGTTCTGACTGATAGCGGACACAATATATCCGTCGCTGCACCTCTCACCGGTGCAGGCGATGTCACGGCCGTCATCGCGTGTGCCCCGAATTTTGGGGGCGGCAACGCTCGACACCCATTGCAGCTGTGGGAATTTCACATTTGCGAGTCATCGGGCAGCCGGTGAGGATGGCTACGTGTCACACACCCCGGTATCGCTGCGCGCACTCCCCCGACTACGCACCCGTGACTTCGCGCAGATCGGTGGGCTGCTGCGCCCCGGCACCCACCGCTCCCCCTTGCTGGAATTCGGTGATCGGTTCGTCGTCTCCCCGCCGGGGTTTCCGACCATGCTCGTTACCCACCACATGGACGACGTGCGAGAACTGTTCGCCAACCACGACGACTTCTCGATCGGGCAGGTGCTGAGCCGACTCTCCAGCCACGACGTGATGTTCGGCAAGCAGACATTGATCTTCCTCGACGGTGACGAGCACCGCCGCGAACGTCGGCTGTTCGCTCCGCCCTTCCAGCACAAGGCACTCCAGTCCTACGAAGATCTCATGGTGGAGGTGGTCGAGCGCGAGCTTCCCAGCTGGCCGGTCGGTGCGCCGTTCGAGTTCCTGAAGGTTGGTTACGACCTGGCCATCGGCGTGCTGCTCGGCGTCGTCTTCGGTGACGTGGGTCCGGCCCGAAGGGACCGGCTGAAGCAGGCGGTGAGCCGGTGGTTCGGGGAGATCGAAAGCCGCGGTTTTCTCGCCGTCACCTTGCTCACCCCGCTGTTCGGCGGCTACACGCCGCCCTACCCGCCGCTCGGTCGGCGCCAGTCCGAGGTCGACGCCATCATCATCGAGGAGATCGCCGCACGCCGGGCCACGCCACGGGACGGGAACGACCGGAAAGACGTGCTGTCCCGGTATGTCGGCACCGAACTGGATCAGCACGACGACGCCGCGCTGGCCCGCAACATGCGCGGCATCCTGCTGGGCGCCTACGAGACCACCGCGATAACGCTCGGCTGGATCGCGGCCATGCTCGCCGGCCATCCACAGGCCATGGCCGAAGTGGACGCGGCGGCCGATGCGGGCGACCAAGCCCGGCTCGACGCATACCTCGACGCCGTGGTCGCCGAAACGATGCGGCTGCGCCCGGTGTCCCCGTTCACCGGACGGCGAGCGCTGCGCGACACCGTGATCAACGGTGTCCACATCCCAAAGGGCGCCATAGTCATAGTCCCGATCCTGCTCATTCACGAATCTCCCCGGCACTATGCGGATCCGATGGTCTTCCGCCCCGAACGCTTTCTCGACGAGCGACCCAAGAGCCACACCTGGCTGACCTTCGGCGCCGGCCCGCATCGCTGCCTGGGCGCCAACTTCGCGCTCCTGGAAGCCCGCATCCTCTTCCGCACCGTCCTGCAGCAGCGCCGCATCGACGCCACACCCGGATCCGTCGAACCACCGCGCCGGTACCACACCGGCCTCAGCCCCGCTCACAACGCACGGATCACACTCCGTCCGCGCTGAATAGACGCGAAGTTACCGGGAGCGGGCCACAGCCAGCCCGCCGAGAACCGTGGCGATCAGCCCGATCACCAGGGCCGCGAAGCCACCGACTATTCCGTTGCCCGTACCGGGACCGCCGTCGGCGGATACCACGACAAGCCCGCCGATGACCATGCCGGTCAACCCCGAAACCACGGCCACAATGGCCCCCCAATTCCTGTTGCCACTGCCGATACGACCGGCGAAGCGGGTCAGAGCCACACCACCGATGACCGCGCCGGCCAGTGCCATCAGTGCGGCCACCGCGCCCAGGAGTCGACCGGTGGTCAGGGTGGAGGCATCGACGGCGGCCGACTGGGCCGAGACGTGCGCGGCTGCCGGTGCGGCAAACGCGAAACTTCCGAGCAGGGGGGCTCCCGCGGCGGCAAGCAGGTGACGGACGGACATTGGGGTACTCCTTCGGCGTGCGGCTGGAACTGCCTTGATCATGTCCGCTGGCCTACCGGCGGTCGTCCTGCCGCCGCAGGCAATTCGCGCTGCTGCTGATGCGGTAGTCGGCTGCCGTGGACGCCGCAGGAGCAGGGAAGCTACCGCGCGTGCGGTAGGCGGATGATCATCCGTGCGCGGGAGTTGTCCGCGCGGACATCGGGCTAGGGTGCACGAATGAGCAGCGGACGCGTCACGGACTGGGCGATCGCCGTTGGTGTGGCGGCGATCCTGCTGGTCGCCGGGCTGTCCATGCAGCACTCCGCAACGAATCTCGACCCGCTCGGCTACGCGTTTTTGATAGCAGGCGGTCTGGCGCTGGCCGCGCGCCGCTGGGCTCCGGTCACCGTGTTGGCCGTGACCGGGGTGTGCGCGCTGGGTTACCAAGCGGTCGGTTTCGACGTGCCTGCCGTCGCGTTTCTGGTCGCGGTATACGCCGCCGTGCGGATGGGACACCGCATGATCACGGTGGTGGCGTCGGCGATCCTGCTGGCCGCTCTCCCGTTTGCGGCCCTGGCCACCCTGCACGACCTGGGTGAGGCGTACGCGCAGGCCCGTCGCGCGCTCGAGCTGGCGTGGTTGATCGCGGCCGGTGCGGCGGGGGAAGCGCTGCGGCAAGCCGAGCGGCGGGCGGACGAGGCCGAGCGCACCCGGGAAGAGACCGCGCGGCGCCGCGCCGACGAGGAGCGGCTGCACATCGCGCGGGAGTTGCACGATTCGCTCACCCACCAGATCTCGGTCATCAAGGTGCAGTCCGAGGCTGCCGTACACGTGGCCCGCAAGCGAGGTGAAGAAGTACCGGATGCCCTGCTGGCGATCCTGGAGGCCGGTCGTGAGGCGGCCCGGGAACTGCGCGCGACCCTGGAGGCGCTACGCGACGACGGCAAGAGCCCGGCGCATGGCCTCGCCGACCTCCCGGACCTGGTGGAACGAGCCCGATCGACCGGTCTCGACGCGACGCTGACAATCGAGGGACAACGCCAGGACGTGCCTGCCGCCGTGGACCGCACCGTCTACCGAATCGTTCAGGAGTCGCTGAACAATGTCGCCCGGCACGCCGCCGCCGCCACGGCGTCGGTCCGGATCGAATACCGTCCCGACGCCCTCCTCATACAGGTCGATGACGACGGCAAGGCCACCGCGGAGACCGCGCCGGTGCCCGGCGTAGGGCTGCTCGGGATGCGCGAACGCGTCAGCGCCCTCGGCGGTCGCCTGCGGGCGGCACCGCGCAGCGAGGGCGGCTTTTCCGTACAAGCCGAACTACCCGTGGACGGAACATCATGATCCGTGTCCTGCTGGTCGACGACCAGCCACTCATTCGCAGCGGATTCCGCGCGCTTCTCGACCTCGAGGACGACATCGAGGTGGTGGCCGAGGCCGCCGACGGGAGCGAGGGCTTGGCGCTGGCCAGAGAACATCTACCCGACATCGCGCTCATCGACATCCAGATGCCGGTCATCGACGGCATCGAGGCGACCCGGCGCATCGCCGCGGACCCGATCCTGGCCGGGGTGCACGTCGTCATCCTGACCAACTACGGCTTGGACGAATACGTCTTCAACGCGCTGCGCGCCGGGGCAGCCGGATTCCTCGTCAAAGACATCCAACCCGAAGACTTCCTCCACTCCGTACGCGTCGCCGCCCGCGGCGACGCCCTGCTCGCACCGTCGATCACCCGCAGGCTGATCAACCGGTACGTCACCCAGCCGATCGGCACCGGTACCGGAATGGGGTTGACAGAACTGACCAATCGCGAACGCGAGGCCGTAGCCCTGGTCGCGCAAGGCCTGTCCAACGACCAGATCGCCGACCGCATGGTGATCACCCCGCTGACGGCGAAAACCCACATCAACCGCGCCATGACCAAACTCCACGCCCGCGACCGCGCCCAACTCGTGGTTTTCGCCTACGAATCCGGCCTGGTGACCCCGCGCAATTCCTGACATCCGGACTGGCACCGGCCAGGTCACCGGCGGAGGCTACACCCAGGGAGCCACCGGATACCACGGGATGATGTCGCGCATGGCCAGCAGGCGCACGTCCCAGTAGAGGAACGTGAAGACGCCCACGATGAGCAGTGCGCTCGCGCTGAGCACGCTGACGCGACGCGGGTCGGCTCGCAACCAGCGTTGCAGGCGACCACCGGCGACAACGGTGAGGATCAGTAGGACGGCGAGGATCAGGATATTGCCGATGGACTGCAGGACGAATGCGCCCGCGGCGTAGAGGGGATTGCCCTCTTCGGCGATGTCGCGGAACAGCTTGCGGAACAACGGGAACGGGCGTCCGATGAGGAAGGCGCCGATCAGGCCGCCGAAGAAGATCAGGGGTGCGTTCGGGAAGCGGGCGGCGATGCGGGCTAACGGGTCGCGCACCAGGCCGAGCACGGCGAGTCCGAGGTAGATCATGACCAGCCCGATCACGCCGAACACCACCATGGACTGGACGAGGCGCGCGGGCAGCCGGCCCGGCTGGCTCGGCGCGGTGTCGAATTGCGGCATGTCGGTACCGAGGATGCCGACGACGACACCGTAGGCGGCGGATACAACGACCATCCCTGCCGCCATCCACTGCAGCGGCCGCAGCACCGCCCGCACCCGGTTCCACCAGCCGCCCGCGCTGCCCGCCAAAGGAGCCACCGCACCGAACACGGCGATATTGCACGCGGTGAACGTACCGGCCAGGCCGGAGACGAACGCGAACACCACACCCGCGCCGATGCCGGTGATCGCGGTGTCCTCGGCATCATGACCGAGCAGCCCGTCGGCCACCGTGCCGCCGATCGCGCGGTCCACGAACGGCGCCGACCACACCACGGTCAGCAGGAACCCGCCGAGCACGCCGAGCAGCAGGACCACCCCACGCCGCCGCGGATAGTGCCCGTTCACGAACACACTCGTCGCCTCGAAATGTTCGACTACGGGGGAAGCCATTGCGGTAGAAGGGGATTCGAGATTGGTCATCGGAATCTCCTGTCGGCAACGCGCCGGCGACGAAACACCGGCGTCCTCATTGTCGGATATCCGTGACCGCCAGTCCTACTGATCGACCGACAAGAACACCTTTCGCACTGCGGTCCTGCCGTTCTCGCCTGGAGTCTGCTCGGGCGATGACCGCGGCGTATCCGGCCGGGCTGGGATGCAGACGGTCGCCGCTGTCATAGGTCCAGGGCGTCGGCGTCCGTCCTGGACACCAGCGTGCGTTCGAAGTCGGCGGCCGGGACGACTCGGTGAACGACGCGCCACCGATGTCGGCGTGATCGCCGACCGCACGGTAGGAGAAGTGGAAGGTGCAGCGACGCGGCCATGCCGACTGGGCCGTGAAAGGTCAGGTTCCGGGAATGGTGTGCAGTGTCACCTGGCTCAGTTGCCCCGAGCGTATTCGGGCGGTCAGGTAGGTGTGGTGCGGCTGTCGGCGTCGATCCGTCGGCGAGCCGGGATTGAGCAGCCGCAACCCGGTGTCGGTGACACTGTCCCAGGGGACATGACTGTGTCCGAAGACCAGCACGTCGGTGTCCGGGAAGTTCCGCGCGCACCGCTGCTCACGGCCCTTCGCGGGTCCGGTCTCATGTACCACCGCCAGTCGTAGGCCATCCAGTTCGGCGCGGGCGATCTCCGGTAGCCGGGCACGCAGTTCGGGTCCGTCGTTGTTGCCGTATACGCCGATCAGGCGCTTGGCACGCGCTTCGAGCCGGTCCAGCAGCGCGGCCTCCACCCAATCACCCGCGTGCACGATCACATCGGCGGCGTCGACCTCGTTCCATACAACCTGGGGCAGATCCCGCGCGCGCTTGGGTACGTGGGTGTCGGAGATGATCAGCAGCCGCACGGACTCCGGTGTATCACGCCGCGGAGGCTGGCCCGCGCCCAAATACAGCGTGATGCGCGGATTGTCTTCACAAGCGGCCCACTCGGCTTACGTGACACAGAACTCGTTGCCCTCGGGGTCGGCCATGGTCACCCAGGTGTACGGCCCCTGCCGTCCCTCATGCAGGATCTTCGCCCCGATGCCGACCAGACGCTCGACCTCGGCCGCCCGGTGCTCGTCGCCCACCCGGATGTCGAGGTGCATGCGGTTCTTGACCGTTTTCGCCTCTGGGACGAACTGAAAGAGGACACGCGGCCGATCAGGATGGCGGATCGCTGTTCCTACCTTCCATACCAGCTTGCCCCGATGCGTAGTCGTCTCGTCCTCCGGCACCCGCCCCTGAGCGACCATGCTGCGGATGAACTCCTCGTCTTGAGGCTCCACATCCCAGCCCAGCGCCTCGGCCCACCAGTCGGCAAGCGAGTGTGGGTCGGCACAGTCCAGGACAACCTGAAACTCGAATCCCATACCCGGGACCCTAGCCCCCACGTACGACAACTCCAGATGGGCGCGCGGTGAACCGTCATCGCCGGCCGAGGCGCGGGGGATCAAGCGCGCCAGCCTGAGATGACAAGCCCGGTCCGGTATGCCGCTGTCAGACTGGACCGGGCTTTCCAGCTCGAGGTGCTCGGGAGCCGATCCGTTCGCTCCATGGATGTGCAGTTGGCGGTAGTGCACCACATTGGAGTCGCAGGTGATGACGGGGTTGGTCTTGGGTAGCCCTCCAAAGAAGGAAATGCGGCCATTGCGGGCGGCCATGGCGATGGCCTGCTCCTGGGTGATGTTGGCAGCGGTCGCCGTGACCACCACGTCAGCGCCGCGTCCGCCGGTGGACGATACCCAGCTCGAGCGATTCTCGGCTTACCGCAAGCAACTGCCCCTCGACACCGAGGGCCGGCCCTCCGCGCAGGTCGTGCTGGATGAGGGACGGCACGATCCGCGGAGGGCCTTGCCCCCGCGATGCGGAAACAGCCGTGGCAAACACCCTGGATCGGGCACAAAACGGTGGAGCACCGGCGGTCACTTATGACAACTTCCCAATCGGGTCTATACACAGTTAACTAATCGTGCCTAAACTGTGACCTAGCCGATATCAGAAGACGGCTGCGAAGAAATTGGTAGCCCTGTGGACGCCCGGTCGAAACCCGGAGAGCTAAGCGTCCTCAACACCAGGACTGCTGCATCGGCGAGCCTCAGCGGCTCTTGCTTCCCGGTCCGTGCTGCCCCCCACGCTGCCCCGTACGAGAAACCGATCCAGAATGTCCGACCGTCGGCCTTCATCCCACCACCGCCACTTGTGTCACGAACGTCGCAGTGTCGCCCTCGGCGCCACGGGCGCGGTAGCCGTGGCCGTGTCTGCCGCATCTTCCGTGCCTTGCCGCAGCCTCCCGTTTCGAAACCGAGCAGCGAACGCTCGCGACAGGCCCATCGAGCCGCCGACGAGCGATGGACGCCATTCATAAGCACGGTTTCAGAAACAAGCTCACTACAGTCACCGAAGGAACTGCAATGCGCAAGCGCCTCGAAGACGCACTACATCAGGATTTCAATCGCTGGACGGCATTGGTCGACCGCGCGGCCCACGCGGAGAACGAAGTCGAGCGGGAGAAGCCCGCCTTGGCCGCGGCAGAGCTGGAAAAGAAGTGGATGCGCACCGCCGCCGAGAACTGGAGAACACTGCACGACCAGTGGTGTGAGGTAACCAGCCGGAAGCGAGCAAGTGCGAAATACGCTCTGCTTTGAGGCGGATCGCCGAACCCAACTGCGCATGCGAATGGTCGAGGCCGCTACGAACTCGACCAGTCTCCTACCGGTGACGCCTCAGGTCGGTGCGCACCAGCTTGTCGACGAGTCGCCGGGCCACATATGGCACGGCCGACCAACCGGTTCCGATCCTTTCCACGTATCTGTTGGTGGCTGAACAATGGACGAAAGTCGCTACGCAACAACAACGGGTAGTCCGCTCGATACCCACACGATGTCGCCGCCGGGGGTGGAGATGACCTGCAGGTTCATCCCGTGATGTTTGTGTTTGCCGGAGTAGAAC
>NZ_JBFAYO010000048.1:0-39365 GCF_040681325.1 Nocardia sp. NPDC051787
CGCATTCTTCACCGCCTGCGCCTTCACCAAACCCAAGATCTCGGTACGGAAATCCTCCAACCGATCCGACCACCGCAAACCACCACGCGCAACCGAGCCGAAGCGCAGATGCACGCCCTCGACCCGCGGCGAATACACGAAGATCTCGAACTGCGGACGCGGCTTGGGCAGTTCGGCGATCGCGTGGGGGTTCAGCTTGACCGACAGGTAGTCCAGCGGATTGCCCGCCTCGTCGCGCCGGTAGTAGTTGGTTCGCAGCGTCGCCTCGATCAAGCCGAACAGGGCACGCAGAATACGGTCGGTGTCCAGGCTGACCACGGCGTCGATCTCGGCCTGCACCCGCTCGGCGATCTCGGCGGCCCGGTCGGCGGTCTGATCGCCGACGCCATCCGGATCGAAGTACGCGGCGAACAGTTCGGTGCACGAGCGGGCGGTGGCCGGGTGGGTGAGCAGCACGCGGGTGATGTTGCCGAAGGTGTAGGCGAATCCGGCTTGCTGCAGGTACTTCGCGTAGGCGCGCAGCAGCGCCACCTGACGCCAGTGCAGACCGGCGCGCAGGACCAGCTCATTGAGGCCGTCGACCTCGGCACGGCCGAACCACATCGCGGTCACCGCGTCCGGGAAACGCCGTCGCACACTGGTTTCCGGCAGCGACGCGACATCGACCGACTGCCCGAGCTGCGCGGGCGGCTCGCTGTCGAGCGCGTCCCGCAGCGGCGCGGCGGTCACGCGCAGTCCGAAGTCGTAGATCCAGCGGTCCGGCCGGTCCGGCACCGTGATGCGGTAGGGCCGTTCGTCGACGACCTCCACACCGAGACTGTGCAGCACCGGCAGCACCCGGCTCAGCGAGACGCCCTCCCCCGCCACATACAGCGTGAATCGCCAATCCGCCGAGGGGGATTCGCCGTGCGGGTAGAGATTGGTGTCGATCTCGCCGTCGGCCAGCCGCTCCAGCCGGCGCAGATCGGTGAGCGCCCGTGCGGGCTCGTGCTCCTGCTGGTAGCTCGCGGGGAAGGCGGCCGCGTAGTCGCCGACGAGCGCCTGGGGCACGTCGGACGCGCCCGCCGCCTCGGCGACCAGGCGGTCGCTCCAGGTCCACGTGGTGGCCAGCAGCAGCTCCTGGATCCGCTCGCGGTTGTCCTCGGAGATGTCGCCGGGTTCGGCGCCCGGCTTACGGTGCACGGTGAAATACACGACGGCCAGCTCGGATTCCGTCGCGCGCGCCGAATAGGCGATCTGCTCGGCATCGAACTGCGCGCGCAGGATGTCGCCCATGCGCAGCCGGACTTCGGTGGAGTAGCGGTCGCGCGGCATGTACACCAGGCAGTAGATGGTGTCGCTGCGCGAATCGCGCCGCAGGAACAGTCGCACCTGGCGCCGTAGCCCCAGATTCATGACGGCGGAGACGGTTTCGAACAGCATGCGCGCGTCGGTGGAGAACAGCTCCACCCGCGGGAACGACTGCAGCATCTCCAGCATCGCCTGCCCGGAGAACGAGTTGAGGTCGAAACCGGCCCAGTCGATGACCTGCAGTACCCGCCGCGAGATGACCGGGATGTCGAGGATGTTCTCGTGCAGGCCCGCGACGGTGAAGGTGCCGACGAAGACGTGCTCGCCCTTCACCATGGCGACGGTGTCACCCCAGGCGGCGCGACCGCTCGGGTCGGTAGCGCCGTAGTCGGCGACGCTGATGAAGTACAGATCCCGCGACCCGGGCAGCAACGAGTCCACCGAGCCGTTGGCCATGCGCAGGACTGTCCGCTTCGCACCGACCACCGGCACGCTGATATCCGCGGCGGCGCCGCCGGCGAGCACGCCCAGTCCGGTGCCGGGCAGCTGCCACGGCTCGAAGTCGGCGTTCGCGCTCGGCGCGGAACGGCGGAAGTGGTAGTAGCCGTAACCGAGCGGCGTGAAGTGGCCGTCGGACAGCCAGCGCAGCAGACTCGCGGTCTGCGGGATCTCCGCGTCGCCGGCCCACTGCGCGGCCTGATCGAGCTGGCCGGCAACGGTGGTCAGCACCTCGACCATGGTCGGCGTGTCGTCGGCGACCTGGCGCAAATCGGCCAGCAGGGGCGGCAGCGCGCGCTCGATCCGGTCCACCAGCTCGTCGGACAGACCAGCGCCCAGCTGCACGTGGATCCACGATTCGCGCAATGTCTGTCCGTCGGCCTCGCCCGCGGGTTCGGCCTCGCCGTCGCGGGGGGCAATGGCCAGCACCCTGCCCTCGGCGTCCCGCGACACATCGAACACCGGGTGCACGACCTCGGTGATGGTCGCGCCGAGCCGGCGCAGCGCGGCGGTGACCGAGTCGACCAGCAGCGGCATGTCGTCGTTGACGATCTGGATCGCGGCGCCGAGCCCCGCGCTGTCGTCCGGCCGATAGACCCGGGTGGTCGCCGAACCGGGCGCGCGGGTGGCCGCCAGTCCGAGATGCTGGCGGAAGATCTGCTCGGCCCGATCCGTGATCGCCGACGTCGAGGACCCCGGCTGGATCCACCGGAAGTAGGCCGCCTCTAGATCGGTCGGATCATCGTGGAACCGCTTCGGTGAAATCGTCTGCTGGGTGGTTGCCACCATCGATCCGTTGCCTTCCCGGGAACTGCACTCGTACGTGTTTCGTACTTCAAATAACGTACCGCTGGATAACGGCACAATCAACAGTGTAACAATAATTTTCCGTGGCAGATACGGGAAACGGCGTCCGGATCAGGGGGTTTCTCCGGCCGAACGGAGGCGGTCGCGCTGTCTCAGCGGACCAGGCCCGCTCGTGAGACGAAGGTCCGAGCGGCCGTCTGACCGGCGAATGTCCCTGTCTCCAAGCGCAAGCCCGCCCTGGTGTCCGCGTACCAGACGGTTGCCGAGGGGCTGATCGCCACGTAGACCGGACCGTCGACGAGCACGACCGCGCGGGCGTTGCGCCAGCGAGAAAGGCTGTCGGCCAACTGATCCGGCTCGACCAACTCGGAATAGAAGGTCAGGTCCCTACCGCCGGCGATGCCGCCGAAGAGCATCGGGTTGCTGGCCGTGATGACGCACTTCTCCCCGCGCCCAGTGGAATCCAGCGGCTGACACGACGCCGCGGACCGCAGTAGACCCGGCATGGCCTGCGCCGGTGTATCCCCGCCCGTGAGCGATGGCAGCGACATCGAACAGGACCGGATGCCGAGGACGGCGGCAACGATCATGACCACGATTGCGATTCCGACGGCACGCCACTGCCAGAGCGGATAAGCCTTGCCGACGATCTTCCTGGTCTCGGCGACCGCTTTTTCCGCCTCCGCCCCGACCTTCTCGGCAACTCCGGCCACCTGGGCCGGCAGCTTCTCGACGACGGATTTGTCTCCGGACGAGCGCAGCGGCGCACCGCAGTGCGCACACCGGGAATCGGCACCGGTGTGGCGATGCCCGCAGTACTCGCATACCAGCTCGCGTAGCGTGGACACCTCAGCGCCCCGTGACGACGATCGAGGAGATCGCGGTGGTATTGACCGACGAATCGCCCTTGGATTCCAACACCGTCAGCACGATCTTCGAGGCGCTCACCGCGGGCTCGATCTTGGTCACCACCAAGGTGCGCTGATCGAGGGTCGGCTGGGTGTAGACGGTCTTGCTGCTGTCGTCGAATTGATACGAAACCCGGCTCGCGGTGCGGTATTTCGACCACTGGTCGGTGCCGTCCGCACTGATGTTGTCCCACCCGGGCACGATGCCGATCGAGTCGATCTGGTAGGTCTTGCCCAGGTCGATGGTAATGACCTGCCCGTCGACCTTGTAGGCGCGCACGCAGGACCACGCCTTCCCCGATTGCCTGGAGAAAGCGTCCATTGCGGGTGTACCGCCCGGCCCGCATTTCGCCTCCGCGGACTTCACCTGAATGATCGAGCCCGCGGCCGGAGCGGCCGACGTCGCCGGCGCCGCCGAGGTCGGCGGCGGCGTGACGACCAGTAGCTGGTTCTGCGCCGTGTTCTTCGAGTCACCGCCACCAGTGGTGACCAGAAGCAGCACCAGCAGTACCGCGACCACCGCGGCGACGATCAGCGCCACCTTCGGCTTGCGCAACTGGACGAGCGCGTCCTTGGCCACCTGCTGCGCCGGCGCAAGCCGGTTCGGCTGCGTGGCCGCGGGACGTTCCGGCTCCGGTTCCGGCGCTGTGGGCGCGTTCGAGCGCGCCGCGACCGTCGAGTAGTCGCTCCCGAATTCCATCGCGGGCGTTGGTTCTTGGGCCTGCCCGTTCAGCAGCGCGAGGATTCGCTCGCTGGCCCTCGGGCCGTCGCCGCTGCGGCGCCGTGGCGCGACAGGCTCCGAATCCGGATCGAGGTCGGGGAACCCGAGCGAGGCGGCGCCGAACTCCGGGCTGTCGCTGGGCGGCGCGGCCGAAGGCCCGAACGACGGATCGGACAGCAACGCCTCCAGGACCGCGCCTCGATGACGGAGAAAGACGTCTCCCGCGTCCTCATCGGGCATGAAACGGATGGTATCCGGAGCGAGCAGCACGCCGAGCCCCCGCTATTCCCGCTGAAGGGAACAGCTCAGCGGCCGGTTCAGCGTTTCTTTTCCTCGGTCACGAAGTACTCCGGCGGCACGTCGAACACTCGCGCCAGCGCGATCACCAAGTCCAGCCGCGGGATCGCGTCGCCATGGATGAGCCGGTACAGACCGGACTGCGACACCGGCACGTCCGGGTAGGCCAATTCCAGGTGCTGCGCCAGCGAGTAGAGCGTCAGCGAGCGCGTGGACCCGTCTTCGGTGGACACGACGGACTCCGCGATCAGCTCCGATAGTCGGCTGGAGAAGATCGCGGCGGCGGCCTGTCTCGGGGTCAGCGCGTCCCCGGCGTGATGAGGGAGATCGCCGCCATCGGAATGGGTGTCCGCTACCACGGTGATAGACATTAACCGACCACTCCCATCAGCTCACGCGACGGCCACCAGGTTGCGGAGGTGCAACCATGGGTGCGGATGCCCGAGCGCCTGGCGCGGGCGGACCGTCGACGGCATCGAAATATCGTGTTTCGCCTCTCGGCTCGATAAGGTCAACCCGCACCGTGCGCATCGGAATGCTCACGTCCACCGCGGTCGCGCTGACCTGGTTGATCGCGAGATCGACCGCACGCCTGCGCGGACCGCCGGGCTCGCTGATGGTGACCGTCGTGTGCGCGCTGGACGCCCGCGGCGGCAGGTGGTCGAAGACGGCGATCGTGGCGGGAGGTTCCGCCTCCACACCGCTCTGGGCTCCTGGTCCTCCGGCGTTGGGATCGGCCATCCGCATTGAGCGGGGGTCACCGACCGCGGTGACGAGCTGACGCCAACTGTCCGGTCGCGCCGAATGGATCTCCACATCCGCGCCGACCACCATCGCCCGCAGGATGATCTGCTGCGCGACCGGCAGCACCGCGTGCACGTCGATGGTGCGCCTGCGTGGGTTGTACCGGGCCGGGTCGAACAGCGGCAACGCCAGGGTGTGCCGCGGCTGACCGCTGATCGCACCCAGAATCTGGCCGTTCGGGCCGATCGCGATGGTCAGTTCGGCGACCAGGTCGGCGGGGGCGACGTCGGAGCCGGACTCAAAGCCGCGCAAGGCGCGGACCGAGTCGCCGGTGGGCAACGACGCCAGCAGCGCCGTCGACTGGTCGCCGCCGAGCAGGCGCAGATAATCCGGCGGCGCGGTGGTCAGCGCCGGGCCGATGAACCGGACCAGCGCGCGCGGCCCCTCCCCCTCGTCGGTCAGACTCACCACCAGCGTCGTGCGGCCGCGGTTCCAGGTCCAGCAGTCGTCCAGGCCGACGCCATCCAGGCGGGCCCAGTCGATAAGGAAGCTGGTCACGCAACGGCCGGGCACCGACGACTCCAGGTTGCTCCAGGTCTCCCGCAGATCGGTGAGTTCGACACCGGCGTGCAGCAGACGCGTCGCGTCCCGCAAGGCATCGGCGGGCAGCGCGTGCGCGGCGATGCCGCGCTCACGTAGCTGCCCCGCGATCCGGTGCGCGGCGCTGGCCAGCGCCTTGGGGGCGACCACCGAGCACCGGCCGCGCTTGCTCAGCACCGCCAGGTTGCGTTCCTGGTCGAGCCGGACCACCAGCCAGGTCAGCCGATCGCCGACCACCGGGTGGGAGCCGATCAGCTGGTCGTAGAGCATGCTGTAGTTGCCCGCGGAACGGACACGCTGGCCGGTGGTGACGATGTCGATGTCGACCGCGATACCGAACTGGTCCAGCATCGGGTACAGCAGATCTACCGGAATGGTGTCTTCGGTGTAGAGCGTTCGCTCCGCGATGACGGTGGGCAGGTCCAGGTTCGGCGCGAGCTGGATCATCGCAATCAGCGTGTTGCCCGCCTCGTTGATACCGCACACGCCCGCCGCGACTTGCACATCCCGGATTCGGGCGTGCTCCTCCCGTTCCCGCGCCCGTGTGGTCCGGCCGGATCGGTAGTCCACCCAGTCGAGCAGCCAGCGAGCACCGGTGCGTCCGTTCACCCGGACGGTCACCGTCGTGACCAGGACCGTGACGACCACCGCGCTGACCCACCACGGTGTCTTGGCCGACAGGCCGACCAGCAGCGGGCTGCCGACGACGACGAAGCCTGCGAAAGGACCCCGCTCGACGCCGCCGATCCGAATGCTCGGAAAGCTCACCGACGCCTCCGGACCAGGGAGTTCATGTGACCGCCTGCGAGGCCGAGCAGTAGGGCGATGACGATGACGACGGTCGCGGCGATGGCCGGCAGCGGATCCTTCGGGCGCGGCGGGGCGGGCATCGGCAGTTCCGATGACCGGAACAGCCCGGCGGGCTGCTTCGGCGGCGTCCGGTAGCTCAGCGCGGCCAGCGGGTCGATCATGCCGGCGCCCACCGCGTTATCGATGCCACGCGCCGGAGCGTGCGCGCTGGCCTGCAAGCGGGCGGCGATCTCGGCCGGGGTCTCGTTGGGGAACCGTGACCGCAACAGGGCGGCGACCCCGCTGACGTAGGCCGCGGCGAACGATGCGCCGCCGACCGGAACCAGTTTGTCCGGAGTGCCCACTCCGTTGATCAGACCACCGCCGCCGGGGCCGAGCGACTCGATGCCGGTCCCCGGCGCGGCCACCGAAACCCACGGGCCGTTCAGCGAATCCTGCATCGGCGCACCGGTCGCGGTGGTGAACCCGACGGTGAGCACGTCGGCGCCGAACCAGCCCGGCGTGGAGATGGTCTTCACGTCCCGCCAGTTGCGGGGGTCGGCGGGCCGGGCCGGGTCGACGTCGGGATTCTGCGCGCAGTTGGCGGTGCCAGCGGTGTTGCCCGCGCCCGCGATGATGAGTGCCCCACGAACATGGACGGCATGGCCGATTGCCGCCGACAGCATGGACTGGTCCACCTGCGCGTCCGCGGGCACACAGATGGGCAGTGACACCGTGATCACTCCGGCGCCTTGGTTCGCCGCGCGGGTGATCGCTCGCGCCATGGTGCGCAGGTCGATCGAGAGTTGCAGGTCGCGATCGGAGCTCGGTCGTTCGAGGCTGAACGCGCCGGACCGCGTGCGGATGGAGATGATCCGCGCGTCCGGGGCTACGCCGGCGAATCCGTCCGCGGGATCCGGGGCCGCGCCGATGATTCCGGCGACCAGCGTGCCATGCGCGTCACAGTCGGACAGGCCGTCGCCACCAGCCGCGACGTAGTCACCGCCGCCGACGAGATTGGGCAGGCGCGGATGGGGAGTCACGCCGGTATCGATCACGGCGACGGTCACGCCGGCGCCCCGGCTCAGCGCCCGGGCGCGGCGCAGATCCAGTGCCAGTTCCGGCGGCGGAACGCGGGTCACGTCGCTGTCGGGCAGAAGACCCGCTGCCAAGCAGCCCTTGTCCTGCTTCGTCGGAAGCTCGGGTCCGGGGGGATCATCCGCGGGCGGCGAACCTACCACGACCTGCGGTGGTTCCAACGCCATGGCCGGCGCGGCCGGGACGGCCAGCAGCATTCCGGCCAGAACCGCCACGGTGGCGCTGCCGACCTTCATCAGATCGCTCGCATTGCTGTATAGACGCCCATGATCCAGAAAGCGATCACCGGAACCACCAGGATGAGTGCGTACTCAACCAGATCGATGACCCGCCGGGTGACCGGGGAAAGCCGCTTGCCGGGCAACCGAATCGCCGCGACACACGCCGCGATGGCCGCGAGGACCACCACCAATCCGACCACCAGCCGCGCGACCGGGGTCTCATACGCGCCGACCAGGACGAAACCGACGCCGCACACGGTCACGGCGGAGGCGGTGATCAAGGCGATGGCTTGCACCCGGTCCGGATGCCAGCGCGAGCGCATCGCCAGCAAGCCCGCGATCGCGGCGGCCATGACGATCTCACGGATGCCACCGGGGCTGACCGCGGCCGCGATCACCGCGGAGACCGCGAGCACGGTCGAGATCGAGGCGATCAGGCCGCGCAGGCTGGTCACCGCCAGCCGGGCGCGGCTCTCGATGCCCACCTCGTTGTTCTGGCGCTGTCGCTCGCTGTCCTCGGTGTGCTCGTCTCCTTCGCGCACCGTCTCGGCGTCGAAGATGTCGGTCAGTGTCGTCGGCGAGACCTCGGTGCCCGGGTCGGGCAGATCCGGCGGCCGGATGCGCGCGATCACCACCGCCAGTCGTGCCGCCATGGTCAGCAGCACGATGCCGACGAACACCGCGCCGCCCGCCACCTGCCGCACGGACAGATCCAGATAGGTCAGCGGCAACGCCGCGGCGGTCACGGCCACGCCGAGCACGGTCACCGCCATCAGTGTCGCGATGCCGAGTCCGCTCAATCGCATCATGGTGGCGGCGGCTACGGCGGCGACCACCGCTCCAGCCGCCAGGTTGGCCGCGGCGAACGGTCCTGGCTGGCCGTAGGCGGGCGGCACCAGCATCGCGCCACCGGCGAACAGCAGCGGCGTGGCCGACAACGACAAGCCGAGGCAGATCGCGCCCGGAGCGTCGCGGCGGCGCGCGATCGCGGCGGCGGCCCAGCACAGCGCGCCGAGCAGCAAGGCGGGCAACCCGCACCACACGATCGAACCGGTCATGGTCCACGACCAGGACAGCATCGCGGCTACCGCGGCCGCACCGGTTCCCAGCGCGGTGAGACCGACGATCACCGCGGTGTTCGCGTCGAATTCGGCGAACTCCCGCTCATTGATCAAGGCGAGCGCGTCGGTGATGTCCTCGACGACCGGCGTGAACACCTCCGCCGACTCGACGGCCGACAGCATCAACACGATGCCGTCGGTGACGTCGTGGTCGGCGAGGCTGCGCCAGCGCGGCATCGGCGGCTCGCCGGGGCGGGCCAGGCTCCACTGGCCTTGCGGCGGGGTGAAGTCCACGGTTTCGTCATCGATCGCCGATGCCAGTACCACCAGCAGATCGTCGATGAACGTCTCGATGGTGAACTTGGTCGGCACCACCACGTCGACCTGGTAGGAGGCGACCATCACGGCGATCCTGGCCCGTGCGACCTCTGCCGACGACTGCGTCCCGGCGGGCGCGGGCGCGACGGCAGTACTCATCGCCACGCTCCGTGATCACCGGAGTTGTCCGCGCCACCGGCGAGGTATCCGGGGAATCCGTCGGCCAGCCAGGCGGCCAGTTCCTCGAACGCGAGCACGGTCTCCTTCTCCAGCAATCGCAGGTCGATCTCGCCGCCTTCGGCCAGGTGCGCGTCGTAGGGCAGCACGCAGGTCGGGCGCTGCGCGGTCGCGAACAGCTTCTCGATCGCGTCCACGTCGACGGTCGGTTTCAGGGGCTGGTGGTGCACGATCCCGACGATCGACTTGGCGATCAGATGGTGCAGGCCGTGCGCGCTCAGCCAGTTCAGGGTGGCCACCGCGCCGGTCACGCCGCCGACTGTGGCCGGGGTGACCACCACGACGGCGTCACTGGTCTGCAGCACCGTCGCGGTCGCCGAATCGAGCACACCGGTCCCGCAGTCGACCAGCAACAGGTTGTAGTGACGGCGCAAAACCTCCACGGCAGTTTGGTATTCGCGGCCGGACAGCGCCTCGGTGGCCTCGGTGGACCACGGCGAGGCGATCACGGCGAGGTCGGCCGAGTTGATCGAGGTGAACGACTGCACCGCGGAGAACGCGTCCAGGTTGTGCGACTGCGCCAGGTCACGCAAGGTCAGCCCGTACGGGTGCCGGGTGGTGCGGGTCGCCAAGTCGCCGAAGTCGGGATTCGCGTCGATCGCGACCACCCGGTCCGGGCGCAGGCTGGCGAACGTCGAGCCGAGCGTCGCCGCGGTCGTGGTGCGGCCGACGCCGCCTTTCACGCTCACCACAGCGATCTGATACGTCGAGGTCAGTTGCCGCCGGATCCGGTTGCGGCGGTCTTCGGCGCGCTGCTCGGCAGGCGAAAGACCAAGGTTGAAGCCGACTTTGTTCAGCGCACCACGAACACCGGACGTAGACCGCAGCTGCGCGCGCTTGGCGGCGGCGATGTCGACGAGCAGCTCGATCGAGCTGAGCGCGGCGGGCAGCACCTCGACCCGCGGCGTCCCGTCATAGGCCGAGCGGTCGACGCGTTCGGGAACCCATGGTGCCGCCGAACCGGACGACCGATCCTGATTCGCGGACGCGGCTTCGTTCCGCGCGAGCGCCTGGGAGGGCTGGCTCGCCTGTCCGGCCTGGTACTGCTCAGCGGCCTGTTGCTGGGCCGAATGGTGCTGGGCCGCCTGCTGTTGCGCTTGCGCCGGTTGCGCGGCAGCGAAGTCCCGCTGAGCATTCACCTGCGGCGGTCGAACGCTTGCCTGTGGCGGCTGCGCACCGGGCTGCGGCGGCTGCGCACTGGGCTGCGGCGGCTGCGCACTGGGCTGCGGCGGCTGCGCACGAGCTTGCGGGTGTTGCGCACTGCCCTGCGACTGCTGCGCACCGGCTTGCGGGGGTTGAGTATTCACCTGCGGCGGCGGCACGCTCGCGCCGGGCGGCGGCGCACTGGCGGCGGGCACCGGCGCTACCACGCCCTGCGAACGGTGGTCGGATTCCCTCTGCGGATCGCGCGGCGGACCGGAAATGGGGTCGACGGGACTGAACGTGTCGGCATCCTGGCGTGTCTCGGCGGCGGGCCCTGGTGCCACGGCCGCGTCGGCCAGCTCGCCGGTCGGTGCGAAGAACGCGTCATAGCCGCCGCGAGCCCGCGCGGCGTCAGCCGAATGACCGTTTCTGCTCGGTGCTCGGTTCATTTCCGTCGTCCTCTCCACAACCACGGTCCGACGTTCAGTTCAGTCTGCTGGTGTCGAACCAACTTCGGCCGGGCAGCAGGTCGATCAACGCCCCGATACCCGACCGCAAGGCCGAATCATCGCCCGGCGCGTATCTGGCCCACTTCCGTCCGTCCATCGCGACGCTCGGAGTCACGATGATCCGCCCTGACAGGGTATCCAGCACGCTCACGCAGAATTCGGGCTGCGCAGAGCTGCCGTCGTGGTGCTCGATCACCACCACCTCGGCCCGCCGGACCACCTCGTCCAGTACCCGGCTCAGCACTGCGGCGGTATGCGGTTCCGCACCGAGTTCCGCCAGGGCACACCGCCGTTCGTCCTGGTCGTCGGGGACCTCGTTGAATTGCTCGGCCGTCGCCGCGATCGGCTGGAACTGCACCACCGACGCCGGACCGAGCGCGGCCGCGACGGCGCCCGACAAGGTGTCGAGCTGGCGGTCCTGCTGGAACACCGCCTGGATGACGACATGGTCGTCGGAGCGCACCGCGAGCACATGGGTCTCGCCCGCACGCACCAGCGACATCCGCAGCATCCCCTCCGGCTGGCCATCCAAGCCGGTGTCCAGGATCCGGACAGCCAGCTCCACATCCGGCCGGTACAGACACTGAAGCCAGTGCTCGACCACCGGGTGCACACGACCGCCCTCGAGCACGCCCACCTCGGTGAGCTGCTCGGCGACTACGGCACGCACCCGATCCCGGTCCTCGATCCGGTAGATATTCGGCAGCAGGGCCAATACCAGCGGAAAGGAGTCGATGCCAACCAGATGTTGTAACAACAGGGCGGCATCGACATTCAGGTCGATTGCGACTGGATCGTCTTCCACACCTTCACCGAATATATTGTGATCCTTTCCCTCTTTCGAATACTCGGCCGCGCTGTGCTTCACCGGGGAGGTTCTGCCGAGGCGAGCACCGCTTCGTCTTCGATTCGCTCGATGACGCCGACCGCCAATGCCGGTTCGAGCACCGCCTCCTCCGGGCTATCTCGGTCCTCGTACTCGATGACCCCGATGACAGGAGGTTGTTCGAGTACCGGAACATCCTGAGGTTCGCCCGGTACGAATACCTTCGACGGCTTCTCCTCGTCATCACGGCGCCGTCGCATGCGCGCCTTCGGCGCGACCGCACCACGTGGCGGGCCCTTCCGCGCCGGCGTCCCGGACGCTGCTTGTTGCGGCAACGCACCGAATGCGCGTCCAGCTCCTGGATTCCAGTTGGCGGGCATCCGGAATCCGGTCGAAGCGCCCGGCATCGAACCGACGCCGCCGCGGGCCATATTCAGCGCGACA
The DNA here is from genome assembly GCF_040681325.1 of Nocardia sp. NPDC051787. NCBI lineage: Bacteria > Bacillati > Actinomycetota > Actinomycetes > Mycobacteriales > Nocardiaceae > Nocardia > Nocardia sp. NPDC051787. The sequence continues at coordinate 12,512 of NZ_JBFAYO010000048.1, forward strand.
AGACTTCCGGCGCCACCGTTCAATGCCGCCAGAGTCGGCGAGTTCTGCGACGTGCCGTAGAACCACGAATCGTCCGTGGCTCCGTCGCCAATGCCATTCGTTCCCGAATCAGCGGACAACGTACTGGGATCCACCTCCGGCGCCAATTGCTCGGGATTGGTGGCAGGGTTGGTCGGATCCGTGGGCTGTGTGGGATCGGTCGGCTGTGTCGGGTCGCTAGGAGTCTTATCGCCGCCGGAGCCGTTGTCGGATCCAGTCGATCCATCGCCCGTCGACGATGTGGAGGATGTAGTAGGACCGGTACCTGTGTTGTCGGTCGGCCCGCTGTATGGCGCGTTGTCATAGGGCGCGTAATCCATGCCTGGATCTCCGCCAGCCGCAATGGGCGGCGCCTCAACCGGCGGTGGAATCGCGGCCAGTGTGGGCACCAGCGCCCCAGCGTAACCGGCCATCACACCGATGGCGGCCACTCGGATCGCGGCCAACTCGACCTCGGCCGCGAGGAGCATCGGCGCGCTCAACGAGCCCATGCCGCCGAGCGCCGTGACAGCCTGCCGCAATCGCACCTCAGCACACTTGGCGGCCAGCGCCGTCATGGCGCTGCGCGCCGCGGCGTGGATGTCGGCCGCGCGGTCCAGCAGCACAGCGGTCTGCTCAGCCACGGCGGCCTGCTTACGCGCCCATGTCGTCCAATCACCGAACGCCTTCTGCGCCTGGTCAGACGTCAGCGCTCGGAACGTCCCGCCCATCTCGAGCATCGAGCGATCGGTACTGGCCGCGACGACATTCAACTGCGTGCCCATTCCCGCATAAGTCGCTGCGGTCAGCCGCGTCGTCGCTCCACCGTCACCAGCGAGCAATGGGTAGATAATTGCCTCCGGCGCCAAAGCACCGAATACGACAGCAAGAGGCATCTCATCAGCTTTCGCTCGGGCTATCCGTGCCTACTCGCCGAATGCCGCTGATCTGCTGAGTATCTGGGCGCCACCGCGCAAGTCGCCCTCAGCGAAGGCGACACCCACCTTTGGTAGCTCGACCGTACCATCGATTCCCAGCGCGGCCGCGGCTGCCGTGGAGCGGAAGAACAAGGCTGCTTGATTGACGCATGCGCCCTCAATGAGCGCGCTCACGTCATCGAGGCCCGGTGGAGCCGGGACAGCGGCAGGAGCGGCCGCGCCGAGCATCAGTATCAGGTCCTCCATACTGACACCGAGCTGGGCAGCGATAACCGGGAGATGCTCCGGAGCAACAGCGAGGTACATGGAAGTCTCCTAACGACCGGTACCCACTCTTGGCGAGTAGTACATCAAGAACACTAAGACCTTCCCAGTGTTGGGAAGGTCTGTTGTGGTAGGCCCGGCAAAGTGGTCATGTGAGTTGCTGAGCGTTCCGTCCGCCGTACATCACGAGGCCGGAATCGTGGGATGTACGCTGCCGTCCTCGACCATGCTCACGCGAACGAGTTCATCGAGGACGACAGCGTTTATCCGGGCTTGATCGGCCGCGGCGGCGGCATTCGGCACCACCGCCGACACCGGAGGACAGGAATCGATGCCGACCGCGGTCCGCAGCAGTGCCTCGTCCACATTCGGTGTGACCCCAACCGGATCGGCTTTCATGTCACACCGAACACTTGGTCGATTCCGGAACAGCGATCCCAACCACGGAGTATCTAGATATAGCCGGTACCGATGCCCTGGAACTTCATGGCTTGCCCCATGTCCGTCGCACGGAACAAACCGTCGACACCGCCAACATCCTTGCACGCTACTTTCAGTGCCTTGAGCGCCTCGTTGTAAGCGCTGACCTGATTCCTGATCGTATTCTGCAAGGTTTCATTCGAGTCTCCAGCAAGACCTGTAAATACTTCGGCAACCAGCCTGCACAGGCGCTCACGCTCGTCTTCTCCGACAAGCATCTGTTCCAGAATCGATTGGGTCTGGACGGTCAGGTTTTCGACCCCATTGTAGTCGTTGTGCAATGCCATTTTGAGATAACCTTTCTGACAGATCCGAGATGACCGGATCAGAAATCGTACTTATGCCGGTTGACCATCGCCGCGGCCTCTTGATCCTGGTGGTCGAATTTCGCACCCGAATCGTTCAACGCATCGACGACTTCCATGAAGGTTCGATGCAGATTATTCCCCCTGCTGATGCATGCCTGCCACACATCCTGCATCGCGGTGCCAGCTGATCCCACGACATAAATTCCGTACTCCTGCTTGATGCCCTCGAGGATCCCCAGATGGTTACGAAACGTGTCGGCCTGCATGAAGAACTTCTCAGCGGCAGCTTTCAAATCTGCCTGATCGCCCTTGAATGGACTAGTCATTTCTTTCTCTCTCTATCAAGCATTCACCGGGCCTCGGTCGGGTTCGCCGAGGACGTTGATAACATGTGTGTCGAAGTCGCTCGTATGTGGTTCGGCTCGTCAACGTACTCGATCACATCGATGATGGGGGTTTTGTCCAGAACCGGCACCTCCTGAGATTCTCCGGGGACGAATACTGCCGCCGATCTCCGGACTTCTCATCGTTCCGGCGACGCTGCGCTGTCCCGTCTTCGGCGCGATAGCGCCGCCACGCGCCGGACCTTTGCGATCCGGAGCCGAGATACCCTTCTGCCGCTGTTCAGCGAAGCCCCGAAGTCGTTTTACTTTCCGAGCAACCGGTTTCGAAGGCATCCGGCAGCTGGTGGCACTGCCGGGGATCGACCCCAGCTCACCGCGTGTCGAGTAGAGCACAGCAGCCTCCTCTCAATGACCGCTGGAGCGCTGACGTTCAGCGAGGTATTTGAGATTCTTAAGGGAAACGGTAATTCATTCCCAATCTTGGGAGGGGTTCTGGAGGTCAGAGCTGCTGCGGCACCCAGGCCACTTGGGCCTGATCTCTGCGAGAGCTCATCGGCTCCACGAAGATGCCTCGTCCTGGCGGCTGTTTGGTTGCCCGGACGTCACCGATCAGTACGCCGTCGAGCTTCGAGCCATCCATGACCAGGCCCGAGGAGTTGAGGTTCTTCATCTGGCCGATCACATTGTCGTAGAGCGCCGTGTCGGCCTGTGCGATATTGCGTGCCGCGATCACGTGCAAGCCGGTGTCACGGCCGTCGACGATGATCTCCTTCATCGGTTCCAGCGGGTTCAGCGAACCACGCTGCGCGACCATATGATAGTCGTCGATCACTACGAAGACCTCGGGGCCGCTCCACCAGGATCGCTCCGCGAGCTGACGAGTGGTCACGTCCTCGGGTGGACGCCTGGAGCGCATCTTCTCCACCAGTGGCGGCATCGCATCACGTACGTCCCGTTCGTTGGTCACATGTCCGATCAGCATGTCCTCTGGTACCGCCCCAAGATGCCTACGGCGATAATCGATCAGCAGGATACGCGCTTGCGAAGCGTCATACTGAAGTCGAATGGATTCCAGAAGTGCGGCCAGTGTGGTGGATTTCCCTGATCCAGTCGAACCAAGCACGATGAAATGCGTCGACACACCGAAATCGATCGCCGCTGGACTGAGATCGGATTCCCGGACGCCGAATGGTACGACAAGTCGCTGGGCGAGCGTCTGCGGCGCAGGCAATCCCCTACGCACCTCGTCGAGGCCGATTTGCGGCGGAAGCAGTTTCACCTCTGGCGCGCGCCGACCGGGATAGCGCCGGGCGACTTCGGCGCTCGCGGCGGCAAGACCTTCCGCGGCCGAATCCGTATCGCTCATGCCATCTGTGCGAGGCAATGCCGTCAGCATGTGCAAACCATCGTTCGAGATGCAACGGCCGGGTCGATTGGCGGGAATCGCCGCGACCACCGCGCGATGCGCGGTGAAGGTCGTATCTGCCAGGTCACCCAGCCGCATTTCGACACGGGTCTGCAGCAGGTCCTTGATCGCGGGCCGGATAGCGATCCACCGTGAACTGGTGAGCACCAGGTGGATCCCATAGTTCAGACCCTGTAGGGCGATCGATTCCATCACCCGTGTGTACTCGTCGTAATACGGGCCGTTCGTACCGAATCCGATGTCCCAGCCATCGATGACCAGGAAGACATCACCAAAGGGATCGCGGTTATGCCATGGCGGCTCGCCCGGACTATTGCGCAGAGTGCGGAACTTCCGGGTGGTATCGATACCGAACTCGGCGAACAACGTTTGCCGACTCTCGAGTAGATTCGTGACCAATGCGATCGTGCGTCGAATACGGTCGACGTCGCGAGCCGCCGCAACCGACCCCACGTGCGGTAGGTTCGCCAGGGCCGACAACCCACCACCGGAGAAATCCAAGCAATAGAATTGGACCTGCTCCGGGGTGTGCGTCAGCGCGGCGGACAGGATGAGTGTCTGCAGTGCGGTCGATTTGCCGGACTGCGTGCCACCGACGATGGCCATGTGCCCACCGGCGCCGGACATATCGACCGACCACACGTCCTGACGCTGTTGACGAGGCTTGTCGACCAGCGCCAAAGGCATCTGCAACGCCCCCTGTGGCACGCCGCGAATCATCCGCTCGAGTGTCGGTGGCGTGACCAGCGGCGGCAGCCACATGCGGTGAGCCGGCTGGCCGTGCCGGGCCAGCTGCTGCAACACCGCTTCCATCACGGTGATCGACTCTCCATCGGCGGCTTCGGGCACGTTGTCGACCACCACCGGCTCGACTACCGGGGGTCGAGAGTCGGCGATACGAGCAGCGGTGAACCGCTGCGGCGGCCGGTACCCGCCACCGGACCGGCGCGCGCGTTGCGCGGAAGCCGCCGATACTTGCGCGGGCGGCGAGTACCGTTCGCCCACATACGCGGCCTGGAACCGTTGCAGGTCGCCCGAGCCGACCCGCAGGTAACCCGAGCCCGGCTTCTTCGGCAGGTGGTATGCGTCAGCGGTGCCGATCGCGTCGCGCGAGTCACTGGTCTGGTTGGTGCGCAGCGCGATTCGATAGGAAAGGTGCGCTTCCAGCTCACCCATCCGGTTGGCCGGAACCTTCTGCGACGAGAGCAGCAAGTGGATGCGCAATGACCGGCCCAGTCGGCCGATGGCCACGAACAGTTTCGAGAAGTTCGGGTACTGCTCGAGCAGTTCGGCGAACTCGTCGAGAATGATCAGCAGGGTCGGTAGTGGTCGCAGGTCCGCGCCCTGCTCCCGGGCGCGCTCGTAGTCGGCGACGCTGGCGAAATTGCCCGCGTCGCGCAGAATGCGTTGCCGCCGCGCCATTTCGCCGTTGATCACGTCTTCCATGCGGGTGACCAGGTCGGCTTCTTCCTCCATGTTCGTCACGACGGCGGTCACGTGGGACAGCCGGTCGAACCCGAGGAAGGTGGCGCCACCCTTGAAGTCGACGAGCAGCAGGTTCAAGACGTCCGGCGAATGCGTCGCGACTGCCGAGATCACCAGGGTCCGCAGGAATTCCGACTTGCCCGATCCCGTAGCGCCGATGCACATGCCGTGCGGGCCCATGCCTTCTTCGGCCGATTCCTTGATATCGAGGTATACGACACCGCCCGCCGGGTCATGGCCGAATGGAATATTCAACCGCGCCCGATCCTCGTCGCGACGCCGGACCCACGCCTGTTCCACGCGGATGGCGCCGGGGTCGGCGATGCCGACCATCTCCTCCCATGATGTGCCGCCGCTGGCCTGTTCGGCGGCCACCGCCTCCACCACCGTGGACAACCGGTATGGCGAGAGGTGGCGCGCCATGGCCGTGATCGCCGGCACCGACAGTGCGTCGGCGACGCCCACGCGGCGCAGACCGCGCGGTGTCACCTCGTTCAGCGACCGGTCCTCGGTCACGGTGAACCGGAGTGCGCGGGGCAGGTTCTGTTCCGTGGTGCCCAGCCGCAACCAGGTGCAGCCGTCGATGCCCGAGATATCGCGGTCGGTGGCCGGTCCGCCGACGTCCACGATCAGCAGGTAATGCGTGCGGTCCAAGGTGGGCTGCGAATTCGCCGAGAACGGACCGCGATTCAACCCGGCGAGCACCTTGGTGCGCAGCTCGGCGACAGTGCGGTAGACCATCCGGCTGGAACCGATCGCGTCGGTGTCGCTCGGATGCTGGGTGTGCGGCAGCCACTTCAGCCAGGACCATTCCGGTGCGTCCGGATTCGACAGCACGGCGGCCACCGCCACCTGGTCCGGTCCGTGCAGCACCGCGACCTCGGCGATCATCGCGCGGACCAGCCCGGACACCAGCTGCGCGTCGCCGTCGATGCCGACCTGCGGCGCCGACAGCAGATTGATCGCTACCGGCATGCCACCGACCGTGGAATACGCCTTGGCGAACCGGGTCAGCTCGACGACGCCGACCGGGTCCAGATCCGAGGTGGGTGCGGCCTCCGGGACGATAACGCGTACCTGGTTGGCGATACGTCCCCGGCCGACCCGCACGCGCAGGAACTGCGGACTGGCGACCTGCACCTCCCACATGCGCTTACCGCCGATCAATCGGGCGATCTCGTCCGGACCGGGATGGGTGTAGCGCAGGTAGGCATACAGCTCGGCTTCAGCCCCGTGCACCGTCTTGCGGTTGTCGGTGATGCTGCGCAGGTAGTCCTTGCGTTCCTCGTTGAGGCCCGCCGCGCCACCGCTGCCGTTGCCCGCGAACGCACCGCCCATCATGCCGAACATCGACACCATCATCATGACCGGGAACATCAGCATCATCGGGTTCATGGCCCCGCCGCCACGGAACATCATGACCATCATTCCGGCCATGGCCGCCACCATCACCACGGGCATGATCATGCGCAGCCGCGACGGCGGAACCGGCTTGGGCAACTCGGTCGGCGGCTGCAACCGCAATTCGGTCACGGCGGGCGCTTTGGGACCGCGCACCATCCGGGCGGGTCGCACGAATCGGCGGGTGCTAGTCACCGCGAGCCCCCCAGCCCGGCGACGATCTTGTTGCCCGGAATGCCGTCGTGCTGGATGCGAGCCTCGTTCTGGGACAACGCCGGACCGACCGCGAACAGCGAGATGATGCTCCACGGGGCCGGAACCGGCGCGCGCAGCGCGAGTGCGCTGAGCGTGGGGTCGGTGGAGCCACCGTTCGTATTGGTGATGATGCCGTAACGCACCCCACTGTCGGAAACCCAGTACAGCGATTCCCGCAACGGGGATCCCGGTTCGGTACCGGTCACCTGCACGAAACGGCCGGTGTCGCGGGGCAGGTAGGCCCCGTCCGCGGTGGTGCCGCGGGAGGCGGCCGAGGTCACCAGATCGACGGCACGGCCCTGCTCCTCCTTGGTCAGCGGCAGTTGCCTGCCCACCAGCAATTCGGTGGCCGCGTTCGGGTCGTTCGCGGTGCGCGACCAGCGATAGCAGGTCACGCCGGAGCGTTCCGGATCCACCAGGCGAACGGGGCGGGCCGGGTATGTCGCCGTGCCCGGCCACTGGCCCGGGCGGAGGTTGGCCGCGATCACGTCCGGACCGACCGTGCGCGTGGAGACCGCGCCTTGGGAGTCCGCATTACGCACCATCGCCGCCAGCACCGCCGTCACCCGCACCAGACCTGTTTGCGAGACGAGGTAATACGAGGCGCCCTGATCCGGTGTCGACACGGTCACCACCGATCCGATCGGCGTGGTGAGTCCCGAGTTCAAGGTGATCGATTCTCCCTTGGCGGGCACCTCGGGCACGCGCAGCGGCGGCACCTCGGGGATCGCGTTGATCAGCCCTTTGGAGGCGGCCATCACCGGCGCAGTCGAATCGATGCCGAGTGCCAGGGCGACCGCGGTGTTCGCCAGATCGATCGCCGCGCGCACCACGCCTTTCTCGGCGTCGCCGTAGACCAGCCAGGTGGTGGTGTCGTCGCGCAGCAAACGGGCCTCGCCATCGCCGAGGGGGCGGACGACGTCACCGTCCACGGTCAGCGGACCGCCGATCGCGGTGGTTCGCACCGCGGAGCGGCTGACCGTCGGCAGACCGGTCGCGGGGTTGACCGGAGCCGCGGCGCCAGTTCGCGCTGTGTCGCACACCGTCCACGTCGAATCTTTTTCGTCGGTATCGACGATGCTGCCGGGCGCGCCGGGAATGCCGACCCACGGCCCACGCGGATACTTCGACAATTCATCCCGGGAAACCTGTACCGGCTTGTCGGGAGAACCGACGATCAGCCGGGCCGACGTGAGATTCAGCGCCGGAAACAGCCGGTTGCCAAGGCGCACGAACAGCGCACCGGTGTCCTTCTCCGCCACGATATTCGAATCACCGACCTTCTTGGCGGGTTTGAAGAACGCCAGCACGGCGGCGCCCGCGATGATCACGCAGGTCAGTGCGATGCCGATGGCCAGTGCAGTGGAACGGCCGCGCTGCGGGTCGTCGATCATCGACGCGTCCCGGCGGACCAGTGCGTGTTCGATCCGCCGCAGCAGAAAGCGCCAACCAGATATCTGGTGCTTGGTCACAACCCGGAAGCGCGCCACGGGTTTTCATTCCTTCCGCCGACCTGCAATGTCACCCTAACGACCGGTAACAACGCGAAGACGAACCCTATCCCCAGTGACGGGAATAGAGATTCCGGCTTTCCGCCCGACGCTGCCGATCCCCGGATCCGGCGCCGGTCACGGAGTCCTCGACCGGCGCAAGCCGACGCCTCACCCTCGCGAGCTCGGCGCCAAACCCTCCAGTGCCGCGGAGACGTCGAAGGCATCGATCGTCATGAGTTCTTCGTCGGTCATCGAGGCGATGTCGGCGTTCTCCCTGGTGAAGCGGTAATCGCGCTCGGCTTCGGCGGCCTCGACCACATTGCGCACGAAACGCCCGTTGCCCGCCAGGTCGATCAGCCGCCTGCCGTTCTTGGTCTGACCAGCCAATTCCTCGCAGCGCAAGCGCAATACCTCGCGCGCTTGCTCGGAAAGGATCGAATCCTTCTTCTGCGCAATATGCTCGGCGATCTGCACCAACTCATCGGCGTCGTAGCTGGAGAACCGGATGCGCTTGGTGAAGCGCGAGGCGAGACCGTCGTTGGACGCGAGGAACCGGTCGATCTGGTCTTCGTATCCCGCGATGATCACGACGAGTTTGTCCCGGTCGTTCTCCATCCTGGCCAGCAGCGTATCGACGGCTTCCTTGCCGAACGCGTCGCCGCCGGAAAGGCCTTCCTGGATCAGGGTGTACGCCTCGTCGATGAACAGCACACCGCCCAGCGCCGAATCGATCAGCGCGTTGGTCTTCGGTGCCGTATGGCCCAGGTGCGTGCCGACCATGTCGTTGCGGGACACTTCGATCACGTCGGCGTTCTCGACGACACCCAAGCCGGCGAAGATCTTGGCGATCACGCGCGCGATGGTGGTCTTGCCGGTACCGGGCGGCCCGGAGAAGATCAGGTGCTGCGAACGCGAATCCACCGCGAGCCCGCGCTTGGCGCGGATCTGATCCATCAGCACGCCGGACTTGAGCCGGTCGACCTGTTCCTTGACCGAGTCCATGCCGATCTGAGCTTGCAGCAGATCGGAGGCCTCCGCGAGCAGGCTCTCCCGTTCCGCGCGCGCCGCGTTGGCAGCCGCCTCGCGCGGGTCGTCGCCCGATTTCGGGTCCCACTTGTTCGTCCTGGAGGCGATGAGTTCCGCAGTAGCGACCTCGAACCGGTAGGACTTGTCCCGCACAGCCCGCTGCCATTCCTCGCGCTCGGGCCACAGCGCGGAACCCTGCAGACCCTTGAGGATCTTATCGGCTGCGTCGTGATCGCCGTTGTGCCGCATCAGCATGCCGAGCAGGAAGTGCGCGTCGGCCCAGATGTAGGACAGATTGCCCGAGGAGCTGTCCTCCACGATCCGCTGCGCGCGCGGCATGGCTTCACCGAAGCGGCCCAGATGGGCCAGCGACTGAGCGGTCATCAGTTCGGCGGCGATGTCGAGCAGACCGTCTTCCAGGACCGGCCGCGCGTTGCGCGCCGCGAGGACGTCCGGCCACTGCTTGGTCCGGAAGTACAACGACATCCGCACGAAGTCCGCGACGTCCTCGCTCGGGACCTCATCGAGAATGGCCGCGGCTTCTTGCCATTCACCGCCATCGGCATACGAACACGCCTGTGCGATGGCGATCTGGTCGCGATCTGCCATCGCGACGCGCAGCCCGTACATCCCGATCTCGACCTGGCACCACAGGGCGCGGTCGACCAAACCCGCCCGCTGCTGGTCCCGGTAGAGGTTGTGCACCGAACGGTAGGCGCCATAGATCACCTCCGAGGTGACCTCCCCGGCCATGGCACGCCCCAACCAGGCATCACACATGTCCGGGTCGAGGTCGGTGGCCGCCCTGAACGCCGCCGCCGCGTGCTGTTCATTGCGCACACCACCCGCGACCAACCCAAGATTTTGCACACCCGTGTAAAACGCGTCCTCGGCCGCTGACACCCCGGTCTTCCCTTCCGCCGATCTAGCTTGATCGAACGATAGATTCCGAAAGTCACACCCATGACTCGACCACTCCCCAATGATGGGAAGAATCGAGGGACTGCGGCTGATGCAAGCCGGACGGGCCGACGCACTCGGGTGCCGAACTGGACCGTTCCGCCAGTGCTGGAACATTGCCAATTTTGAACGTGCCGTCATACAGCGGTATGTTCCCTCCGGGGTCGGCAATCATCCGCCTGCAGACGACCCCTTCGGCGGCGGCTGGCATGCCGCGATCCGGCCCTCCAGCCGCCGCACAGCAGGTCGGAGGCTCTTCTAGAAATTTCTTGCCGCTATTTAGGTGCACACTATTGAACGTTCCGACAGAAGAGGGTACTGTCTGAACACAGATCGTCAGTCCCTCATCCTGACGATCTGAACCCAAGAAACAACGGCCGGTGGCACCGGCAGGCCGCCGGCCGTTGTGGGGGTGCAACACCTGAGACGGGCCGAACCCGCACCCGGTAGTGCGTCTACGTTTACCACTGCCGCCACCTTCACTTACCTACCCATTCCCCATATTGGGAATGGGTTTTCCTCGTTCCGGCAGCGTTGCTCCGACGGGCGTGCCCGGGGTATCCACACGCTCGGGCGCCGGTGCCGTCACTCGGGGTGGCACGCGGGTTCCGTCGAGCGACTCGGCGCGCCCGGCCTTGTCCACATCGGTTTTTCTTTCCCGAAGCATCCGCAGCGAGGGCTTGGTGCCGGACGAAGCGTGCACCACGACAGGTATGTCCCGAGTCCGGCGCGATTTGCTCCACGGAGTGGCGATAGGTGTGCGTGCCTTCGGCCGGTTGTCTGCCGAGCGTGCGGGTGTAGGCGGCGATTTCGGTGTCGACGGCAGCTGTCCGGCACGCCCCCACGGCGTGGCCGCCGCGCCTGGAGCCTGCCGGGCGGGCGACGCAGGACCCAGCTGACCTCCCTCGGCAGGGCTGCCGGAGACGGACGGATGACTGGCAGCAAGCGCCTGATCGGACACCGAACTCGGCCGGGACAGCTCGGAACCGAATGCCGAACGTATCGGTTCGCCGAGCCCCGCGTCGCGGAAAGCCGCCGCCCCAGGGTGCGACACGTCCGGCTGGTGCGTGGAACGGGGATCAGCGGTCGAAAGCCTTTCCGCCGCAGCTAGGTCCGGGGCGGACGGCGCACCGGCAACCGACGGCTTCATCGCGGGGTCGAGGCCGGATTCACCACGTTCCGGGTCCCCAGCCGGTCGTGTCGGCCGGCCTCCGGTGTCGGCCCGTGCGTCTGCGTTGGCTTCCAAAACGCTTCGATCGCCCGGCTGTTCCGCGCTTCCGCTGGTGTCTCGTGTCGCGAAGGGCCCACGCTCAGTACTGTTTTCGGGCCTGCCCTGGCCAGCCCACTCTGCTGGCGCGGGCGCGCTCGGTCGCGACTCCAACTGTTCTCCCGACCGGCGAACGAGATCGTCCGGTGTCGGGCTAGGACCGGTCGGCGACACCATCTCCGGCGCAAGGCGATCGGCAACGTCGTCGAAGCGCGCTGGTGTGGTGAAGTCCAGTGTCGACACGTTTTCCGCGAAGGTCGCGGCGTGCTTCATGATGTCGTCGGCGTGATCATCGAGCAGCTTGGCGAATCGGTGTACCTCATCGGGTTCGATGCGCAGGGGCTTCGGACTATTCGATGGCGCGGGCACGCCGAGCGCGTGCCGGGTCGCGTCGTACACGATGCCCCTGATCATGTCGTCGATGGCCTGCTCGAGCGGTTCGATGGCCCTGCCGATGACCTCTGCGGCGATGTAGCCGATCAGGCATTCCTGCATCTGGTGGCAGATCCGGCGCGCCGCGGCGGCGACGAGAGGCGCGGACGGAGCCAGCGGAGGCGTCACCATGATCGACATGTAGGCCGCTGCCAGCGCGGCCAGTTCGGCCAGCACGGCAACTTTCACCACCGTGATCACCGTCGCCGCCGCGTACAGCGCCTGTTCCACGACCTTACAGGCGTCCTCGAGCCGATCCATATTCGTCGAACTCATGCTCGCCCAGCTGGCCACCAGTTGGTCATAGGATTCGCCCGAGTAGACCTCGCCCATGTCATCGACCACACCGGTCGCCGAGTTGTGCGTGTCCCGTACCTGCGAAGCGAACGTGCGCACATGCCTGGCAAGGGCACGCACATCGTCCTCGTTGATGTCCGGATACGGGATTCCGCACAGGTTGAGGAAGAACGCGACCTCGTGGGGCAAGTCTATGGCCACGGCCGTTTCCCCTCCACGGTCACCGGCTCACAGGACTCGGACGACAACGGCCTCGCTGGGCATGCGGGACCACTTCACCGTGGAGCCCGTGTAGGGCGCCTCGATGACCATGCCGTTACCGGCCGCGAGCTGGACATGCTCGGGGCCCCTCGCACTGAACGACCCGGCGGGGAACACCAGGTCGCCGGGGCGCACCTCATCGGGGTGGACCCGGACCCCGCTGTAGATCTGCTCGTAGGTGGTGCGGGGCAACACCACTTCGCCGCCGCTGGCCTCGGCGATCGCGTACTGGACGAGGCCCGAGCAGTCGAATCCGCCGCCGCTGGGTCCACCCGCGCCGCCCCCGCCCCAGACATAGGGGATTCCGAGCCAGCCGCTGGCGGCACGTACCGCGTTGCTGCCCTTCGTCCCATCCGAGGGAACCGTACTGCGCCGCCGCAGCCTCGAATTCGATCTCGACCTGCTTCGTGTTCGCCGCCGCCTGCGCGATGATGGCCCTTGCCGAGCCGGGCGCGCCTGCGGAACGGCAGGTGGCATGATCTTCGCGGCCTGCTGCTGCACGGCCGCGATATCGGCATTGACCTGTTTGGTGGCATTGGAGATGGTGGTCTGGGCGGCATCGAGAAGTGCGGGACCGCTGAAACGCGTGTCGGCAACCGAAGCGATCGCCTGGACCCGTGTTTGGAAATCCGCGATGTGATTACCCAGCCGTCCCCGGCCGTGAACGGTTCCGTCGCCCGACTCGCCGACGGCCTTGCTCACGATGCCGTCCTTGCCCGCATGCGATTCCGCCACCGACATCTGCATGCCCAGGGCATCTCCGTAGCGCAACGCCACCGAGCCGGCATGGGGACGCAGCTCAGCGGCGAGGGCTTGGCTCATGGACGCCGACTGGCCCGCGGGTTGGCCGTCCCCATACAGCCCGAGCAGCGATTGGAGTACGCCGTCCAGGTCGTTCGTCAGTCCCGGTACCATTCGACCGACTCGCCATCGCTCATCACCGACCGCCTCTCACAATTCTGACTAGCTATTGTGTCGTCCGGACCGAGTCGGTCGTATTCCCATTCTTGGGTGGGTTGCTCGAAACTTTGTCCCCTTCCCAATCTCGGGAAGCCGAGACAATGGGGAAGACTTCTGAGAGGCGGTGGCGAAGGCATGGCACCAACGGCGGCGGATACCAAAACCGAGAAGGTGGAAGCCCTGGCGGCCACTCCACTGGAGACTATCGCCGCCGAGGCCAAGCACTTCTGGGTGGTTGATCTGCACTGCCCACCCGGCGCTTCGGAGGGGCTGCGCGCCTTCATCGCGCTGGCGGACACCGCGATTCAAACCGCCGTCGACCTGCTCGGCCGTGGCATGACCACGCCACCACCGAAAGTCGACGATCTGCTCGAGCCCGCGTTCTACGAAACTCTCGGTAAAGGCAAGGCAGACGAGGAATACCGGAAAACCATCGACAAGGTCGAGGCCAGGCAGCTGCAGCTGCTGCAAATGGACAACAAGGTGATCAAGTCCTCGGTCACGGTGGCCGCCGAGCAGGTACAGGCCCTGCATTCGATCAAGAATATCGTGGCGGGACTGAACGCGAAACTGAAGGCCGCGGGCAACGCCAAACTCAAGCCCCCCCAAGAGCTGCCCTTGCTCGAGGCCATCGCCACCGCCGTGGAAACGGTGTACGACAAAGTCACCGCGATCGCCGATCTCAATGAGGAAGTGGCCAACGGGGGCAAGGGTGGCAAGGGTACCGGCGGGGGTCAGACCGGTGGTGGCGGCGGCGCCGCGCCTGGTGGCGGTGGCGGCGGTGGTGACGGCGGACTGTCTTCGCTGCTTCCGATGCTCATGATGCCGCTGATGGCGGCGGCACCGTTGGTGGCGCAGATACCCGAGATGCTGCAAAAAGCCGAAGAGGACAAGGCGGAGAAAGCGGAGAAAGCCGAGCAGAACCAGAAGGGCACCGCTCCACCGCCCGGCAATCAGGGCGCGCCCGCGCCGGCGGCGCCGCCGGGCGATCCGAACGCCCCCGCACCCGCTCCAGCCGGCGATCCCAACGCGGCACCGGCCGCGAACGCTTCCGGCGAACCGCAGGTGGTTCCGGCCGCGGCTACTGTGCCGCCCGGCCAAGTGCAGGCCCGGCGGGCTCGGAACGTGGCGCCGAACGGACAGCCGGGCCAAGAACAGCCTGAACCAGACGACGAAGCGGCTCCGGAAGAAAGCGCCGTTATCGAGGCGTAGTCGGTCGAGCGGCTATGCGACCGGCGAGGAACGATTCCCGACCGCACGACGCTTCGGATCCGCTGGTGCGGAACCTGAAGACACGAGCTGCGGTTAGTGAGAGTCGCCCCCTCGGCGCCCGCCGAAGGGATGAAGCCCTGGAGTCGCCCTAGCCGCCCCTCGACTCGGGCGTGTTGTGCGGGTCGAGGGGCACTGGCAGAGCGTTGCAATCACTTGCAGCCCGGCGTCGGTCACCACGATAAAGCCGGTGCGGCTGGCTGATGCACCAGCCATGTTGCTCACGACAAGGTCGGTCCACGACAGCTGCTGCGACCGCCGCCGCTGCCGTGACGATTCGCATGACATTGCCGCTATCCATATCCGGGTTTCCGAGCGGTATGCGTCCGTATGCATGCGCAGGTGTGGTTTTCAGAGCGGCGGCCGAGTTGGCTGCCCCGCTGGCGAAACGCATGAGGCATCGCGCAGCCGCACCGGCACCGGCACCGGCACCGGCACCGAATCCAGGGGCCGCTCTCCAGAGTTCAGACTCGAGAGTGGACGCCACTTGGATGGCGGCCAGGGAGGCTCAGCACTGTGCTGTGCCCCCAGCCGATGGCCGGACTCGCTCAGCCGTCGAGCTCGAGCTCCTCGGGCTCACACCGGCCTCGCATCAGCATCCGGCTTCGATCAGCGCGGCGTCATCTTCACAAGCGCCGGTCACCTCACGACTCCGTATCGCCGCCGCTCGGCTCCATCGTGCACGACCGCGCGCTGGGTCCTCGGTTCACTCGCCGGCGCTTGCTCACGACCGCTCCGGAGGCGCGACCGGGGGTGGCGTCGACGGCGCCACCACGGCGGTGGGCGGCGGCCCCGCAACGACATCCGGTGCGGTGACCGAAGGGACCGTGGGCCGAGCAACGCGCTCGGGCTGCGCGGCGGTGGACACGGGCGCGGGCGTCGAGACGAACTGTGGGTGCTGCGTGATCTGTTCGTGCGCGTATACGGCGTCGCGCAGTGTCTGCCTGCTCGACTCCTCCGCGAGCAACAGCGCCAGCTCGTTGCATCGGCGCTCGAAGACCATGCTGCGCAACGGCGACGCCGCCGTGTCGACACGCAGCTGCCCGATCTCCACCCGGCCGACGTCGACGCGTTGTCCGAGCATCGATGCCGCCAGGAGATCGTCGGCGTCGCGCAGTTCATTCCACAGATCGGGCGACACCGACTTTCCAGCCTGCAGCGCGGCAAGAATACGTTCCCGCACCTGCCGCGACGCGGCGGCCTCGGCGGGCACCGGTCCGGATCGCCCGACCTGCGTGTGCGCGTCGGCGGCGAGTTCCAGGCAGCGGGATCGGACCTGTGCGTCGGGCACCGCCGACACATGTTCCAGGGCCGCGATCGAACCGGCCAGGCCGAGGCGATCAGCTGTGTCGGGTGTGAATTCGCGCAGGTCGACGTCGTAGGACGGACCGACGAGTCCTTCCATCGCCGCGTCACTGAATCGGGAACGCAGGCCCGGGTCGATCGGCCCGGACGACACCAGCGCCGACAATTGCGCGTTCGCCTTGGCACCCCAGGCCAAACCGAATTCGGCCAGTACCCGGGCCGGGTCCGTCACGCCCTCCCACGGCGATCCGCTGCCGTCTCCCTCGGTCAGCAACTCGTCCCAGTTCCACGGGGTGGAGACCTCGCGCGGCAGGAACAGGCCCGCAGGCAACCAGCCACGGCCTTCGTTCGAGGTGATGAATACGCCGGCTCCGCCCGGACCCCGCAGCACCGCTACCGACCAGGCCATGCCCACCGGGGAGTCCACCGCCGCCAGCACGCTGCCGAGCAGGGTCTTGGCCAGCACCAGGTCGTCGTTCACCTGGCCGCCGACCACATACGCCGGTTCGGACTCCTTGTCCTTGGCGGCCGCGACGGCCGCGCCGAACGGAGTCGAGACCGGCAGCGGCATGGGCGGCAAGTCCGGCCGACCGGTCGCACCGCTGGGTGGCTGCCCGGATCCTCGGTCGTCGGAGGAGTAGAGCGGTCCAGCACCAGGTGCCATGCCCGCACCGGTCGGCGCCGTCACACCGGTGCTCGATGGCCCGGTCGAAGCCGTGGCGTTCGGGTTCGGTGCGCCGCTCGCGGAATCCGTCGGCGCCGTGATCGGACCGGACGGCATGCCCGTGTTCGACGGTGTCGCCCCATTCTGCCCAGGTTCCGCGCCGAGCGGGCTGGTCTGGGTGGTATCCGGTCCAACTGACGTCGGGCCGCCGGGGGGGCCACCGGGCGGAGGGGTGAACGGTTGCGTCGGCCCACCGGGACCGAGCGGATCGGTGGACGCTCCGACCGGGACGACCGGGGGCGATTGGCCGTCGGTCAGGCCACCGGCCTGCCGGATCTGCGAAGCGCCATCCAGGTCGGCTTGTTCGTAGGCGTCCGCGGAATCCCGCAACGCCTTCGCGGTGCGGGCGTGCTCGTCGGCCAATGCGTCACCCGCGCGCTGCCGGGCGTCGTAGTACCGCTCCAGCGCCTCGTAGACCGGCCAGGCGATTTTGCCGTAGGTGGGCAGGAAACTCGCGAGCCAATCCGTCGGCGGTTTGGCCCATTCCCGGGTATCGCGCTCGACCTGGTCGTGTTGGAGAGCCAGCTGACGCAATACCGCAGGGTCGACCTCTATCCCGTTTGGCATGCTCATGCTCGATCAAAATCCTTTCCCACCACAGGTCTTCCTATTGTCAATCCTTCCCACTGGTGGGGAGAATTGCTCATGCCCGGTGTCGTGAGACCTTTATTTCACTTGGGCGCCAATATGTTTCGCATTCCGCCGCCACCTCGTTCTGCCCGGCTCAATGTCCCGGACCCGCCGTGATGGTCGGACGACGAGCGCGACCGCCTACGGGCGCCGGTGCGGTCGGTTGGATGAATGCCGGGTGGCCGATGACCTGTGCGTGGGCGTATACCGCGTCGCGCAGACTCTGGCGCGTCGTGGCGTCCGCCAGCAGGAGCACGAGTTCATCGCACCGTCGCTCGAAGACCATGGCGCGCAGAGCGGCCGTCTCCGAGGCCGACCTGCCGTCGTCGGCGCGCAACTCGCCCAGCGCGACCCGGGACACGTCCGCACGCCGCGCCAGCATCGATGCGGCGAGCAGGTCGTCGGCGTCGCGCAACTCCTCCCACCACTCCTGCGGCACCTCGCGGCGCTGCCGCAACGCGGCGAGGATGCGATCGCGTGCCGCGGGCGCCCCCAGCGCGGCCGGGGAGCCAAGGCCGGCCTTGTGCACACGAACGTGGGCGTCCGAGGCCAATTCCCAGCATCGCCAGGCGATCTCCGCCTCCGGGGTCGCCATGGCACGCCGCACCAGCGCCTGCGCCCCGACCAGTTCGAGACGGTCGACCAGCCCCGGCTTCGGCGCACTGAGATCCATCGCAGGCGAGGCGCCCACCTCGCCTTCCATCGGCACCTCACCCAACTGCCTGCGCAGATCCGCGGCGATCTCGCCCGACGACACGACGGCCGTCAACCGGGCACCCGACTTACGCCCCCAGACCAGCCCGAACTCGGCCAGCACCCGCGCGGGGTCGGCCACACCCTCCCAGGCGCTCCCGTCGGAGACCTCCCAGACCCACGGAGTGGACACCTCGCGCGGCAGATACAGCCCGGCGGGCAACCAGCCGCGACCCTCGTTCGAGGTCACAAACGCGCTGATTCCACTCTGATGCCGCATCACCGACACCGCCCACCCGAGGCCGACGACCGCGTCGCCGCCCGCGGCGAGCACTCCGCTCAGTAACGTGCGCGCCAACACCAGGTCACCGTCGACCCGCTCGCCCAGCACGAACGCGGGTGCGGCGGCGGAAGTCATGGCTGCGCCGACTACGTCGCGGATCAGTTCGTCGCTGCCTTCGGCTTCGTTCTTCGCGGCGCCCGCGTTCTGATTGGTCCGTTCCGGCGGCCCCTGCACAGCGCCGCTGGATCCACCCGACGGCGGTGCCGACTGCCCCGCCGTGACCCTCGGCACGACGGCGGGCCCGCGGGAATCGGTCGGTGGCGCACTCGGCTTGGCTTGGATCGGCGGCGGTCCCGAGCCCGCCTGTGCCGCCGGGGCGGAAACCATGGACCCTGACGGAGGGGCCGATACCGCCGATGCGGCTGGTGGTGCGATGGGTGGCGCAACGATGAAAGGGGTTGGCACCGACGCGGCCGGGCCGGCCGTCGGTGCCGCCATCGCGGCGAACGGTTCGACACCGGCTTGCTGGCGCGATTCCGCGGCGGAAGCAGTCGTCGACCGGTCGCCGATCGTCGAGTCCGTTCCCTCGACCGGTGACTCCGGTTCGATCGCATCCGGATCGGCGCCATCCGCCGAGACATCTCGGCCCGAATCGGTGGACTCACTCTCCGCAACCGGCGCACGTGCCGGGCCCGCGGCGGGTGAACCCGGTCCGTCCGCGGTAACGGCGGGTGAATAGCCCACGGGGGTCGTCGTCGGTCCGGGCCCACTGGTGACAGGCGTGGGGCCCGTCGGCGGAGGAACAGCGGGAGTGCCTTCGGTGGGAACGGAATTCGATGGTTCCCCGAGTTCGATTCCCGGCGCGAGCGGGTCGATCAGTGACTGATCGCCGGTGCTATCGGCATCCGGAAACAGCGAGATCGGAAAGACGTCCTCCGGTCCAGGCGGCCCAGGTGGTCCGCTGTGCGGCGGAGTGCCGGAGTGGTCTTCGGCGGGCCGGTGCTGTGGATAGTCGTCACCAGGCCGGCCCGGTATCGAAGGTCCGATTCCGAGCTCATCGCGGAGCCGGGGCAAGCTCGGCAGGTCAGGAATCGAATTCAGCGCAGCCCGGATGACATCCTCCACGTCTTCCCGTGCCGCGGCGATGATCCCCGGAATCCGATCCCGGATTGCCTGGGCGTCGGATTCGTCCTCCTCCCCGGCGGCGGCGCGATTGGTCGCGTCGATCTTCGAGGTGGCGTTCTCGAAGATGTCCAGAATCTTGTTTTGGGTCCGGTACACCAGGTCGGAGAAGTCCCCGAAAGTGTCCGCCACGACCTCCAGGGCATCGGCGAACGCCTGTGGGTGCGCACGCTGGCGGAGCATGTCGTCCTTGATCGGTTGCAGGCCCGCGCTCGAGCGCGCCCGCTCGTCGAAGTCGCGCCGACGGCCTTCGGCGTCCAACAAGTCCAGCGACGATGCGCCCTCACGCGCCAGATTCTCGAGCGCGCTCCAGTCCGGTGGGTCGATCACCGGCCAGTTGTCGCCGACGATTGCGTCCCAGTGCGGACTGTCGCTGTGCGGTGGCATCGGCGAATCAGGTCGATGCGGAGTGACGACCCACCGTGGAGGCCCCCTCCTGGTCGGCGTGGTGGAGGGCGACGGACACCTGCGTGGTGTGCTCGGGAATCACGTCGGCCCCACGACGATTGGTCCCGACCAGAGACAGCAGCGCCTCTCGTATCTCGTCGGTGTACCCCGCAAGCGGTATCTCGAGTTTCGACTGCGGAGATCGTGGCACAACGAAGCCCCGAGCGATCTGCTCGACCTGGCCGCCGACCGTGACGATCGCGGTCCGGAACTTCTGCGCGGCGGCCACGACCTCGTGGTGCTCGTCTAAATCCAGTTGGTCGGGCATGTCGGTGTCCTGTCTCGAAGTCGATGGGAGGGATCAGGAATCGCGTCGGAACTCGGACTCCTCCATGGCCCGATACGACGACTCGGTCGGAAGGTCGAACGAGTCGATCGTGTAGGGGCGAGTGCCGTTGTACTCCATCTCGGCGCGCAACCCGACCCGCGACTTCGCGTGCGCCAACCGGGCGAGCCGGACGATCTCGGCGGCCAGCCAGCCGTCGCCGTTGTCGCGGGCATCGTCGGTGATATACAGACCGATGATCTCCCCGTCGCGGTCACAGCCGACGCCGACGGTGTGATCGGGGTTGAACACCTCGTAGGTCCTCCTCCGCCAGTCCGGGGGGGCGGCGTCAGGATCGTCGTCGACGTCGATATCGTCCATGTCGATCGGATGCATGTCGGTCATCGGGTGCTCTCTCAGAGTCGTTCGGCAGATTGAGAACTGATCGTGTAGCCGGCGTCGTCAGCCGTGGCGTCCAAGCGCGCCGCCAACGCCGACCACGCGGCGTCCTCGATACGCATGACCTGGCGTAGCTGCCAGAATCGCGCGCCGAGGTACATCTCACCGGTGCCATCAGGCGCGACGTCGAGATGATCGGGACCGTCGGTGGTCGCGTTCAACGTCACCGCGGTGACCGGTGGGCGCGTGTCGTCGATGTTCACCAGGGTGGCGCCGCCGCCGGGGATGAAACTCTGCCGCAACCGGGCGCTGGTGCCGACCGCGACGTCGGCGCTGTTGGTGGTGATGGTGATCTCCGGGTTCAGCAGCAACTGCATCACCCAGGACCGGGCCGCCTGCTCGGGGTGATCGGCGTTGATCGCGATCGCGAGGGTCTCGGCCAAGTCGATCACGAGCACCGAATCCGTAGTCGTGACACCGGCGATCACCAGACGCTTTGCAGTGCCGACCGGATACGGCAGATCGTCGGCGGCCAAGGACACCGCATCCGCGCCTGCCCCGCCTCCGGTCGCGGGATGCGCGGTGACGGTGCCGGTAGCGACATCGATCGTGTAGGCGACGATCGTCTCGGCCATGCCTTCCGCGACCCCGGCCAGACGCACCAGCCCCTCGTCGTGCAACCACCGCACCGTATCCGCGATGGTGACCTCTGGGACCGGCTCACTCATGCCTGCACCTCACCGGCGCTCGGCCTCGGCACCAGCGAGTGCTCGGCTGCGTCCATCGTTCGTTCGCTCATCCCGCCTGCCCGGATACCGTGGTGACCGGCTCGGTTTCGTCAGGGGCCGGCGCTTCCATGATGCTTTCGTACTGCCGCGCCGCGTCGGCGGTGCTCTCCCGGATGGCAGACATGATCTCGTTGACCAGCTCGGGGCAGGTCAGCCGGTCGGCGGTGCCAGGTGCCAGGTAGAGATCGGTCAGCCTGCCCATGGCGTCGACCTCCGGGATGACCGCACCGCTCGGCGACGGCCTGCGCGCACGGATGTTGTCGATCTTCTCCCGCATCTCGGCGATCCGGTGCCGCAGGTCGCGGGCGGCATCCAAGGCCGCCTGCACGTCTGGGTGGATGGAACTCACGACTCCACCTCGCTGCGTTCCCTCATGCGTTACCTCCGGATTGACTCTGGGTCTGGTTGCTCGGTCCGGGCGTCGGCGGGGTCACGGCCGGTGCGATCGTCGGCCGCTCGCCGATCACCGCTTCGGTGTGCGGTGTGTCGTCGACATACATCAGGCGGTCAGGATGCCATGCCACCACACGGTTGCGTTCGTTGCCGTTTCCCGCGTTGCCCATGCCCGGTGCCATCGGCATGTACGGCATCATCGGCGAACCGGCGCGCGCGGCAGCCGCGTTGGCGGCCGACGACGTGGAGAGGGGTTCGATCACCGGTGTACGCGGCATGGATGACGAACTCATACTCGCCGATGCGGCCAGCGGCAAGGGTGTGGCCGAGACGGTTTCGGCGGTGACGTCCGAGATGCTGGTACCCAGATTGCCGATCGGCGTCCCGCTGGGGCTGCCCGTACCGAGGCCACTCGGGATGCCGAGGTCGTCGTAGCCGTACTCGTCGATGCCGTAGTCGTCGTAGGCCTCGTCCGACTGGCCGAGCTCGCTCAGTGGCATTCCGGCCGAGGCCATCGCGCTCATCAGCGCGGGCAGCATCTGGTTCAGCGCGCTGCTGTCGCCACCGCCGCTGCCGTTGGCTTCGCCAGTTCCCGCACCCGCCCCGACCTTGGAGCCGACCTCGGTCGTGTATCCGGTGATCGTCTCCAGCGAGCGGGCGTTCTGCTCGTTGAATTTCGCCAGCGCCGCCTGGATGCCGAGCTCGTTCTTCGAGCGCATCTGGCGGAGCAACTCCTTGCGCGCCGCGATGATCTCCTCCGGCGTCGGGTGTTTCGCCTTCGCCGTCCGGAACGCGTTGCTGTAGGTGTCGATTCCGTCGGCCAGTAGTCCGAGGCCCGTGCCGAGCTGGTCGAGCCACCCCCGATGCTGACCGAGTTCGGCCGCCGCCGCCGCGCCCACCGGCTCCCAGTTCTGCATCGCCCGCACCGCCGAGTCGACGCCCTCGGTGGCGGCGAGATGCTGGCCACCGGTGAATTTGCGCAATTCGTTCGCGAATCCTGTTGCCGCGCCCGGCCCCGGACCTGCATGCAATTGCCGCGCGAAAGTCAACGGGTCGACGGCGCCGCCGGCGACCGGGAACCGGAGCGTGGGCGGCCGCCGTTGACCGACCTCTTGGACCTCTCCGACCGGATCGGCGGCAATGTCGCCGCCGGAGCCGCCGATTCTACGCGCGCCCTCGTCATCCGCCGTGGTGTAGTCGACCGCCGCCTTGCCGATGTTGGCGGCGGTGCGCTGAATCTCATTGAGCACACCGGCCATGCCGTTGAGCAGCGATATCGCCTGCGCGTTGAGCTGCGGCACGGCTTCGGCCGAGATCGGATCGCCCCCGGCGGGTACAACCCATCCGCCCGGCAGCGCCGCGCCCGTATCGCGCGCCAGCGCTGCGAGCTTCGCCGCCGTGGCAACGAGTTCCTGTGGATCGACATTTAGCGGCGGCATCGCAACCTCCTCTCCTCATCTGCCGCAAACCTCCTCGCGCGATCAGCCCGCCGCGACAACCGGCATTGCCGCGTTCGCGGACTGATCGGCCGAGCCCGTCATCGCCGGGGGCGCTGCCCCGTCCGCCGGCGCGGTCAACTCGATGCCCTTCGGATGCGCGAATCCGGTGAACTGACCGAACTTCTCTGCGAAGTCGGACATCTCCGACCCCTTCCCGCCATCGCCGGTCATGAGCATGCTGAACGGCTTCAGCTCGCCGTTGACGACCACCTCCAGCGTGCCACTCTCAGGCGCGCCACCCTCCTGGGAGCCGAACACCACGACGAGCGCGGTGCCCTTGTCCCAGGTGGCGACATCGCCGGTCATCAGCTGGTGCGGATCGACACGATCGCCGATCTGCTTCTGTTCCGACCACTTCGCCGACGTCTTCTCGTAGGCCTTCTGTGCGTCGGTGCCGCTCTTGTTGCCGAACGCCGCGTCCAATGCTTGGGCGACCAGCACGGACACCTTCTGCGTACGGCCGTCGGGGAAGGTGTACACCACGCTGCCGTCCGCACCCGGTGTGCGAGTGGGCGCGCCAGTAGGCTGCGTGGAAGACGTTGTGCCGGTTGGCTGTCCGTGGTGCGTCGCCGGAGCTGTCGTGGATTGCTGCACCGCGGCGGGCTGCGCCGTGACCGGCGCCGTGACCGGCGGCGGTGCGACCGCGGCGATTTCGTCCTCGAAGCGGTCCGGATCCAGCTCCCTACGCCGGTTGTTCAAGTCCTGATCGGCCATGTTTCGCATCATCGCCTGCTGCTGCATCATCTGCATCAGCGGACCGAGCATGTCCATGCCGGAGCCCATCGGGGAGGCCGCGGGCTGCATGGCAGGGGTGGTCGGCGTCGTCGTGCCCGGGACATTCCCGAGACCGTCGCTCGGACCGGGCGTTTGGCTGCCCAGACCGGAGTCGTCCGGCGTCAGGCTGCCATCGGTGCCGATATCGTCCAGGCCGAGATCACCCATGTCGATCTCACCAGGTGCAAATGGATCACTGAGGCCGGGGTCGTTCAGGTCGTAATCGCCCGGCTCGAGCGGCAGCGGAGTCCCCGCCGGATTCGCCACCGCCTCTTCCAGAGCCTTAATTCGCTCGAGGAGTTCCTCGGTCATGGCCGTCTGCTCGTCGATGTCGTCGCCGTGTTCTTCTTGCTCGTCTAGCGCCTCTGTCATGATTGTCACGGACGCATCCATACCGGCTGCAATGTACTGCATGACATGCTGGTCCTCATTGATCTCGTCCGCGGGCGGAGTTGATGCCGCAGTGTTGAGATCGTTGATCAGAGTCGTGATGTAACCGCGAGCGGTCTCAGCGGAAATATCTGAACTCTCGACCTTCTCCTCGACTTTCGCATCCTGCGCTTGCAGGGCGTCGAAAGACGCACTGAGCTTGCTGTTCACCTGCATATAGGCGTCGAACATGCTCGACCTGGCTTCTCCCATGGTGACTTGCGGCACCGAACCTTTCTTCGGCACGCCCTCCGTCTTGGATCTCGTACCGAAAGCCTCCCAGTCCTCTTTCAGAATCGTGAGAAGGGACTTTTGTTCTGCGTCGACTTCAAGCCAGTCTTCGATCTGAGGGGACAGCGTGAGCCGTTCACTCGGCCAATTTGGGTCACGTATGTCGGGAACATACAAGACCGGCATGTCATCGCCGCTCATGCAGGCACCGATGTAGTATTAAACCTGTATTCAGCGCCCGCCGGGCGTACAGGGAGCAGTGCGGGGATCGCCTGCTGCTCCGGCTGCGCCGCGGGCTTCACGCCGTGCTGGCCACCCGCGATCCCGGCAGTCACGCTGGAACCGAGCAACCAACCTCTGGCGGAATTCCCCGACCACCGGCCAAACCCAGTCCTCGCACCACGAGCGACACCCGGCCGGAACCCACCTGCGAACGCCCCCGCCACACTCCGTCCGCCCGCAGTCGCCATGGCTCTTGCGGCACCGCCGAGGAATCCGCCTCCCAGTGACAAGACACCAGTTTGAGCAGCATTTGTCCAGATTTCTTCCGTGCTGCCACCCTCAGCCCAGGTGAACGCCGCTTCCGCCAGCCCCCCGGCTATGGCAGCGCCTGCCGCAGTCCCAAGCCCTGGAGCGATCAACGACCCAACTGCGCCACCGACAATGGAGGCGCCGGTGGTCACCGCAAACTTACCGACATCAGGCCATGAGAAGCCGAACAACCCCATGAGATCACCTACCTGCTGCTAGGGCGAGCGCTTGTCCACCACGACCGGCCAGTCGCTTTGGCTTCGATCTCCCCCATTGGCGGCTGACACCCCCTAGTCGAAGGCTCACAGAGTTCGTGTATCACCACGGCCACGTCCGCCTCTCGATCAAATGTCTCATCGTGGAGCGGAGCAGTGACCGACCATGAGTGAGACCTACTTTCGACGTGTTCATTGTCGAGGATTCCCAACTGTCGAGGATTCCCAACTACGGGAAGCATCGTCCTGGCCCGACCGGTCAGGATGGTTGCCGAAGACTTACATTGTCATACGTGAATCGCCCGGGCCGCCAGACCGTTTCCCAGCCCACGGTGACCGAGTAGGAGGAAGTACCGGATGAACCTCCCTCGCCTACTGCTCGGACGTGCCGCCTGCGCCGTCTCCACCCGTCGATCGGGCCGTCGACTCGGGAAGTGCTATGACCACCGCTGAGGTCTGGCCCGCAAACGTCGAAGTAGAAGCGAAAGACCCGGGAACGGCGGAAGATCAGCAGCCCGGGCCGGTCACTCCATGGTCTAACCGGCCCAGACAGCAGCCTCCGCGGCCGGGCACGACTGCACCTGAGCAGTCGGGGGTTCCGTCGCCGGGGCCTGGTCAGTCGAATGGTGTTCCTGGTCCGGGTCAGTCGAATGGTGCTGGGCAGGCGGATCAGTCTGGGCAGCAGGGCGTTCCGGGTCAGTCGGGTCAGCCGGGTGTTGCTGGTCCGGGTGGTGTGCCGGGTGCGGGTCAGCCGGGGCAGCCTGGTCAGCCGGGCCAGGCTGACCCTGGTCAGGCGGTGCCGGTTGAGCCGCAGCAGCCGGTGGCGCCGGGTGGTGTGGTGGCTCCGCAGGCTCAGCAGGTGCCGCCGCCGGGTGGTGGGGAGGGTGAGGCGCCGTCATCGCCGGTGGATGCGGATGTGGTGGGGGATTTGTTGCCGGTTGCGGCGATGGCTGCGCCGATGGCGATGGCGATGTTGCCGATGATTGCGTCGGCGTTGGCGGGGTTGGGTGGTGGTGGTGGGGGTGGGGGTGCTGCGGCGGCGCCGGTGGCGGCGGAGGCTGGTGAGGGTGCTGGGGGTTTGTCGCCAGAGGCGGCGCGGGCGTTGGAGGTGTTGAAGGCGTTGGAGGCGGTGTATGGGGAGAATCCGTCGGATCCGCAGGTGCGGGAGTTGCAGCAGCAGTT
>NZ_JBFAYO010000049.1:0-37855 GCF_040681325.1 Nocardia sp. NPDC051787
CCCTCAAACGCGTCTTCTACCAATCGGCATTCATCGCCGTGGGCTGCAACCCCACCAGCAAGATCTACTACCGGCGCAAACGATCCGAAGGCAAGTCCCACCACCAGGCCCTGATCGCCCTGGCCCGCCGACGCGTCAACGTCCTGCACGCCATACTTCGCAACCGCCAGCCCTACCACGCCACCGGCTCCACCACCGCTGCTTGACAAACGCATTAGAGAGCCACCTTCGGGGTAGCGCGCATTCCGACGTAGCAGCATTCGGTGCCGTCGGCGAGGGTGGCGAAGACCACCGGCATGTAGTCCTCGCTGAAGGACGGTCCCGCGCCGGAAGCGGCGAACACGGCCGGTGCGACCGGAGTCAGGTCCATGCTGAGCGCGGGCGACAGACCCGCCATGCCGTCGACGAACTCGTAGCGCATGTGCCCGCTGCCGTCGTCGCGCTTGGTGACGGTGATGACCACGCCGGCGCGCCGGTAGGTGCCGGCGAACGGCGCGATGTCCACCGCCATCGGCGGGTCGGCCGGACCGAACGCGTCCGGGATGCGGACATCCGCCAACTCGGCGAGCAGTTCGCGGAACAGGGTCGCGTAGAGCTGGCGTGCACCGCCGCCGTTGGTCAGCAGCGCCACCGCGACGCCCGCCTCCGGCACCGCCCGCAGGTAGGCGTACTGGCCGATCGCTGCGCCGTCGTGGCCGAATCCTCTGACACCGTCCCAGTCGTAGAGGGTCCACCCGAGGCCCCAGCCGTCGGCGCTGACCGTCCACTTGTCCGGGACGTCGACCTCGCGCCGCTGCATGGCGGCAACGGAGGCGGCGGACAGCACCTCGACGCCGTCGGCGGCGCGCCCACTGGCGAGGTGCAGCCGGGCGAAACGGACCATGTCACCCGCCGAGGTGATCACCCGCGCCGCGGGCGCGACGCTGCGGGGCATCACGTCCCATTCCGGAGCGGGATCCGGGTCGACGCCCGCCGCGCCGAGGTGGCTCATCGCGACCCGGAACCGCAGCGCCTGCTCGGGCAGCGTCACCAGGTGATCGAGCCCGAGTGGTGCGGCGAGCATGTCGTGCACCGCCTGGTCCCAGGTCTTACCGGTGAGCACCTCGACGACGCGACCGAGCACCACGTAGCCGAGGCTGCCGTACGACATCGCCGTACCGGGTGCGCAGTCCAGCGCGACATCCCGTGCCGCGTCGACGTATGCGGCGAGACAGTCGTCGCCTCGCCCGGTGTCGTGGTTGAAATCGTTGGTGACGCCGCCGGTGTGGCTGAGCAGCTGCCTGACGGTGATCGTCGCCGTTGCCTCAGGGTCGGGGGTGGCGAACTCCGGTAGCACGTCCACCACCGGCGCGTCGAGATCAACCTTGCCCGCGTCCACCAGCCGCATGATCAATGTCGCGGTGTACACCTTGGCGATCGAGCCGCACAAGAACACCGAATCGGTGGTCACGGGCACTCCTGTCCCGCGATGCAGGACGCCGCTGGCGATCTCGTAGACCTGTCCGTCGACCAGCACCGCCAGCGACGCGCCCGGAACGTGATGTTCGGCCCGCAGTCGGTCCAGCCGCGCCTGCCACCGCGACACGGAAAACCGGCGCCCGGCCGAATCCGTGCTCCCCCAGTTACCACGGACCTGCCACGTGCCCGTCTCGTCCCAGTTCACCGTGTTCGACATCGCTTGTTTCCCTTCCTCCTTGCGCACACCGTTCGCGCTATGCGAACAATGTACTCATATGGGAACCATGTGCGCAACTGTCTCTCCCCATATCCACCGAGCAAGGGGGGCGAATCCGTCGGCACCTTGCGCCGGCAGTGCATGAGCAGCCGCGACGAGCAGGCCGAGGTGCCGCGCACCGCCATCTCGGCGGCGCACACGCCAGACCACGTCCGCGCTGTCAGGTTCTTCCGAATGGCGGCGCGTTTTGCGGATTCGCACACTTACCGGGCACGCCTGTCGCACACGAGCTCGTCGAACCCAGCAGCAACGAATCCGCCGCCACATGGCGCCGTTGCGCAGCTCGCGGTCACCGTGCGCTGCGGTCTACCGCTCGGGTCGAGGGCGGTACCGCTGGCGCCGACGGCGATACGGGGCAATCCACAGTCGTCCGAGAGGTGACCCCGAACCGCTCAACGTTCGCGAAAGGAGCCTTCGAGACGGCGCGCCAGGCGCGGGGCGACCGCTCCACCCGCGTTCATCGCCAGGTGCAGCAGAGCAGGGGCGGCGGCGCCTACGGTGCGGCGGCGCAGCCCGCCGAAGATCAGACCACCCACCGTGGTCACGGCGATGGTGGCGGGCACACTGTCGCCCGCCGCACGTGCCGGCGCGATGTGCCAGAAGCCAAAGGCCGCCGCGCTGAGCAGCGCGCCTGCACGCGGGCCGAAAGCCTTGTCCAGCAGGGGATCCAGGGTGCCGCGGAAGACGAGTTCCTCGCTGTAGACGGTGCCGATCGGGATATGCACGGCGACCCACTCCACCGTCGACACATCCGGCCCGCGGTCGGCGATCGCGCCCACGAACCGCCGCACCGATGGAAGGGCAAGGGCCGCACCATAACCGGCCGTGACCACCGAGGCGGCGAGTATCCCGTAGCCCACCCCGCCTCTGGAGCGCCAGTTCGGCCCCTCGCGCAGCGCGAGCCCGTAGCCCGTGGCGAATCCGGCGTTGGCGGCGGTGCGTCCGCGCACGCCGAGACCGAGGCGCGGCAGGACCACATTGCTCCATGCCAGCGGAAGCGCGACGGCAGCAAGTGTTCCCGCGACGCGCGCGATGCTCACTTCGTCGTCCGCTCGTAGTCCTCCGCGGCCTCCACTTCGGCCCGGATGCGTTCGGACCTCTCCGCGGTCCAGTCCGGCGGCGCCGCGATGGCCGCCCAACCGTCCAGCACCAGGCTGCCGTAGCGGTGCCCGTGGCCGTCGGTGACGCCCTGTGCGTTGGTGAGGTCGGCGGCGACCTGCCAGAAGGTGACGAACGGCCACCAGCGCATCTGCGAGGACACGTCCGAGCCGCGCGGCTCGGACAGCCAATCCGGTTGCGAGAAGATCAGATCCGTCGACCACCAGACGATCGGGTCGGACGCGTGCTGCAGGTACGCGATGCGTGGCGGTCGCCATTCCGAGTTGGGCCGCGCCAGGTCGGCGGCGTCGTTGGCGAACCGGACCACGAGTCCGTCCGCGTACACCGGCTCGACCTCGCCCGAACCAGGATCGCGGCGCTCGACGAACTGCTGCCACAGCCGGTTGGAGTTCGGCGGGCCGACCCATAGCGCCCCGTCGACCTTGGCCCGCAGATCGGCAAGCCCGTCGAACGCCGCCTCGGACCCCTGCGAGCCCAGACTCTCCCCGTACACGAGCAGCTTGGGTCGCTGCTGTGGCGGACGCGCGCTCCAGTGCTGGTACACCGCGTCGAACAATTCCTTGCCCGCCGCGGCGGCCTTGCCGCGGTCGGCCAGGAAAGACAGCACGCTCGGCAGGTACGAGTATTGCGTGGCCACAATGGCGGTGTCGCCGTCGTACATGTACTCCATCGCACCGGCGGCCAGCGCGTTCACCCAGCCGGTTCCGGTGGTGGTGACCACGACGAGCACCTTCCGGTCGAACGCCCCGGCCCGCTCGAGCTCGGCCACCGCCAGCTCGGCCGGTTCCTCGTCGCCGTCGACCGACTCCAGCCCCACGTAGGCCCGGATCGGTTCTTTCGCCGGGCGGCCGGTGACCGAGGTGATGCGGCCCGCGGTGGGACCGTGCGAGACGAACCACCGCCCTTCGAATCCGAGGGTCTCCCATTTCGCCAGCGAGGCCGGGCTGCCGGAGCGCTCCGGTTGCTGCGGCTGGACCGCGTTCACCGAGGTGTGGTCGTTGCGCACGCTGAACGCCGAGTTCGCCACCCCGAAGAACGCTCGCACCGCCACGCCGTTGAAGATCGTGACCGCGAGCAGCACCAAAACGAGGAATCCCGCGGCAGGCGCCAGCTCGCGCGGCACCCGCACCCACCGATTGAGCACGCGAGCCAGGAAAAGGATGATCTCCCGCACCGTCCGGTACACCGCGACCGCGGCGGCGCCGACGGCCAGGCTCAGCAGGCCGGTGCGCAGGTAGGCGGGCGTGGTGGTACCCGCCATCCCCATCAGCGCGGTGATCTCGCGCTGCCACCGCGCCGATTGCACCAGCATGAGGGCGGCGCTCAGCGCGGCGGTGAACAGGATGGCCGACTTCGCCGCGTAGCGCACCCAGGTGGGCGGTGGGGAGAACTTCAGCCGCGGACGCACCCACAGCCGGAACAACCACTCCAGCAGGCATCCGGCCCCGTACCCGAGCGCCGCGTTGATTCCGCTGATCAACCCCTGGAACAGCCAATCGCGCGGCAGCAACGACGGCGTCACCGACAGCGCGAAGAACACCGTCGCGACCACCAGGCCGACGTAGTTCAGGTCGATGATCTCCTCGGCGCGCCGGACGACCGCGACGGTGCGCGTACGCAGCCTCCGCATGGTCCCGGCGGTCTCCAGCATTCGACCAGTATGGCGGTCGCCACCGACGATCCGGCGCGTCGCCCGACGGAACACGGGCGCGACCGGCGCGGATCACGCCGAACGGTTGCCCAGCGCCCGGGATCGAGAGCGCCCATGGCAACTACCCAGTCCGCTCGAGTAGTTGTACGCGGGCGCGGGATCGGCGCGATCCGCAGACTTCCTATTCATGAGTACAGCGAACGCACGCCCGAGGGCCACCGCGGCTTTCGTCGCGCAAGCCGCGCTCGCCTTCGGCGTCAGCTTCATCGGGGTTGGCATCGGCATCTTCGCTCTGCCGCTGGACATCTGGCAGCGCGGATTCCTGGCGATGTCGGTCCTGTTCCTGGTCACGAGCACGTTCACGCTGGCGAAAGTGGTTCGCGACCAACATGAAGCGGCGACCATTCACGGTCGCATCGACCAGGCGCGGATGGAAAAGCTGCTCGCCGAGCACGATCCGTTCACATCCGTCGCCTGATCACGCGCACCTGGGCGGGCCCGGTAAACGAGGGGTCCAGGCCCGCCCAGGTGGGCGTTCAGACCGCGGCCGCGCCGAACAGCTTCGGCAGCGTGCCCTCGTACGCGGCACGCAGCTCGTCCATGGTGACCGAGAACTGGCCCTGCACCTCAACCGAATCCGAGCCCTGGTCGACCACGCCGATGCGCACCCACGGCAGCTCGCGCGCCGTGCACATGCGGGTGAACCTGGTCTCCTCCGAGCGCGGTACCGCGACCAGCACCCGTCCCGCCGACTCGGAGAACAGCGTCACGAACGGGTCGGCGTCCTCGGGAAGCAGGATGCGGCAGCCGGTCTCACCGGCGAGCGCGGCCTCGACGGCGGCCTGGGCGAGACCGCCCTCGGAAAGGTCGTGCGCCGCACTGATCATGCCGTCGCGGGAACCGGCGGTCAGCACCTCGGCGAGCAACTGCTCGCGGGCGAAGTCGACCTTCGGCGGGACGCCGCCGAGATGGTCGTGCGCGACCTGCGACCAGATCGAACCGCCGAACTCGTCGTGCGTCTCGCCGAGCAGGATCAGCGTCTCGCCCGGCTCCAGGCCCAGCCCGGTCGGGATGCGGCGGTGCACGTCGTCGATCACGCCGAGCACACCGACCACCGGGGTCGGCAGGATCGAGGTCTGGCCGGTCTGGTTGTAGAAGCTGACGTTGCCGCCGGTGACCGGGATGCCCAGCGCCACGCAGCCGTCCGCCAAGCCGCGCACCGCCTGCTGGAACTGCCACATCACGCCCGGGTCCTCCGGCGAACCGAAGTTCAGGCAGTTGGTGACCGCCTTCGGCGTCGCCCCGGTGGTGGCCACGTTGCGGTAGGCCTCGGCCAGCGCGAGCTGCGCGCCGGTGTAGGGGTCCAGCTTGGTGTAGCGGCCGGACGCGTCGGTGGCCAGTGCGATGCCGCGGCCGGTCTCCTCGTCGATCCGGATGACGCCCGCGTCGGCGTGCTCGGCCAGGACTGTGTTGCCGCGCACATAGCGGTCGTACTGCTCGGTGATCCACTTGCGGCTGCACAGCTGGGGGCTGGAGATCATCTGCAGCAGGGTGGCGCGCAGCTCGTCGGCGGTCTTCGGCCGGGTCAGCCGGTCGGGGGTGTCGGCGATCAGGGCGTCCTGGTCGTCGGGGCGCGCGACCGGGCGCTCGTACACCGGGCCCTCATGCGCGACGGTGCGCGGCGGCACGTCCACCACGGTCTCGCCGTGCCAGGTGACCACCAGCCGGTCGCCGTCGGTGACCTCGCCGATCACCGTGGCCAGCACGTCCCACTTGCGGCACACGGCCATGAACGCGTCCACGTTCTCGGGGGTGACCACCGCGCACATGCGCTCCTGCGATTCGCTGGAGAGCACCTCGGCGGGAGTCATGTTGGCCGCGCGCAGCGGCACCTTGTCCAGCTCGATGTGCATGCCGCCGTCCCCGGCGGCCGCGAGCTCGGAAGTGGCGCAGGACAATCCGGCCCCGCCGAGGTCCTGGATACCGACGACCAGCTCGGCCGCGTACAACTCCAGACAGCACTCGATGAGCACCTTCTCGGTGAACGGGTCGCCGACCTGCACCGAGGGCAGCTTCTTGCGGCCGGTGCCGGATTCGTCGCCGGAGAAGGTGTCCGACGCCAGCACCGACACGCCGCCGATGCCGTCCAGCCCGGTGCGCGCGCCGAACAGCACGATTTTGTTGCCGGCGCCGGACGCGAAGGCCAGGTGCAGGTCCTCCACCCGCATCACACCGGCGCACAGCGCGTTCACCAGCGGATTGCCCTGGTAGGAGGCGTCGAACACGGTCTCGCCGCCGATGTTGGGCAGGCCGAGCGAGTTGCCGTAGCCGCCGACGCCGCGCACCACGCCGTCCACCACGCGACGGGTGTCGGCCGCGTCCGCCGCGCCGAAGCGCAGCTGGTCCATCACCGCGATCGGACGCGCGCCCATCGCCATGATGTCGCGCACGATGCCGCCGACACCGGTGGCCGCGCCCTGGTACGGCTCGACGTAGGAGGGATGGTTGTGGCTTTCCACCTTGAAGGTGACCGCCCAGCCGTCGCCGACGTCCACCACGCCCGCGTTCTCACCGATGCCTGCGAGCATGGACGCGCGCATCTCGTCGGTGGTGGTCTGGCCGAAGTAGCGCAGGTGCACCTTCGAGGACTTGTAGGAGCAGTGCTCGCTCCACATCACGGAGTACATCGCCAGTTCGGCGTCGGTCGGTCTGCGGCCGAGGATCTCCTTGATCCGGGCGTACTCGTCGTCCTTGAGGCCCAGTTCTTTGTAGGGTTGCGGCACATCGGGGTTTGCTGCGGCTGCGCTGACGGTGTCGACCTGCGGAGTCACGAGGTACCAGGGTCCTTTCGGCCGGGCAGGGGGTCGGCAAGCCGGCGGAGCCGGCGGGGTGGGCGAACTCAGCGAAGCGACGAGCGTTGTCACTGGGTTGCGGCGAGATGCCTGGGTGTAAGTCTAAAGGCAGTGGATATGGGCAACGCAGCTGAGGCCGCCACCGCAGCGCCGAAGCCGCGCAGGAGGGTCCGCACCAGGGAGTCCCGCGTGTGGTGCCGCCACCCGGGTGGACCAGCTGAGCGGCAGTGCGCACCGGCTACTCTGAGCCGGTGAACGAAGGATCGGGCGTCGCGAATCCGGGTGGGCGATCCGCCGCCACGCGATCCCGGAGCGCAGATTCTCCAACCGCGCCCGGCAGCGCGCCCAACCTGCCCGCACCGCAAGTGCGCTGGCTGATTGCTGCCATCGCTCTGTTCGCGGTGTCTGCGACCGTGTCGCTGGTAGCGCACTGGTGGCACGGCTACATCGATCTGCAGGTCTATCGCAACGGCGCCCGGGTGTGGTTGGACGGCGGCGAGCTGTACGGGCCGATGCCGCCGGTCGAGGGCATCGGACTGCCGTTCACCTATCCCCCGCTGGCCGCGTTGTTCTTCGCGCCACTGGCCCTGATGCCGCTGACACTCGCCGAGGTGCTGGTTACCGCCACCTCGGTGGCGAGCCTGGGTATCTCGCTGTGGTTGGTGCTGGCACGCCTGCGTCCCGAGCTGTCCCGGCCGACCGTGCTCACCCTGGTCATCGGCGCGGTGGCGGTGGCGCAGTTCCTCGAGCCGGTCCGCCAGACCTTCGGCTTCGGCCAGGTCAACCTGGTGCTGATGGCCGCCATCGCGCTGGATTGCCTGGTGCGCAAGCCGTTCTGGCCGCGCGGCATGCTGATCGGCATCGCGGTGTCGGTGAAGCTGATCCCGGCCGGTTACCTGCTGTTCTTCCTGCTGCGCAAGGACTGGAAAGCCGCGGGCACGCTGGTGGTATCCGCGATCGCGGCGGTCGGCCTCGGATTCCTGCTGTTCCCCAGCGATTCCGTGGACTACTGGTTCACCACACTCGCCGATACCGGCCGGATCGGCCCGCCCTATTTCGCCGGCAACCAGTCCATCAAGGGCATGACGTTCCGTCTCGGCGTGGATGATTCGGTGGCCACCCTGCTGTGGATGTCGTTGTCGCTGGTAGCGGTCGCGCTCGCGGCGGTGTGGATGCGCAGGCTGATCGACGCCGGCGCGACCGTCGCGGCGCTGCTGGTCAACGCCGCGGCGATTCTGCTGGTCTCGCCGGTGTCCTGGTCGCATCACTGGGTGTGGATCGCGCCCGCGCTGGTGATCACCGCCGACCTGATGGTGCGTGGCACGCGCAGCCCGCGGGTGATCGGCGCGGTCGCGGCGTGCACCCTGCTGTTCCTGATCGGTCCGCACTGGTTGTTGCCGCACTCGCGCGACCGCGAACTCGATTGGGCCTGGTGGCAGCAGGTCATCGGAAGCAGCTACGTACTGGTCACTTTCGCGGTGTTCGTCGTCGCGGTCGTCACCTACCGCCCGGTGGTCTCGGGCGTCAGGAAGGCGGCCAGCGCCGCGGCGTAGGCCCGGACGTCGGACGCACCCATCAGTTCCCGTGCCGAGTGCATCGCCAACTGCGGCGCGCCGACATCGACGGTCGGCATGCCGGTACGGGCCGCGGTCATCGGCCCGATCGTGGAGCCGCAGGGCAGATCGGCGCGATGCACATAGCGCTGCAAGGGAACTCCGGCCTGCGCGCACGCCAGCGCGAACGCGCCGGCACCGGTGGCGTCCGTAGCGTAACGCAGGTTCTGGTTGACCTTGAGCACCGGCCCGCCGTTCACCTCGATCCGATGCGCGGGCTCGTGCCGCTCCGGATAGTTGGGGTGCGTGGCGTGCGCCATATCACCGGACGCGCACACCGAACCGGCCAGCGCGGCAAGGTAATCGGCGCGCCCGCCGCCATGCGCGAGCACGACGCGCTCCAGCACGGCGGGCAGCAGATCCGACTGCGCGCCGCGATCGGACTGGCTGCCGACCTCCTCGTGGTCGAAGATGGCCAGTACCGGGACCGCCGCGCCCGGCTGCTCGATCGCGGCCAGAAACGCGTGCAGGCCTGCGAAGCAGGTGCCCTGGTTGTCCAGCCGCGGCGCGCTGACCAGGTCCTGGTCCCGGCCGACCAGTCTGCTGGGCGTCAAGTCGTGGGTCATCAGCTCCCAGCCGAGCACCTCGCCCGGCTGGACCTCGGCGCGCGCGGCGACGAAATCGAGGAACGCGCCGGACTCGTACCCCACACCCCACACCGCGTTGACGTGCCGCTGCGGGTCCAGCGTGACGCCCTTGCGGTCTTCGGACAGGTGGATGGCCAGCTGCGGCACCCGCAGGATCGGTTCGTCGATGCGGACCAGGCGCTCGCGCACCGCGTTTCCCTCGCGCACGCTCAACCGGCCCGAGACGCCGAGCTCGCGATCCAGCCAGGAGTTCAGCCACGCTCCGCCGTACGGTTCCAGGCCGACCAGCTGCCAGCCGGCCGAAGTCAGATCCGGGTGCTGCTTGACGCGCAGGTTGGGGCTGTCGGTGTGCGCGCCGACCACACGGAACGGCGTCGCGCTCGCGTCGTCTCCGGTCGCCCAGGCGACCAGCGATCCGCCGCGCACCACGTAGTGCCTGCCCGGGCTACCCGTGGGCCAGGGCTCCGATTCGGCCAGCCGGGTGAACCCGCGCGCGTCCAATTCCGAAGCGACCGTCCGGCAGACGTGGAACGGTGACGGAGACGCATCGATGAACGCGCACAGCCCGGCGGCCGTGGCTGCGGTGGTGGAAACGGGCATGCCTGCGATCCTAGGCGGCGCTCTCGCCTCCGCTCGTCCGGCGCGGCTTCGGACGGACTTCGCCCGACAGCGTCGTTTCTGCGGCGGCCTCAGCCTCCGCTCGTCCGGCGCGGGCTGTGGATGGCCTCCGTCCAACTGCGCCTGTCATGAAAACGAGCGGCCAGCGGCGTGCCACGGATCGACGGGCTGGGCGCAGGCCGATGTCGGGGCCAGGCGCCGCGATCGATACCACATTCCCCGCGAAACCGCCCGGTGTGAATACTTCCTCGACCGCGTCGATTCCGATTGGAACATAACGGTCATAATGGTTTGCCACCGCCTGCGAAATCAGGCGTTGGCGACATTCATCCGATGAATGTCCGTACCGCAGTGCATTTACTCCGAGGCGATGGAAACCAGATCGAGCAGTCGCATGAGTTCGGTATATCGGCGCGCTCCGATTCGCCCCCGCAACTCCTGCTCGGCCCGCGCCTCTTCCGCACGCACCTCGGCGACGAGGTCGGCCCCGAGCCTGCTCAGACCGATCAGGACGCGCCGCCGATCGTCCTGCGCGGCGAGCCGGAAGATCAGGCCGCGCTCGGCCAGGTAGTCCGCGTGCCTGGTGGCCGAGGACGGCGCGAGCTGCGATTTGGCCGCCAGCTCGGTCATGGTGATCCCCGCGTCGCCACACAGATTCGACAGCATCGACCACTGATCCGGCGAGAGCTGTCTGACACACAGCGCCGCGTCCAAGTGCCGCACCCACCCGCGCTCCGCGGCACGCAGCGCGCCATGCAGCGTGGAATTTCCGCTTACAATGGACGTCATTATTTCCTGCCTGCCATGAATTTCGCTCGAACGAGAAGAAGAGTACCGAATGCCGGCGCTCGGCGAGAGTCCCGAGGGCACCATCGAGATCCTCAACATAGTTCCGCTCCAGGGACCGGGCGGTATCATTGCGCCATCCTGCGAGGCGGCGATATCGCTGGCCGTCGAGGAAATCAACCACGGAGCGGGAATTCTGGGACGAGAAATTCGTACCACGAATATCGACGGCGGACGGCCACCGCACGAGGTCGCCGCCGAAGTCTCGGCGCTGCTGTCCACCGGCATGGTGCACGCCATCACCGGCTGGCACACCTCCGCGGTCCGGCGTGCCGTGGCGCGGGCCGGCGCAAGCCGGGTGCCCTACCTGTACGCGACCAGCCACGAGGGACTGACCGACGAACTACCCGGCGTGCTGATGCTCGGCGAGCATCCGGCCGGGCAGACCGTCCCGGCCGTGCACTGGCTCGAGCGCGAGTACCGCGTGCGGCGCTGGGCGGTCATCGGCAACGACTACATCTGGCCGCGCCAGTCCGCCAAGGCGATTCGCGACAGCCTGGCCGATCCGGCCGCGATCGTGCTCGAACAGTTCGTCCCGCTGGGTCTGCCGGACTTCTCCGGCTTCCTCGAGCATCCGGCGCTCGACTCGGCCGACGCGGTGGTGATCCTGATGGTCGGCGCCGACGTGTCCCGGTTCAACCAGCAGTTCGCGGCCACCGGCCGCGCCGCGACACAGCTGCGGGTCAGCCCGGCCGCGGACGAGAACGTGCTGCTGGCGGCGGGCCCGGAAGCCAATCAGAACTTGTACGTGGCATCCAGCTTCTTCCTCGACGACCGCACGGCCGACGGGCGCGACCGGATGACCCGCTACCGCCGAAGGTACGGCGTCTTCGCCCCGGCGCTCACCAGCTTCAGCAACGCTACCTACGACGCCATCCACACCCTGGGCGCGCTCGCACGGACAGTCGGGTCACTAGAGGTGCCCGCGATCCTCGACGCCATCGACCATGGCGTGGTCCTCGAAACCCCTGGGGTGCTTCGGGGTTTCCGCGGCAACCAGGCCATCCAGCGCGGTTATCTGGCCCGCGCCGACGGCGTCGGCTTCGACATCGTCGACCGCATCGCCTGACACGCGGCCGCGGAGGCACCGCTCGCTTCTACCGAGCGCGGCCGATCTCGACCAGATCCACCGCTGCCCGAACGACCGACGCGGCTCACGTTCTACCCGAAACGCGAACCAGCAACATCGCGACCTTCGCCGAGGCGAGATTTTCCTGCCAGCAGGTGCCTCAGGCCGAGACCAGCGTGTCCAGCACCGAGAGGAACAGCCCGAGCCCGTCGTCGCTCGGGCCGGTCAAGGGCTCGGTGGCGTGTTCCGGGTGTGGCATCAGGCCGACGACACGCCCGTTGGCGGAAGCGATGCCCGCGATACCGCGCTGCGAACCGTTCGGATTGCCGCCCACGTAGCGGAAGACCACCCGGCCCTCACCTTCCAGCTCGTCGAGCACGGCGGCCGAGGCCTGGTAGCGGCCCTCGCCGGACTTGAGCGGGATGAGGATCTGGGCGCCCGGCTCGAAACGGGACGTCCACACCGTCGACACCGACTCCACGGTCAGCCATTCGTCCCGGCAGATGAAGTGCAGGCCCTCGTTGCGGGTCAGCGCGCCGGGCAGCAACCCGGCCTCGCACAGCACCTGGAATCCGTTGCAGATACCCAGCACCGGCAGACCGGCGCCCGCCGCGCGGACCACCTCGCCCATCACGGGGGCGAAGCGAGCGATGGCGCCCGCGCGCAGGTAGTCGCCGTAGGAGAAACCGCCGGGCACGATCACCGCGTCGACACTCTTCAGGTCGGCGTCCGCGTGCCACAGGTCGACAGCGTCGGCCCCGGCCAGGCGCACCGCCCGTGCGGCGTCGACGTCGTCGAGCGTGCCGGGAAACGTGATGACCCCGATCCGCGCGGTCATGAGATGCGGACCACCTTCCACTCCTCGATCACCGTGTTGCACAGCAGCGATTCGGCGATCTGCTCCAACGCCGCGTCGTCGACGCTGTCGTCGACGTCGAGTTCGAATCGCTTGCCCTGCCGCACATCCGAGACGCCTTCGAATCCCAGACGCGGGAGCGCGCCGACGATGGCCTGCCCCTGCGGATCCAGGATTTCGGCCTTCGGCATCACCTCGACCACGACTCGTGCCACGCGTTGCTCCTCATGTGGTTGTGGGGTTACCTCAGCAGCGTAGTTGTGCTGGTCGGACACGGCATCCGCGGGGTAGGACAAGCCGCGGCGATGTCGGCGAGAACACATCCGGCGTCGATAGCATGGCGGCATGCGCATAGCCCACTTCGGTCATTCCTGCCTCCTCGTCGAGCTGCACGGCACGAAGATCCTGTTCGACCCGGGCACCTTCTCGCACGGCTTCGAGGGCCTCACCGGCCTGGACGCGATCGCGGTCACCCATCAGCATCCCGATCACATCGACCCGAACCGGATCGACTCGCTCATCGAGGCCAACCCCGGCGCGCGATTGCTCTCGGATCCGCAGACGGCCCAGCAGCTCGGCGCGCCGTGGGAGCCGGTCCGCGCTGGCAACGTGCTGACGCTCGGCGATCTCCAGATCACCGGGGGCGGCGGCAGGCACGCCGTCATCCACCCAGAGATCCCCGTGATCGACAACACCGTCTTCCAGCTGGGCACACCGGATGACCCGGCTCAGCTCGTGCACCCGGGCGACTCGCTATGGGTACCACCGGTTCCGGTCGGCGTGCTGGCCGCTCCGGCTGCCGCGCCGTGGATGCGGATCAGCGAGGCGGTCGATTATCTGCGCGC
Organism: Nocardia sp. NPDC051787; assembly: GCF_040681325.1. Lineage (NCBI taxonomy): Bacteria > Bacillati > Actinomycetota > Actinomycetes > Mycobacteriales > Nocardiaceae > Nocardia > Nocardia sp. NPDC051787. The sequence continues at coordinate 13,792 of NZ_JBFAYO010000049.1, forward strand.
GGTCGGTCCGCGTGTCGCGTTGCCCATCCACTTCGGCATCATCCAGCCCGAGGCGCAGGGAATCTACTTCGGCCGACTGACCGAAATGGCGCCCGCCGGAACCGAATTCCGGGTGCTGAAGCCGGAGGACGCCACGGACCTGTAGCGCTACCCGGCGTAGGTCGCGAGGAACAGTGCCTCGGCCAACGCCATGTGTTCGATCTCCTTCGGGTCGACGCTCTCATTGGGCGCGTGGATGAGACATGTCGGTTCCTCGACGCCGAGCAGCATGATCTCCGCGTCCGGGTAGGTCGCGGCGAAAACGTTGCACAGCGGGATCGAACCGCCCTGCCCCTGAGTGGTCGCAGGTCGTCCATAGGACGTGGCAAGCGCCGCCTCCATCGCGGCACGTGCAGGCCCGCCGGTGCGGGACCGGAACGGCGCTCCCATACCTTCCAGCTCAACGGTTATCTGGGCGTGCCACGGCGTATGCGCGTCGAGGTGCGCGACGAGTGCCCGGTACGCCTGCGCGGGATCGGTGCCCGGCGGAATGCGCAGGTTGAGGCGGGCCCGGGCGATCGCGGGGACCGCGGCGGCGGAACCGACCACGGGCGGTGCGTCGATACCGAGCACGGTCAGCGCCGGTCGCGCCCAGAGCATGTCGGCGACCGTGCCGTCACCGGTGAGTTCGACGTCGCGCAGGACGCCCGCGTCGGCGTGGAACTGCTCGCTCGGATACTGCACACCCGGCCAGACCTGGTCGTTGGGTAGTCCGTCGATGGTGGTGTTGCCCCGCTCGTCGCGCAGCGAAGCGAGCACCTGGATCAGCGCCGCCAGCGCGTCGGGGGCCGGGCCGCCGAACATGCCGGAATGCAATGGGCTGGCGAGGGTTTCGATGGTGACCACCACATTCACGTTGCCGCGCAACGTCTCCGTGAGGGTCGGCACGCCGGCGGCGAAGTTACCGCAGTCGCCGATCACGATGGCGTCCGCGCGCAACAGATCCGGACCGGCCTCGGCGAACCGTTCCAGGCCCCCGGTGCCCTGCTCCTCGGAGCCCTCGGCGACCATGGTCACCCCCAGCGGCAAATCGGGGCCGAGTGCCCGCAACGCCGTCAGATGCATGACGATGTTGCCCTTGCAATCGGCGCTGCCGCGCCCGTACCAGCGTTCGTTCCGCTCGGTCAGTTCCCAGGGCGGAGTGCGCCACGCCCCCTCGTCCATCGGCGGCTGGACGTCGTAGTGACAGTAGAGCAACACCGTCGGCGCACCAGCTGGCGCCGGCCGCGCGGCGACGACCGCCGTGCTGCCGTCGGGAGTCTCGTGCAGGCCGACGGTGGTCAGGCCCGCCGCGGCGAATGCGTCGGCGACCCACTGCGCCGCACGGTCGCACTCCTCGGGCGGGAACTGCCGCGGGTCGGCCACCGACTTGAACGAAACAAGCTGCGCCAGATCGCTTTTTGCCTGCGGCATCAATTCCGCGACCCGCGCGCGCAGGCCAGCGGTACGAGCGTCCTCAGTCATCCCCCAACCCTATCCCCGACTCGCTCGGCCGAAGTTCGCACTGCCTGGCGGGTCTTCGGAGCCAGCACGTCCGGCCTGGTGGATGCGTGAAGTCCGTCCGCGGCCGAAGGCGATGTGTCAAGCTGAGCGGGAGGGTGTCAGCTATTTTTCGGCATCCTCGAAGGCACGGCAACGCGGCCGGTCCGCAAGCGACCGGCGCCCGCACAGGCACACCGCACACGAGCCGAATCGGGAGGCCGCATTCATGTCCGAAGGAGCCGATGACCTGTTCGCCCTGCCGGGGCTCAGCCGGTCCGCGCCGCGCGCCGGATTTCCGGCGCACGAGATGTTCCCCCAGGTCGCCTACGAAATCGTGCACGACGAGCTGATGCTCGACGGCGTTTCCAGGATGAACCTGGCCACCTTCTGCACCACCTGGGTGGACGACCAGGCGCGCAGGCTGATGGCCGAATGCCTGGACAAGAACATCGTCGACAAGGACGAATATCCGCAGACCGCCGAACTGGAGCGCCGTGGCGTCCGGATGGTCGCGGACCTGTGGCACGCGCCGGACCCGGCGACCACCCACGGCACCTCGACCACAGGGTCCAGCGAGGCGGCCATGCTCGGCGGCCTCGCGGCCAAATTCCGCTGGCGCAAGCGCGGCGGCACCGGGACACCCAACTTCGTGTGCGGGCCCGTTCAGGTCTGCTGGGAGAAGTTCGCGCGCTACTTCGACGTCGAGATCCGGCAGATTCCGCTGCGCGGCGACCGGCTCACCCTGCGGCCCGACGACCTCGCGGAGCACTGCGACGAGAACACCATGATGGTGGTGCCGACCTTCGGCCAGACCTACACCGGCCTGTTCGAAGACGTGGCCGCGATCAGCGCCGCGCTCGACGCGCTGCAGGAGGAAAAGGGCCTGGACATCCCGATCCACGTCGACGCCGCCAGCGGCGGCTTCCTCGCGCCGTTCGCCGCGCCCGATCTGGTCTGGGACTTCCGGCTGCCCAGGGTGAAATCGATCAACGCCTCCGGGCACAAGACCGGTCTGGCGCCGCTCGGCGCGGGCTGGGCGATCTGGCGCGAGGCGGCCGACCTGCCGGAGGAATTGATCTTCAACGTCGACTACCTCGGCGGCAGCATGGCCACCTTCAACCTGAACTTCTCCCGGCCCGGTGGGCAGGCGATCACGCAGTATTACGACTTCATCCGCCTGGGGCGCGCCGGTTACGCCCGGGTGCAGTCCGCGATCTACCGGGCGGCGCAGCACCTGGCCGCGGGTCTGCGTGAGTTCGGGTTCTTCGAGCTGATCCACGACGGCGATCCGCAGCGCGGCATCACGGCGGTGTGCTGGCGGCTGACCGGCGATCCCGGTTTCAACCTCTACGACCTGTCCGACCGGCTGCGCTCCAGAGGCTGGCTGATCGCGGCGTATCCGCTGCCCACCGACCGCGACGACGAGACGATCATGCGCGCGGTGATCCGCCACGGTTTCTCCGTCGACATGGCCGACCTGCTGCTGGACGATCTCACCCGCTGCACGAAACAACTGGAGCAGCGACCGTTTTCCACCTCGCTCACCCGCACGGAAGCGGGCGGGTTCACCCACGACGCGACACCCGCCGTCCCGACGACGAACATCGCGCCGACCTGACCGCGACCGCGCCGCCGCCCGATTACGCCATTCGCGGGCGGCGGCGCCGATCGGCCGCGCGGACGCGGTGCCGACCGGCCGCGGCGCGGCGGCAGCCGGCAAAGATTACGCCGGACGGCGGGCATTCATGCTGGTGAGGAAGCCCCGCCACCGCCGCGCCGCGGCGTCATTCATGCGGCTCGGGCAGCCGGGAACGGCTCCCAGCGATAGGTCTCGGCGACCGCGCCGTGGAACAGCGCGAGGTCGACGGCGTCGAGCATGGCCTGGCGCGGCCCGGAACGCTCCAACTGCGCCGCGGACACGGCGAGCCGGATCACCCCGCCGCGGCGGGCGGCGCGGGCGGCGCCCATCACCAGAGCGCGGCACCACCACGGCTCCGCGCGGAAACCCTCACCGATGCCGTAGACCCGGGACTTCTGCGCCATGTTGCGCTCCAGGTCGATGATCGACGTGAGGCCGAGTGCGAGCCGGAAACCGACCTCCGGCAGCGCGTCGAGCGCGCCCGTCGAGGCGTTCCAGCGCGGAGCGGCGAACAGCCGGGTGCGCAGGTCGACCTGTTCCATCACCCGGTCGGCGGCGGTCAACCGCAACCGAGCCTCGTGCTTGGGCAGTGTGGCGAACTCGGCGCGCCGCCGCTTGGTGGCGGCCTGGTCGTAGCCGTGCAGCACGATGGCGTCGCCGCGGGCCCGGCGAACGCGCAGCCATGCCTGGGTCGCCGGATCGTCGAGCAGCCGGTATTTGCCCTTCAGCCGCGGTGCGACCAGCAGTGAGAGCGGCACGCCGCGCCGATCCATCTCCTCGGCGAATCCCATCGCCGTGTCCCGGGTGGTGTCCCTGATCCCGGAAATCGATACGACCAGCTCAGCGTTCATGAACCTACGGTGCCAGCCGCACATGTCTCCGACATGCAGCCCGTATGACCAGGCGGCGAACAGTCCGTCACGCCTGTGCCGAGCGGACACCCCGGCGCTGGCGCGCCGCCGCTACCCGCCCGGCCACCGGAAGGCACCGGCCGCCCGTGACCGCCCTACGCGTCGGCGAGACCGAGCGTATCGAGCACCCAGGCATGTTCGAAGGCCACTTCCCGCCACTTCTCGTAGCGCCCGCTGACCCCGCCGTGGCCCGCGGTCATCTCCGTCTTGAGCAACAGCGGCGCGTCGCCGATCGCGGTGGCGCGCAGCTTGGCGATCCACTTCGCCGGTTCGACGTAGAGCACCCGGGTGTCGTTCAGGCTGGTGATGGCCAGGATCGCCGGATAGTTCTTGGCCTCGACGTTCTCGTACGGGGCGTAGGACTTCATGTACTCGTAGACGTCCTTGTCCGCCAGCGGGTTGCCCCACTCGTCCCATTCGATGACGGTCAGCGGGAGCGACGGGTCGAGGATGGAGGTGAGCGGATCGACGAACGGCACGTTGGCCAGGATGCCCGCGAACAGTTCCGGCGCCAGATTCGCCACCGCGCCGACCAGCAGGCCGCCCGCGCTGCCTCCGTCCGCGATCATTCGGTCCGCCGCGGTGACACCGGTATCGATCAGGTGCCGCGCGCAGGAAACGAAGTCGGTGAAGGTGTTCTTCTTGGTGAGCGTCTTGCCGTGCTCGTACCACAGCCTGCCCATCTCGCCGCCGCCGCGCACGTGCGCGACCGCGAAGACCATGCCGCGATCCAGCAGCGAGAGACGGGCGACCGAGAACGACGGGTCGATGCTCGCCTCATAGGAGCCGTAGCCGTAGAGCAACAGCGGTTTCGGCCCGTTGGCGGCAGCACCCTTCTTCCGTACCAGCGATATCGGAATCCGGGTGCCGTCCTCGGCAACCGCCCACTCGCGGTGCTGTTCATAGTCGTTCGCGTCGTAGCCGCCGAGCACCGGCTGCTCCTTGCGCAGCAGCAGCTCACCGGTGGCCGGGACGTAGTCGAACACCTGCATGGGCGTGATGAACGAGGTCAGCCCGATGCGCAGGGTGGGTTGCGCCCACTCGGGGTTGGAACCGACGCCGACCGCGAAGAGTTCCAGGTCGAAGTCGAGTTCGCGGCGTTCGCCGTAGCCCGTTTCGGTCAGCGGCCACACCGCGATCCGGGTGAGCGCCTCGCGCCGGTAGCTGAGCACCAGGTGGTCGCGGAACGCGTCGATGTCCTCGAGCCGCACGTCATCACGATGACCGATCAGCGGCGTCAGGTTCGACGGATCGTCCACCGGCGCCTCGGCCAGTACGAAGTTCTCCGCCTTGACCCCGTCCACCACGTCGTTGTGCAGGATCAGGAAGCGATCCGCGTCGCCGACCACCGCGTGCTCGGCGGAGTACTCGACGCCCTCGCGGCGGGGCAGCAGGACGCGGAACTCGCCCTCGGGATCGTCCGACTCCAGCACCCAGCCCTCGCTGGTGATCTTCGAGCTGACCCAGATCATCAGGTACTTCTCCGAGCGGCTGGCGCCGATGCTCACCCAATAGCGCTCGTCGGGCTCGTGGAACACCTTGACGTCGGGCTCGGTGCTGCCGAGCCGGTGCCGCCACACCGTGTCGGGCCGCCACGACTCGTCGACGGTTTGGTAGAAGACGTGGCTGCCGTCCAGCGACCACGTCGCGCCGGGCGCGGTGCCAGCGATCTCGTCGCCGAGCAGCTCGCCGGTGCGGAGGTCCTTGAACCGCAGCACGTAGCGCTCGTCGCCGACGTTGTCCACCGAGTAGGCCAGCAGCGTGCCGTCATGGCTGATCGAGAACGCGCCCAGCGCGAAGAAGTCGTGGCCCTCGGCCAGTTCGTTGCTGTCGAGCAGCACCTCTTCGCCGGCGACCTCGGTCTCCGCGTCCAGTACCGGCGGCGTCCAGGCGTCGATGCCTTCGGCGTCGGCGGCGATCGGGCACCGGCAGTGCACGCCGTACTGCTTGCCTTCGAAGCTGCGCGAGTAGTACCAGTAGTCGCCCAACCGGGTCGGCACCGACAGGTCGGTCTCCTGGGTGCGCGCTTTGATCTCGTCGAAGATCGTCTCGCGCAGCGTGTCCAGGTGGGCGGTCCGCGCCTCGGTGTAGGCGTTCTCCGCCTCCAGGTAGGCGATGACGTCGGGATTCTCTTTGTCCCGCAGCCACTCGTACTCGTCGACGAACACGTCGCCGTGGTGCACCCGCTCGGTGGGGATCGTCTTGGCGATCGGCGCCGCCACGACGGGAGCGCCGCTGCCGGGTTCGGAGATCGTTCCGCTGTCGAGAGCCATGGCGTCCACCCTACTGTTCGGACTCCGCGCCGCCCGCCGCTCGGATGACACCGTCCAGCACTTCGCTGGTCCGGCGCAGGTCGCGTAGGGCCTGATCGATCCTGGCGCGTTCCTCGGTGAGCTTCTCCACCAGGAACGGCGTCGCCCGGGCGTTAGGGGTGCCGTCCATGTCGTGGATGCACGGCAGCAACTCGCCGATGGTGTCGCTGTGCAGGCCCGCCGCGAACATCTCCTGGATGCGGCGGACCCGGTCGACCGCCGTCTCGGGATATTCCCGCTGTCCGCCGGAGGTCCGCTCCGCGGCCAGCAGGCCCTTGGTTTCGTAGTACCGCAGCGACCGGACGCTCACGCCGGTCCGCTCGGCCAGTTCACCGATCCGCACGTTCACTCCTTGACCTGACATTGATGTCAGGTTTTACGGTACAGCCATGCTGCTGCTGACCGAATACCGCAACCACCTGATCGACCTGCCCAACCGCATCGTCATGTCCCCGATGACCCGGCTGCGCTCACTACCCGATGGCTCGCCGACCAGCGATGTCGCCGACTACTACGCCCAACGCGCGACGGCCGGGCTCATCGTCACCGAGGGCATCTGGCCGCACTCGACCGGGCAGAGCGAAGCGTGGGTGCCCGGATTGCAGACGCCCGCGCATGTCGAGGCGTGGCGGCGGGTCACCGAGGCACTGCACGCACGCGGCGGGCGGATCTTCGCGCAGTTGATGCACGGCGGGCGCAAGGGCCACCCGCTCGCGCGGATCGACGGTTCCTGGCCCGCCGGACCGTCGGCCGTACTGGACGACGACCGGGTGCATCTGATCGACGGTGGCAAGGGCGACCCGATCACACCCGCGGCCTTGGATCATGCCGGGATCGCCGCCGTGGTGCGGCAGCATGCCATCGCCGCGCGCAACGCCATGGACGCGGGCTTCGACGGAGTCGAGATCCACGGGGCCAACAGCTATCTCGTGCATCAGTTCCTCGCCGACAACACCAACCTGCGCGACGACGAGTACGGCGGCTCGATCGACAATCGCATGCGGCTGCCGCTGGCCGTGGTCGACGCGGTGACCGACGCCATCGGCTGCCGGCGCACCGCGATCCGGCTGTCGCCGGGCAACCCGCAGTTCGGCATGGTCGAGGCGGACCCGGGCCCGCTCTACCGGGCCCTCGTCGCCGAGCTCGATCAGCGCGACCTCGCCTACCTGCACCTCATCGACAACGACCGCTATCCCGCACTGCGCGACCTGCGGCCGCGCTGGCACGGCACGCTGATCGCCAATATCGGCGAGAACCGGGAGCCGACGGCGGCAGCGGGCGCGGAGCAAGTCCTTCAGGCCGGACTCGCCGATCTGGTGTCGTTCGGCAGGTCGTTCATCGCCAACCCCGACCTCGTCCACCGCATCCGGTACGACCTACCACTCGCCCCCACCCACGAAGAGACCCTGTACGGACGAACCGCCGAGGGCTACAGCGACTACCCCGCATGGACATCCGCCGCCATCTCCCGCTAGTTCCGCGGCGAGTGGCACACCACGCATGCCCCTTCTCGGCCGTTGCCGCAGCGGTGTGCCACTCGTGGACTTCAGTCCCCGAGGGCGCGGCGAATTGAAGATGCGAGGTAGTCCAGGTCGGGCCGCGGCGGGGTGGTTGGGCGACCACGGAGCCCGAAGCCGTCGCCCGGTGTGCGCGGGATGACGTGCAGGTGGACGTGAAAGACTTCCTGCCCTGCCGTCACCCCGTCGGCCAGAAAGAAATTGACGCCGTCACACCCCACCTCACTGGCCCGCAGCGCCGCCGCGAGCCGCTGCCCCACCTGGAACAGCTTCCCCCCGATCACCGGATCGAGTTCCGCCAGACTGCGCGCCGCCACCTTCGGCACCACCAGCAGATGCCCCGGCGTCATCGGCCGAATGTCCATGAACGCCAGCACATCATCGTCCTCGTAGACCTTGCTCGACGGCGCCCGCCCGGCAACGATATCGGCGAAAATCGTGTACGGATTCACGATCGGCAGCTTATGTGCTCGTGCGCCGCGAAGCCGCAACACATTTCCGTACCCACAGGTCACGGCCTCAGGCACCGCGCACCCAGTTCCTGGCAGTAGCTCGGAGAGGTGAACCCGGCTCCTCTCCGGACGGTGGGCAGCCGGGTTTCGCGCCATCCGGAGCGATACCCGGCCGTCTCGGCAGCGCCCCGGTTACAAGATCGGGGACGGTGTGTAGCGGGCCGCGTCCGGGTAGCGGTGGACCATTTTCTGCACTTGGCCGATGACGTCGGCTACCTGCGCTTCGGCGGCGCCGACGAAGGCGGACTTGTCGGCCAGCGCCTCGGCGAGGGCGGCGCGATCGAGCGGCAGGCGCTCGTCGGCGGCGAGGCGGTCCAGCAGGTCGGGCTCGCGGCCCTGTTCCCGCATCGCCAGGGCTACCGCGACCGCGTGTTCCTTGATGACCTCATGCGCGGTCTCGCGGCCGACTCCGGCGCGGACCGCGGCCATCAGGATGCGGGTGGTGGCAAGGAAAGGCAGGTAGCGGTCCAGCTCGCGGGCGACGACGGCCGGGTAGGCGCCGAATTCGGCCAAGACGGTGAGGAAGGTCTCCATCATCCCGTCGATGGCGAAGAACGCGTCCGGCAGCGCGACGCGGCGAACCACCGAGCAGAACACGTCGCCTTCGTTCCACTGCGCGCCCGCCAGCTCGGCTGCCATCGAGGCGTAACCACGCAGCACCACCTGCAGACCGTTGACCCGTTCGCAGGAGCGGGTGTTCATCTTGTGCGGCATCGCCGAGCTGCCCACCTGCCCGGGCTGGAAACCCTCGGTGACCAGCTCGTGCCCGGCCATCAACCGGATGGTGTGCGCGAACGAGGACGGACCTGCGCCGACCTGCACCAGCGCGGAGAGCACGTCGTGGTCCAGCGAGCGCGGGTAGACCTGGCCGACGCTGGTGAATACGGTCGCGAAGCCGAGATGCCTGGCCACCTGCTGCTCCAGCCGGCCGAGCGCGGCCGGGTCGCCGCCGAGCAGATCGAGCATGTCCTGCGCGGTGCCCATCGGGCCTTTGATGCCGCGCAGCGGGTAGCGGTCGATCAGCTCGCGCAGCCTGGTGAGGGCGATCAGCAGTTCGTCGGCGGCGGAGGCGAACCGCTTGCCCAGCGTGGTGGCCTGCGCGGCGACATTGTGCGAACGGCCCGCCATCACCAGCGTCTGATACTCGGCGGCGCGCTCGGCCAGCCGCGCCGCGATAGCCACACCATGCGCGTGCACATGCTCGAGCGACAGCCTGATCTGCAGCTGCTCGACGTTCTCGGTGAGATCACGGCTGGTCATGCCCTTGTGCACGTGCTCGTGCCCGGCCAGCGCGTTGAATTCCTCGATGCGGGCCTTCACGTCGTGCCGGGTGACCCGTTCGCGTTCGGCGATCGACGCGAGATCGACCTCGTCGAGCACCCGCTCGTAATCCGCGATGACTCCCTCGGGCACGTCGACACCCAGCTCCGCCTGCGCGCGCAACACCTCCAGCCACAGCCGCCGCTCGAGCACGATCTTGTGCTCCGGCGACCACAGGTGCACCAGCTCATGGCTGGCGTAGCGGGTGGCGAGGACATTGGGGACGATGCTCACGACTGCGCCTCGCTGACGCTCGGCTCCGTCGTGCCCATTGGCGCTGTGCTGATGGTTCGCTCGCTTCGCTCCCTCACGACTGCGCCTCGCTGACGTTCGGCTCCGTCGTGCCCATTGGCGCTGTGCTGATGGTTCGCTCGCTTCGCTCCCTCACGTCCGGTCAGTCTAGTGCCCGGAAACGATCGCTCTGCCCGGGCATGGTGCCCGATCCGGCGCGCCCGCTGCTCTCGGAGGGCAGATAGCCCTCGGGGCCGGGCGGTCGCGGCGTGCTCGACGCGACACGAGCGGAGCCCTCCGCGGATACCCAGGCTCCCGTTTCCGGGCCGGTTGCTCGCGCCGCACCTGATGCGGCGGCCGCCGTCTCCGCCCCTGACGCTCGCGCCGGGGGCGCGACGATGTCGATCACTTCCAGCAGCGCGCCGCGAGCCATCCGCCGCGGTTCGGGGTCCATCTCGGTGAGCGCCGCGACCACCGCTCCGTCCACCACCGCGACCAGCCTGCGCAGCTGCTCGGGCCGCACCATCCGATCGGATCGGCGCAGCACGTCGGCCAGCAGTTCGTCCAGCTTGGCGCGCAACCGTAGCTGGACCTCCCGTAACTCCGGGTGCCGCGCCGAGGCGACCGAACGCTCGTAGCGGGCGATCAGCTGCCCGCGCGCGACCTCGTCGGCGCCATCGGCCCCGACCAGCAGGTCGAGCACCAAGTCGACGGTGGCCTCCGCGCCGCGGCGACGGTGACTCACCTCCCCGATCCGCCTGCGCATCGCCTCCAGCTCGGCGTTGCCGCTGAACTCGACCGCCCGCGCGATCAGATCGTCCAGGGATTCGAAATAGTAGGTGGTCGACGCGAGCGGCAGATCAGCTCGGGTCGCGACCGAACGATGCCGCACCGCTTCGAATCCACCTTCGAGCAGCAACTCGGCGGCGGCGGCTACCAGAGCCTGGCGACGCCGTTCGCCTTTCGGGGTCGTCGCGGTGATCACCGTGCCATCGTGCCAGTCGTCATCAGTTCTTCCAGGGGAAATCAGCGAGGAAAAGCAGCCATCGTTGTTTTACCGCATCCGCGCGGTCATGGTGCCGAACTGCGGAAAGTTGTTGCACGACAGTCAGTTCAGCGAGTCAGATAGTGCCCTAGACGCAGCAGCGCCGCCTCGATGTCCGCCGTGGCTCCGGCGAAGGAGAAGCGCACCGTGTGGTGCCCGTTGACGGTGTCGAAATCGACCCCTGGCGCGAGCGCGACCCCAGTGTGGTTCAGCACGTCCGCACACCATGCCCGGGAGTCGTCGGTGAGGTGGCCGATGTCGGCATAGGCGTAGAAGGCGCCGTCGGCGGGGGCGAGGTCGGTGATGCCCAGCTTCGGCAGGCCGTCCAGCAGCAGCTGTCGGTTCACCGCGTACCGCCGGACGTGCCCGTCTAATTCCTCCTTGGCCTCCGCGCCGAACGCGTGCATGGCCGCGTACTGCGAGATGGCGGGCGGGCAGACGGTCAGGTTCGAAGCCAGTCGTTGCAGTGCGGGCCGCAATCCGCTCGGCACCAGCATCCAGCCGAGCCGCCAGCCCGTCATGGAGAAGTACTTGGAGACCGAGCCGATCACCACCGATTCCCGCGATGTCTCCCAGGCCGACGATGTCGCGCTGTCGGCGCTGGAGTTGTCGTAGGTGATGCCGTGGTAGATCTCGTCGGAGATCAGCAGCGTGCCGTGCTCCTCGCACCAGCGGGCCAGCGCGGCGAGTTCGGCGGGGGCGATCATGGTCCCGGTGGGGTTGGCGGGACTGGCCACGATCAGACCCGCTGGTGGTTCCGGCAGAGCGTCCAGCATCGCGACGGTGGGCTGGAATCGGGTCTGGGCTCCGCAGTCCAGCTCCAGCACGCGGCAACCGAGCGCGGCGAGCGTGTTGCGATAGGCCGGATAGCCCGGGCGCGCGACCACGACCGTGTCGCCGGGATCGAAGGCGGCGAGGAAGATCAGCGAGAAGGCGCCGGACGAGCCGGTCGTCACCACCACGTCGTCCGGGTCGACCTGGTAGCCGTAGGTCTCGCGATGGTGTTCGGCGATCGCTTCGCGCAGCGCCAGGATGCCGAAAGTCTCGGTGTAACCGAGCAATTCGGACTCGATGGCCAGTCTCGTCGCACGCAGCACCGGTGCGGGCGCCGGTGTCGACGGCTGCCCCGCGGCGAGGACGAGCACGTCGCCGTGTGTTCTGGCGCGTTCCGCGGCGGCTTTCCAGACATCCATCACGTAGAAAGGTGGAATGGTCGACCGGCGAGATTCTCTGGACACTCGACAGACGGTAGAGCACCAGCGGGCCCGGTCGCGGTTATGGTCTGCGTAATGCTCGAGAAAGCTCGACGAGAACGGCTCGACCGAGTACGCGGAGTGGGTGGCATCGGGGTCATTCCGCGTAACTGGCGTGCGCGCCCGCCGGAACGTCCCGCGAGACGGGTGTTCGGAAGACTGGATCCGCGTGTCCTGTGGGCGCGCCGATCCGAGTTGCGGACCCAATGGGAACGCCGACCGGATCTGGGCGCCCTGTGGCAGCGCAGGCCCAGTGGCGAGGATGTGCTCGCGCTGGCGCGCCAACACAGAGTGCTGCTGGCTGGGCTCACCGCGGTCGCGTTGTTCGCCGCGGGCGACACCTCGTTCGTCGGGAGGGTCACCACACGCACCCCGGCTCCTGACCGCGCCCAGCGCGTCGCCGTCGCCTATCCACCGCAGGTACAGAGCACGCCGCCATCAGTGCGCCGGTTGCTGAACGCGATCGCCAACGGCGAGCGGCTGCGCGAGCAGGCCGTGGTCGCCGCGGCCGCGCGCGCCACCCTGGAACGCGCCAAGGCCGAGGCTGCCGCCGCGACCGCCGGTGAGCGTCAGCCGTGGCTGACCGGAAGCGCGCCGGTGCAGCCAGGGGCGGTGCTGCCGGGCAGCGGCGGCTTCGTCCTGCCCACCCGCGGCGTGTTCACCTCCGGGTTCGGTTCCCGCTGGGGCACCTTCCACAACGGGATCGACATCGCGGCGCCGATCGGCACTCCGATCTACGCGGTCGCCGACGGCACGGTGATCGACGCGGGACCGGCCCAGGGCTTCGGGCTCTGGGTGCGGATCCGCCACGACGACGGCAGTGTCACCGTCTACGGGCACATGTACGACTTCTTCGTCTCGGTCGGCGAACGCGTGCCCGCGGGCATGCAGATCGCCCGCATGGGCAACCGCGGCGACTCGACCGGCCCGCACTTGCATTTCGAGGTGCTCGTCGGCGGCCGCCACGTAGACCCGCTGCACTGGCTGGCACTACGCGGACTGACCTTCGGCTGAGCTCCCCCGCCTCTCCGCGTCTTCAGGCCGTACTAGTCAGGTGACGTCTGAATTGCGTTCAGGTCCTGCGTTGGGTGCCGCGTAAGTTCTGGGGGTACCCGGCGAGTTACCCATGTGCTCGCGAGATCAGTTGTCGCGCCTCGCGGTCCTCTTGCGCCGAGGCCCTTGGCCCGCAGCCCGCAAGCCATTGGCGCGGATCGACGTGGCCGCCTTCGCGGACCACTCTCGGTCTGCATGCTGGCACGGCCACAGGTGACGGTCGGCTACCAACGCGGGGCCTGAACGCAAATCCGGCGGCACCCGGTTAGTACGGCCTAAAGACCCGGCGAGGCGGAGGAGACAGTAATGCGCTCCTCGACGGCGGCAAGGCCGATGTCCGTGCGGTAGTGGCTGCCGGGGAGCTTGATCGCGGCGATGCGGTCGTAGGCGCGCGTGCGAGCCTCGACCAGGTCGGCGCCGACGCCGACCACGTTCAGCACCCGGCCGCCCGCGGAGACCAGCGCGCCGTCTTCTCGCTGCGCGGTTCCCGCGTGCAGGACCGTGGCGGTGTCGTCGAGCGCGCCCTCGCCCGCGCCGGAGATGGCGTCGCCGATGCGCGGGCGGCCCGGGTAGTTCTCCGCGGCGAGTACCACGGTGATCGCGGCGCCATCGCGCCAGCGTGGCGGCGCGAGCTGCGCGAGCGTGCCGGTGGCGGTGGCGTTGAGCAGCTCGCCCAGCGGGCTGTCCAGCAGCGCGAGCACCGCTTGCGTCTCGGGATCGCCGAAGCGGCAATTGAATTCGACCACGGCGGGACCGTCCTTGCCGATCGCCAGGCCCGCGTAGAGCAGGCCGGAGAATCCGCTGCCGCGCCGCACCAATTCCGCGGCAACGGGTTTCACCACGTCCTCGACGATCGCCGTGACGGTCTGCTCGGGCAGCCAGGGCAGCGGCGTGTAGGCGCCCATGCCGCCGGTGTTCGGGCCGGTGTCGCCGTCGCCGACGCGCTTGTGGTCCTGCGCGGGCAACAGCGGCACCACGGTCTCGCCGTCGACCAGGCAGAACAGCGATACTTCCGGCCCGTCCAGGAACGATTCCAGCAGTACCGGATGGCCCTGCTCGAGCAGTTCCGCGCCGTGCTCGCGCGCGGCGGAGCGGTCGGCGGTGACCACGACGCCCTTGCCCGCGGCCAGGCCGTCGTCCTTGACCACCCACGTCGGTCCGAAGCGGTCGAGTGCGTCATCCAGTTCGGCCGGGCTGTCCACGACCTCGCTGTGCGCGGTGCGCACGCCGGCCGCGGCCATCACGTCCTTGGCGAACGCCTTGGACCCCTCGATCCTGGCGGCGGCGGCCGACGGACCGAAGCAGGCGATGCCCGCGGCGCGGACCGCGTCGGCGACCCCGAGCACGAGGGGAACCTCGGGCCCGATCACCACTAGGTCGGCGTCCACCTCGGTGGCCAGCGCGACCACGTCTTCGGCGGCGCACGGGTCCACCGGGCGGACCTCCGCGTGCTGGGCGATCCCCGCATTGCCGGGGGCGGCGAACAGCGCGGTCACCGCGGGGTCCCGGCGCAGGGCCAGGACGAGGGCATGTTCACGGGCTCCGGAACCGATGACGAGTACACGCACGGCAACAGACTAATGGGCGTGGCCGGACGCGGTCCGTCCGCGGCCCCGCGCCGGATGGAGCGAAGGCCGGCAGCCGCGCAACAGACCCGGCCGGACCCGGTCCGTCAACAGCCCACACCAGGCCGATCGAGGCTGGGGCAGCCGCAGTACAGGCGCCAGCCGGACCGAACCCGCCCGCAGCTCGCGCCGGGCCCAGCGAATGCGAGGCAGCTACCACCTGAACGAGCCGGTTGCCGACTTCACCGCTGCCGGTCCGTGCGCGGGGGATGATGAATGGGGACAACGGATGTGGGCGATCACGCCCAGTTCCGACCACACCGGAGCACCGGAAGGATGTGCTTACCATGGGTCTGATCGATGGACTGATGGGGAATGCCGGCCGGATCGATCCGGGCCAGGCGCAACAGGAGTATGCCAAGCTCCTCGGCAACGGTGAACAGGTCTACGCCGCGTACCTGCTGGTCCGCGACGCCATGCTGTTCACAAACCGCCGCCTGATCCTGATCGACAAGCAGGGCGTCACCGGCCGCAAGGTGAGCTACCACAGCGTCCCCTACCGCGCGATCACCCATTTCTCGGTGGAGACCGCGGGCACCTTCGACCT
The DNA here is from genome assembly GCF_040681325.1 of Nocardia sp. NPDC051787. Lineage (NCBI taxonomy): Bacteria > Bacillati > Actinomycetota > Actinomycetes > Mycobacteriales > Nocardiaceae > Nocardia > Nocardia sp. NPDC051787. Next base: position 29,278 of record NZ_JBFAYO010000049.1, read on the forward strand.
GGATGCCGAACTGGCCATCTGGATCGCGGGCATCCCCGAGCCGCTACTGAAGCGATTCAACCGCCAGGTGGACATCTACGAGGTGCAGGGCATCCTGTCGCACTTCGTCGCGGTGTAGCGCGCCGGTGCCGCACCGCGGTGTGCGGGCCGGTCTAGTCTGCGGAACATGGCTTCTGTCTTCAGTGCGATCATCGCCGGTCAACTCCCGGGCCGATTCGTCTGGGAGGACGACGAGTTTGTCGGCTTCCTCACCATCGCCCCGATCACCCCGGGCCACACCCTGGTCGTGCCGCGCAAGGAAATCGACCAGTGGCAGGACGTCGACACCAACACCTTCGCCCGGCTGACCGGCGTCGCGCAGAAGATCGGTCAAGCCGTGCGCGCGGCGTGGGACGCGCCGCGCGCCGGTCTGCTGATCGCCGGTTTGGAAGTGCCGCACTTGCATGTGCACGTCTTCCCGGCCTTCACCCTGGGTGATTTCGACATCTCCGGCGCCGACCCGAATCCGAGCCCCGAATCCTTGGACGAGGCCCAGACCAAGATCAAGCAGGCACTGCGCGACCTCGGTTACGGCGCCAACGTCCCGGGATAGCTAGCCCGCCTCTACCCATGTGCGTACGAGATCAGTCGTCACCTGGGTGCAGGTATAGGGGCCGACCGCTCGTCGCGGTCGGCCCCTTGCCTTTCGCCTCTATCTCGTCAGCTCGCCACGTCGTGCAGCGGAGTATCGACTCCGCCGATCGCGACCGTGGCCAGGGTCTGGCTCGGGGTCCAGTAGATCCGGCCGTGCTCGAAGTCCTGGTAGGTGCCGGTGTCCCAGGGGATTTCGTCGGTCTTCGGCCAGCCCAGCGGCCCGTTCTCGGCACCGGAGCGGTTCCAGCGGTCACGGATCGCGCCGTGCACCCAGAAGGCGAGCTCGCTGGATTGCTGCCGGTAGAGCGCGCCGCCCTGGAACCCTTGGACCTCGCCCGAGGGCTGGCCATCCGACCCGTGCAAGACGGTACGGTCCGTGACCGGATAGCCGAGTGGACCCGCCTCCCAGCGCAATTCCTCGAACTTCGCCCACAGCGTTTCCGGGATGGGGTGTGCGCCGGTGTCGGGATGCCAGTAGATGTAGCCGTGCTCGAACTGGGCGAAGCGGCCCACACCGTCGGGCGTCGCGACTTCACCCTCGGTGATCCGTCTGCCCAGCCACGGATTCGCGGCGGCGCTGTCATTGATCGCGTTCGGCTCCGACCCGCCGCCCGGTTCGCCAGTGGCGAACCCGCGCACATCGTCCGCGAAGACATCCCACGGGAAGTTCGGTCCGACATCCGTGTGCGTACCGAACCCGAGAACTTCGGTCACGTACTTGTGGTCGGAGATCCCTTCCCGTCGTTCATATGGCGGCGCGATGACATGCGTGTCGAAACCGTATTTCCTGGCGTCCTGCACCGCCAGCCACGCCGCGATCCGGATATCGTCGCGGATGCGCAACCAATCGTCTCGGCTCCACGCGGCGCGGCTGCCTGCGAAGCACAGGTTGATCGTGTACGGATTCGCGTCCAGCACAGACCAGCTCGCCAGGTCGGTGTCGACGACGTCGACGACGATGCGATCGCGGACCGTGTAGTGGTAGCTCACGCCATTGTTCGGATTGTTGAGGTAGTTCGCCAGGCTCTCCGCGGTTCCGTTGCCCTCCTGGGTGTGGAGCAGGAAGTTGGTGATCCGCGCCCCGTGACGGCTGGACGCGGAGTTGCCCATACGGTCGATTTCGGTGTACTCCGGCTTGTTCATGTTTCCCCCTTCATCAGGATTCGCCGCCTTCGACCACTGCCCGTAGTCGCCGGCGAGAACTTTGTTCACATCCACCACAACGCCCCCAACCCGGTCGCTGTCGATGCGGATCTGGTGGATGTGCGCGGCCGGATGATCCCCGTTGATCGAGGGATCACCGGACCAGTTGTGTTGCCAGAACCACGTGGCGACACCGTCCTCGAGCGCCCAGTCGATGCACCGCGCGTTGCCGTACATGCCGGTCCACTCGAGGCCGACCACCGACGCCCACCCCCGTAAGAACGGAGCGATCAGCGAATTCCACTCGTCCAGGGACGGGTTCGCGTCGACCGGGGCATACAGCGGCCGGAAGCCCGGTCCACCCGCCGCGAGATGGTAGTTCAGCGCGATTCGCGCATGATGCACGCCCGCGTCGTAGCCCCCTTTCCAATCCGACGTGTCACCTTTGCCGTACTGGTAATTGGTCACTATTTCGAGCCCGATGGCACGTAATCGGTCGCAGTATTCCCGCCGCAGCGGCTTCGCTCCGAAATTCGTGCCCGGCCGCGAATCGCTGAAGTAGCCGATGACACCGGCATATCCAGCGTCCTTGATCGCTTGCGGTTCGATCAACGCGGCGGAGAAGTCGATCAGCTCAGTCATCGCGCACCCCCCGTACGAGTCCGCGTGCTGGTTTGCAGTAACGCGTTATGTTCGTACATCTCAACAACTTTCGACATGTGGTGAACCCCGACATAGTGAGATTCGGCGCGATGTTAACAGGAGATGCAACCCTGCACGGGTTGTTCCCCATCTGGTGTTTGCCCGTGACCTCCCCGAACCCGCAGCGAGACCTGGTCGCCTGCACAGATTCCCGTTGCCGACAACATGCTCACTTCAGCGCGAAAGTATGCCCATCGTTAGCAGCGCTTCGTACTGGTCGCCCGCTCCGCTGTTACGCGCCAACCGGACTCGAATGATCATGCCGCAGACCTCGATCCGTAGCTGTCCGCAGCCAAAGTGCGGCCACAGAACCTAAGTCATCGATACCCACGGAATGTATCGGGCACTATTCGCCCAACGTCGATCAGCGTTTGTCGCGCCGCTGCCTTGCGCGGGCACTCGTCGGCGCGACATCCACGATGCCGCTGCATGGTCCAATGCGCGTCCGGCACACTCAGCGGGTGGTCCGGTGCCTCATGCGGCCATCCGGTAGGCCATAGCCCAGCGCAGATAGGCTCGGCCGCCTGCTCATCCCGGGCACGTGCGCGGCGGCGTTCAGCTCGCCACTCGTCCTGCACGCGGTCGATGATCGCTTGCGCCGATGTTTCATCCGGCTCGGCTTCCCGCCACCAGTTGAACGCCACCCGTTTCTCCCCTGCCGTGTTCGCGTGTCTTGGTGTGGGCACCCGGCGCGGGGGAATCGTCAGAGCGCGACGACCACTGACGAACATCCCCGCGCCGGGGCCTGCCTCTAGAGCGTTCCGCGCATACGGCGCTGGCAGCAGTGGCACCCCTGGTGGCATGACTGGCAGGACGCTGCGCGGCGAGGTCAGCCGTACCCGTGCTAGTGGCATGGAGGTGGCATTCCACCGTTCGGCGGGCATTTGCGGCCGGGTAGGTGGCAGGCTCGTGATATGTCGGGGGCCACAGGCGATCTGATCAGGCAGTTGCGCACCGCCAAAAGCTGGAGCCAAGGCAGATTGGCGGCTCAGCTGTCCAAGGTGTCGGGTTACAACATGACGCGGGAATACATCTCGCGGCACTGGGAGTCAGGCAGAACCGAGCCGTCGCCATTCTGGCTGCGCCATCTGGCGACGGTGCTGGATTGTCCGCTGAGTTTGTTGGAGGCCGATGTGAACCGGCGTGAGTTCCTATCGCATCTTGCCGCTACCTCGATCGCACCGGTCGTGGCATCGGATCTTCTCTCGCACGGGTTTTCCGCACGGCTGCATTCGACCGGGCCAGTGATCGAGGAGTGGGAAGGAAAGCTTTCTCAGTACGGCAGCGACTATATGAGCCAGGGCGCGGCACAGATACAGCAGCGGCTCGCCGCCGACCTGGTCGTGCTGCAACAGCAACTCGATTCCCCCCGCATGTGGGCCGTCGCCGCCCGGCTCATGACCCTGTTCGCGAAGACCTACCCCGGCTCCGACGGAAACAAGGCGATCTCGTGGTATCGCATGGCCGCCGAAGCGGCGGACCGCTCCGGTGGCACCGACATCCGGACTTGGGTTCGCGGCCGGGCCGCTATCGCCCTCGGTTACGAAGGCGCGGGGTTGCCGGTCGCGCACGAATTCGCCGACCAAGCCCTGGCAATCTCCGAGCGACCTGGTCTCGGCCGTCTCAATGCGATATGGGGGAAGGCGCATGCCGCTGCACTCCGAGGCGACACCCACACCGCCCGTCAGCTGATCGACGACGGCCGCCACGCGTTCGACCGTTCCGGCTCCGAGGAGCAGACCTCCGACTACGCGGTGCCGTGGTGGCGCGTGAACGTCTTCCTGTCCCTGCTCGCCGCACGGCTCGGCGACGAACGGCTAGCGGTCCAGGCACAGGAGGCGGCGCGGGCCGAGCTGCCCGATTCCCTGCCTCGATTCGCGACCCACTTGGACATGCATCGCGGCTTGATGCTGGTTCGGGCCGGGGACCGGGCTCAGGGAGTGAAACTGGCGCGGGCGGCACTGGGCGCGCTGCCCCCGGAGAAACACTCGCTCACCCTGCGCATGTTGATGGCGGAGATCGACCCGGCTGGCCAGACAGCAGGTGAGCACCGCTGAACTCAGCCGCGGAATTTCGACGGCATCCTGGTCTCCGCTGGTGCGTAGCCCGTTATCAATGGCGGGTGGTTGGATGCTCTCTATGGATGGTGATCAGCTGGCGGCGGCCGTGGCCCGCTCCATGCACGGAGATGCCGGCGATCTGACGTGCGACGAGCCCGGGCATCCGGGCGGGCATGCATGCCTGCCGGTCTCCGGCGGTGTGGACGTGGACGGCCTGGTGAAGACGCTCACCAAGCGGTATGCGAGCCCGTTTTCCCCAACCCACGGGCTGCCGCCGTTGCCGTTCGGGGAGCAGGTCGGCTGGACGCACGCCTGGGTGTGGGGTGTGCGGGCGGTGGTGCTCGGGCGGGGCCAGGACGGAGGACCGGTCATGGCCGTCATGGAGCGGAACTTGCCGCGCCCGGACGAGCTTCCCGCGGAGATGTCCTGGGTGGAACGTCTGGTCGCGATCACCGGAGGGACAGCGCCGCCGGTGATCGCGACCGACTGGGACGCGGTCGAGTCCCGCGTGGGCACTTCTCTGCCGAGCGACTACAAGAAGATCGTCGAGACATTCGGCTGCGACGGCCTGTTCGACTTGTTCTTTGAGGTCTTCTCCCCGGAGGAACTGAGCTGGCATGCCGGGTACTACGCCGGTGATGACCTGGCGCCGGGAGACGAACATCCACCCTTTCCGGCCCCGGGCGGGGTGATTCCCTGGTCGAGCAACGAACACCAAGAGACGTTCTTCTGGATCACCGAGGGGCCCGATCCCGACCGGTGGCCCGTCTACGCCGTCGACAGCCTCGGCAAGGGCAGCCGTTTCGAGTGCACGGCCTCGGAGTTCCTTTTCCGCCAGATGACCGATCCGCACCATCCCTTCTTCACTGCGTCGGACAACATCCGCGGTCACTGGTTCATGAAGTTCGTCCGGCCGGAGCCCTGACGCGCATCCGCGCCGCCATCCCTCACGGGTGCCGAGCGGCTGTCCCGTCGGTAGGTACCGGCGCGAGGGAATGATCGAAGCCTCGTACGGGGAGAACCTGTCGTTGACGGTGCTGCCATGCGGTACCGACGAGCCAAGCTGTGCGTTCCCCGGGGTCATCGGTCATGACACCGAGTCTGCTGCGCTCGACGGACCGAGCCTTCTTTCTCGGGTCGGACCAGAAGCACCCGAGCTGGCCACGATCATCCAGATTGGCCGAGTTCCTACCGAGCGTGACCACGCGCTATCGCCCAACATGCCGGTCGGCCAAATCATGGAGCGCTCGCAAGACCAGCGCGGATCCCTCGACCGGGGGCGATCGATAAGCTCCTTTTCGGGATGATGAGCAATGTCAGCTCGTCGAGCTCGTTCTGGAGCCCCCTGTCAGGATTGAACTGACGACCGCTCGCTTACAAGGCGAGTGCTCTACCACTGAGCTAAGGAGGCGGGAAAGCGGTTGTCATCATAACCGGGTACGCCGACTGCGTGACACCGGGTTTCGGTGTCACGCAGCGGCGGTCGAATCATCCCCGGCGCAGTATCGATTACCGCCGGATCAGGGCTGCGCTCCCTGGCGGGCCGCATCGTCCGCGGCCATGGCGTCGCGCAGGCTCTTCGGACGCATGTCGGTCCAGTTCTTCTCCACGTACTCGACGCAAGCGGCGCGGCTGTCCTCGCCGAACACGACTCGCCATCCGGCTGGAACCTCTGCGAAGGCGGGCCACAGGGAGTGCTGTTCCTCGTCGTTGACCAGGACGAAGAAGCGGCCGTCTTCATCATCGAAGGGGTTGGTGCTCAATTTCACCTCACTGGATACTGGCGCAATGTACGGGATCGCTCCTGGTTCGCCCGGCGCCGGGTTTTCACAAGCCACCGGCGCCGAGCGTTCCCGAGCGTTGTTTCGACACTAGCAAGCAAGACGTTACGCCTGGGCGCTTACCCGGCGGCCACGTCGGCCGCCACGCAATCAGCCCGCAAAGAAGTCGAGCAGAATCTTGTTGACCGCCTCCGGCCGTTCCAAATATCCGAAATGTCCGGCGTCCGGCACCTCCTGGTATCGCGCACCGGGGATCACGTCGGCGATCTCCCTGGACAGGTACGGCGGAATCATCCGGTCGTCGGCGAATCCGACCGAGAGGCAGGGCACTCGAATCGCCCGGTATGCCTGCACCCGATCGAAATCGTGGTCCATCCTGCGCTGCGCGCGGATGCCGGGCGGAACCGGTCCGCCGGTGAACTCGAACAGGTCGAGCCAGTCGCGGGCGGCGTTCGGCTCGGCCATGGTGGCAGGCGAGAGATTCATCACCGCGGTAATCGCGGCGTCGTATTTCGGCGGCAGTTTCACCCCGCTGGCGTCCAGCTCGTGTTCGCCGAGCGACAGCGTCTTCTGGAATTGGTCCAGCCGCCCGTGGCCGGCCATGAACACCGCCTTGCGCACCAGGTCGGGGCGGGCCAGCGCCAGTTCCTGGGCCACCCTTGCGCCCATCGAGGTACCGACAACCAGGGCGGGACCCTCGCCGAGGAATTCGATGAGGGCGGCCGTGTCGGCGACCAGGTCGTCGATGGTCATGCCGGAAGCCGCCTCGAAGGACGGCGCGATCCCGCGGTTGTCGAAGGTGCATACCCGGTAACCGGCCGCGACCAGCGCCGGAACCTGGTGCAGCTCCCACACCCGGCCAGGACTGCCGGTGCCCATGATCATGACCACCAGCGGCGCGGAGCCCTTGACGTCGGTGCCCCTGGCGCGGTCACCCTTCACCTGGTAGTTGAGGGAAATCCCGTTCACCGTGGCCAGCGGCATATCGACCCTTTCGTGGAGTTGGTGCTGCGCTCCCCACGGTATAGGGACCGACGGGGTCGGCGCACCGACCGGGGTGACCTGGTGTCGCGTGCCGTGCGGCGGTCGGCGCCCCGGCGGACGCCTCTTCCAGCGTCGCATACCATTGACTTTTCGCACGTACGAGCGCACGAGCCGGGAGGACTTGACAATGGCCGCGAAGGGCAGCGCCAACGACATTGCGGACGACGATCTGGAGCCACTCGCCGACGAGACCGCGCGCCAGGCGCAGCGGGTGGTCGCGGCCTATGCCGAAGATGCCGACGAATGCCGGATGTTGTTGTCTATGTTGGGTATTGGACCGAGCGCTCGGGGCGAATAGTCTCGTTCTCGACGCCAACGGCGACGTCGACTACACAACTCCAGCGGGATACAGCAACGCGCAAAGGATGCGTGAGTGGACCAGATGAACCCGTCCGACGACTCCGAGCACGCCAGAGACACCTCGACTGCTGACACCGCGACCGGAACCACCGGTCCCGACGCGGGCTCCGGTTTCGTCGTCGTCGCCAACCGACTCCCCGTCGATCTCGATCGACTCCCCGATGGCACCACCCGATGGAAACGCAGCCCAGGCGGTCTGGTCACCGCGCTGGAACCGGTCTTGCGCAACAACAAGGGCGCGTGGGTCGGCTGGGCCGGAGTCCCCGACGTGGAGGTCGACCCGATCATCGAGGACGGCCTCGAACTGCACCCGGTCCCGCTGGCGGCGCAGGAGGTGGCCGACTACTACGAGGGCTTCTCCAACGGCACGCTGTGGCCGCTCTACCACGACGTGATCGTGCGGCCGGTCTACGACCGCAAGTGGTGGAGCGCCTACGTCACCGTGAACCGGCGTTTCGCCGAGGCCACCGCCAAGGTCGCCGCCGAGGGCGCGACCGTATGGGTGCAGGACTACCAGCTCCAGCTGGTGCCCAAGATGCTGCGCATGCTGCGCCCGGATCTGACCATCGGGTTCTTCCTGCACATCCCGTTCCCGCCGGTCGAGCTGTTCATGCAGATGCCATGGCGGACCGAGATCGTCGAGGGTCTGCTCGGCGCCGACCTGATCGGCTTCCATCTCCCCGGCGGCGCGCAGAACTTCCTCTACCTGGCTCGTCGGCTGGCCGGCCAGGGGGGCGGGCCGGGCGGGGGGGGGGGGGGGGGGCACACAACGCGGCGGCGCCGGGGGGTAGGTAGTGGTAGGCGCCGGGCGGGGACCAAAAGAAAAAAAAAAACCCCCCACAACCCCACAACAAC
>NZ_JBFAYO010000050.1:0-36521 GCF_040681325.1 Nocardia sp. NPDC051787
CTTGGCCATCGAGTGCAGCCGCGATGAAAACCATCCCTGCCCCGCTCGCACACCCCGATCATTCCGGACGACCGGAGGCACAAGAAGAAGGTAGGACGCGATGAACGGCGGTGAGCCGGGCCAAGACATCGCGGCCATGGCGGGCGCCTTCCCACTCGCGTGGTAGCGGCTCGCCGTGACTGGGGTCGAGCGTGACTCGGCGCAGACTGTTGGAGACCACTAAGAACGACGAGAATGCCATCGCCGCCGACCTGGAATTCGCACATGTCCGCATTTTCGGTATTCCAGCCTGAATCCCGTGGCGCGTTGCCGGATACAGCGAGGTCGGCCAGCAGTCGTGCGTCGGCGTCGAAGAACCGGATCTCCAGGTCCGACGACAGACTCCGGTTCCTGCTCGACTGACCGGGCGCGCCTCGACGACCGAGGACAGGCCCATGGCAACACCGATACTCGGCCACGACGGTGACCCCCGCTGCGCATGGAGCACCGCATCGGAATTCCTCGCGCCTTGGCGATCGACTGCGCCGCGGCATACGGGGATCCGTACTCATCGAGACGTTCGAGAGCCAGACGCACGGCCTTCTCGTGAACCTCGGGCGGGTAACGCTTCGCCATGATGGAGACCATCTTCCTGCAAACCAGATCAGCCGCTGTTTCTCGTTCGTGTCATGTGTGGGCGCCACCGCGAAGCCAGTCGGTCCACGGGATGCTCCAGTCGCCGTTGTGCCAGATATCGAGGGGGTCGCCGCCGGTGTTGCGGACCTCGACTACGTCGCCGGGGATGACGAAGTCGTAGAACCATGCTGCGTCGGCAGGGGAAATGTTCAGGCAGCCGTGGGAGACGTTGGTATTGCCTTGGGCCCACATACTCGCGGCCAATGCGTGCACGAAGATTCCGTCGTGGCTGATGCGGACGGCATGGTTGATGCTCGTGCGGTAGCCGAGCGCGGAGTTGGTGGGCAGGCCGTAGCTGGCGGAGTCCATGATCACCGGGTTGTTTCGGTCCAGCACCGTGTAGATGCCCGGGCGAGTCCAGAACGACATGACTCGGCCGCCGACGACCGCGGTGCCACCCATGCCCATCGATGTAGGCATGGTGCGCACAAGGTTTCCGTTGTCGAAGACCTCGATCTGTTTGGTACCGTCGTCGGCGATCGCAACGTGCGCGGGGCCGATCGCCACCGAAACCCGTTGGTCACGCAGTCCGTAGCGGCCCTCGCCGAGCGCGCGGCCGAAGAGTTCGGCCGTGATCGTGATCCTGGTTCCCGGTGCGTGATAGTGCTCCGGCCGCCAGTGTGCGTTCTGATCGTCGAGCCAGTACCAGGCACCGGTGACAGGCGGCTGGGTGGTGACCTTCAGGTGGCGTTCCGCGGCTGCCCGATCGACGGGTTCGTCGAAATGGGCGACGAGCACGAAACCTACTCCGTAGGTGTCGTTTTCGGCCAGCTCGACGAGATTGGCGGAGCGTAGGGAGACGTCGATGAGCCGTTGTGGTTGCACTGTGGTGCAGGTGGTCGTCGCGGTGACCTCGCCGGTTTCGCCGTGAGCCACGGCTTTGGCGGTGTAGGTGTGTCCGTAGCCGAGTGGTTCGGCACTGGTCCAGGCTCGACGATCGGGTGCCGATACGCCCGGCAGCGATCTGCCCGTTTCATCGACCCATTCGACCGACCGCAGCGTCCCGTCGGTGACGGTGATCGTGGCAGGACTGCGCGCTTCGACATCGTGGGTGCCGGGTGCGGGATCGAATCGGATTGTCGCGGGTTTGGGTGGCGGCGCCAGTTCTCGCGCCCACCCCCATCCGGCCAGGGCAAGGCCACCCGCACCGGCGAAGCCGATCAGCAGCCGACGACGTCCCACTGCCACCGTCCATCTCCCTTCTGCCGGGTGCTGGGCCGACCTCTGTCCGCCAGCATGCGGCAGCTACGCACCGCCCGTGACACTGACGACCAGCATCTCCACTGATCCGCTGCACAACCGATACCGTTCCTCGATCGATCCAGACGGTCGTCGGTGGTCTGTCAGGACCTGGATCAGCTGTTTGCGCTGACTACACCCCCCGCAGCCTGCCCGCGGCCGCCCTGGCCACGTCGGTCATCACCTATTGCGAGACCGTTGCCCTCGCCCACGTGCTCGCAGCACCGCGCTGGCGGCACCCCACGGGCCGGGCGACTCTCCGTGACGGCAGCCCGTGGTTAGGAGAGGTCGTGCTCAGGGTGCCCTTACCGCGGTACACAGTTTCGAGCCCGTCGAAGGTCACATCAACCGCATCGCGGGTCGACACCATCGAGCAAGCGATCGTGCGATCAGGTCTGGCCGAGCATCCCGTGGGGCCTGCCGGCAATGCAGTTGGCTATGCAGTGACCAGGGAGCATCTTCGGCAGGGGCTGACCGTGATCGCCGAATCGGTGAACTTGTTGTCGATCACTCGCGACAGCGGGCTGGGTGCCGCCCGGGATGCCGGTGTTGCCGCGGTGGAAATCGAGGTGATCTGCTCGGATCCGGCCGAGCACCGGCACCGTGTCGTTTCGCGGTTGGTCGACATCCCTGCCCTGCCGCTGCGGGGGAGCCCATGGCGATCTCGTGTGGGCCCGGCTGAGGTAGGCGCTTCGGCGAGTCGGGCGAGCAGAAACCAGCCGCTGCTGGATCGTCGCATCGGCCGGTCCCGCACCGGAATCGATCGAGAACAATACGGCCGTCGAAGAATGGGATCACATGCTGGCTGGCCCTCACTTCAGCGCCCTGACCAGCAGTATCAACGATCACGAAGTCCGGCTGAAGCATTAGAATGACGATGTGCAGCGCGCTGCAGTGACCGATGCTTCGCGTGTCGTGGTTCTCGGGTCCGGGTTCGCGGGTCTGTGGGCGGCGCTCTCGGCGGCCCGCCGGCTCGACGAACTCGGTGTGGCGGTCGGAACCGTCGATATCACGATGATCAGTTCCGCGCCGTACCACGACATCCGCGTGCGCAACTATGAGACCGATCTGAGCACCTCCCGCATCCCGCTCAGCACTCTTCTCGATCCGGTCGGAATCAAGCACATCATCGGCGAAGTGACGACGATCGACGCGCTGGCGCGGGTCGTGGAATCCACCGCGGGCGCTCACGGCTACGACCGGCTGGTGCTCGCGTTGGGCAGCCAGGTGGTCAAGCCCGATATCCCTGGCCTGCGGGAGTTCGGTTTCGACATCGACACCCATGACGCAGCGACCAGACTGCAAGCCCACCTGCGCCGGCTGGCCGAGGGCCCCGCTGACCCGGCGGCCGCGACAGTAGCCGTCGTCGGGGCAGGTTTGACGGGGATCGAAGAAGCCACCGGGCTGCCCGCGATGCTCGCCGACGCCTTTGCCGCGCGTGCCGTCACACCGCGGGTCATCCTGATCGACCGCAACCCCTTCGTCGGCTCAGACATGGGCGTATCGGCGCGACCGGTCATCGAGGCGGCACTGGCCTACACCGGGATCGAGACCAAGTTGGGCGTCGGGGTCGTCGCCATTGGTGAGCGCGGCATGACGCTCTCCTCGGGCGAAGTGGTGGCCGCCGCCACTGTCGTCTGGTGTGCCGGCATGCGGGCCAACCTGCTGACCACAGACTTCGGGGTCGACCGTGACCGGCTGGGTCGACTCCCGGTCGACGATTATCTGCGGGTCTGCGGTGTGCCCGGGGTATTCGCCGCTGGTGACGTCGCCGCCGCAAAAATGGACGACGAGCATATGTCGGTGATGTCCTGCCAGCACAGCCGCCCGATGGGCCGATGGGCGGGATACAACGTCATCGGCGATCTTCTGGGCAAGCCCATGAAGTCGTTGCGGATCCCCTGGTATGTAACGGTTCTCGATCTGGGACCGGCAGGAGCGGTCTATACCGAGGGCTGGGACCGCTACGTGGTCGCGTGCGGAGAGGAGGCTAAAGACACCAAGCGCGCCATCAATACCCGGCGTATCTATCCTCCGTTGAACCGCGACCGCGACGCATTGCTGGCCGCCGCCGCGCCCGAACTGCAGGCCGCGCCCGAGCACGGACACTAGTCCGCCCATTTCGACTGGTTGGAAATGTTCGGCCGTTGGCCAATGCGAGAATTAGTGGCAGTAGGGAGTGGCTGTAGAAGCGCCCACGAACAAAGGAATTACCTTGTGAAGAGGTAAGTTTTGCGATCATCGGGAGGTACCGCTGCGTCGTCGACCGGTGAGCCGGACGCGCAAGCAGCGGCATTTGGCGGCGGGCCATCCGAAGCCGTGGCAGGAACTGCCCAGCACCGAAGCGCTGGCCGCCCTCGGCGCGGCCGCCGGGGCACTGCTCGGCGTGCTGTCCGAGTATAGGTTCGGCAGGACAGGATAGATCCTGCGCTGGAGCGTGGGGGTGCCGCGTCAGGCCACCTTCGGCAGGTAATCGCCGCCGGTAGAAGTAGCTTCGGCGCATAGATCACCCGGGCTCGTCGGCGCGGCGGGCCGCGCCGCTTGATTCTCACGTGTGGTTTGTGCGATCCGGGAAGAGCGGCAGAATCCGCTCCAGGATCAGCTGGCAGGGAACCAAGGGGTTGGTCGGCGCGTGCGAGCACCATGGCATCTCGCACGGCTACAGCAGCCCGACGGAGCTGACGCCAGAGACGGAGCTGCCCGACAGTCGTGGCTCACTAGGCTGGCTGGGTGGAGTTCACAACGGATTTCGAGCGTGGTGGGTGGCTGCTGGCGCGCGTCGGCGAACACGGGGTCGGCGGCGTCGCTGGTACCGGCTTCGAGGCTTATGCGCGGATCCTGCACCCGGTCGAGGCGACCCGCCGCGACGTCACGGTCACCGACGAGTGGGGCAATCCCGAGATCGTGGAGGAGGCGATGTGGCCGTGGGCCGAGGTCGCCGTGCGCAACGGCAGAGTGATGCATCCGCTGGTGCAGTGGCGCAACCTCACCGACGATGAGGACGAAGCGGCGATGTCGTTCGACGACGGCTGGGAAGTCGGCCAGACCGTCGAGGGGTGGTTCGACCCGAGCCTCCTGGCCGCGCTCACCGCCCGCCTTCGCGCAGCCACCGAGGCACCGGAAGAGGTGACGGCTGGAGTGTGGAATGGATTCGGCGAGCTGAACACATCCTCAGGTGCGGTGTTCGTCGCGTCCACCGACGGCGATCCGCAGAACCTCCAGCGCGAGCGAACTCGAATCGACGCCGAGCTCGCTGCCTCTGTTGCGCCGCAGGTCAGACAGGCGGTCGCGGCAGGGCCTTTCCTGCAGTGGCCGGGACGCGACTTCATGCTGTTCGACACCAGTCTCTCCGAACTCGCCGACCCCAGCTGGGTGCATTCGGCGGGCCTGGGATGGACGACCGACTTCCCCGGAGTGACGCCCCAGCTGCTCTGGCCCGCCGACCACGCATGGGTCGTGGCCAGCGAGATCGACTTCGACTCCACGATCGTCGCCGGCTCACGGGCTCTGATCGACGCGATTGTGGCCGACGATCGTTTCGAGGCCTTCGAGATCGCCGAGGAATCGGATCTGAGCTGGGACGGCGACACAATCAACCCCGCGCCGAAGGACTAAGATTTCGGCGAGAGCTCGACCAGGACGTGCAACCGAGGTCCACGACGATCTCACGAACAGGGCGGCAGTACTCATGCAGTCGGCGGCCGCACGCCCCGAGACAGCTCAGTAATCCGCGCGAGGAGCAGTGATCGGACGGCGACCGATGATTACACCCGCGGTCCACTTGCCGAGCACACGACTCCGCGCGCCCAGCCGGGGCCGGAACGTGTCGGTGAGCCGGAATATGTTGTTGCGCATGCGGATCCTGCATACCTCGGACTGGCATATCGGGTTCCAGATGTGCGGCGTGACCGTGCTGGCTGCCCAACAGCTGATACTCGTCGAGGAGATCCCCGCGATCGTCGAGGAGTGCGAGGTGGAGGTCGTGGCCGTGCCGGCGATGTCTACAACCGGCCGGACCTGTCAGAGGCCGGACCACCGTATGCCAGAACACATTCGCCGTAATCCGGTCCGCTGGTGCCCAGTTGGTGGTGATCGCAGGTAACCATGATTCACCAATCCGGCTGGGAGCAGGCGCGGCGTTCACCGCTGCGGGTGGAGTCGCAGGCCCGATAAGCCTCTCAGTGCAGCAGGACGGGCAGGGCGTGGAGGCCGTATACGAAGGAAGCGCGCCGAAAGGCCAGTTTCTCCGGCGGCACGGCCAGCCGTAACGAAGGGAATCGGCGCAGCAGCGCGGGAAAGGCGCACCGCAACTCCATCCGGGCCAGTTCCGCGCCGATGCACCGGTGTATGCAGTGCCCGAATGCCAAGTGTGAGGATGCTTTCCGTTCGGCGTCGAAACCTCCAGGCTCCATGCCGGTATTCGCGCCACTGAGGGAGCGCAGCAGCATGTCTCCGGCGCGGATCCGTTGGCCGCCCAACTCCAGGTCACGAGTGGCGAACCGCGGGAATGCCGTCTGCCCCACGGTCAGATATCGCAGCAGCTCTTCCACGAGATCGTCCACAGCCGCCGATGGACTCAGCGCCCGCCGTGCCGCCGCTGGATTCCGCAGCAGGACCAGCGTGCCCAGTGCGAGCATGCAGGCGGTGGTCTCCAACCCTCCGGAAAGCACACCGTCCGCGAGACCGGCCAACTCGGCGTCGGACAGATCGTCGCCGTGTTCCCGGATAATCATGCCGAGCAGGTCGGTGCCGGGCTGCTTACGCTCCCGGTGGGCCAGCTGGTGGAAGTACTCCAGAGACTCGGAGATGGCGCACAGTGAGGCACTCCCGCCGACGTTCGCCAGGAATCGGGCAGTAGCCAGCCGCTGGAAGTTGTCGTGGTCGGCGTACGGGACACCGAGTAGCTCGCAGAGGACCAACGTCGGGATGGGCAGCGCGAATGAGGTTCCGACTTATATCTCCGGTAGCGGTTCGTGGTCGGGGTAGCTACCCGTAGCGTGCCGCAGCAGGCCGGGTGGTTTGACTCCTGAGGTTCCTGTCGCCGAAGGGCTTTCGGCTGACTCAACGGGGGTATGTCGTGCCACCCGGCCTGCGTTCGCGGCGTGACTGAAGAGATGCATGACCACAAGCACGGGCAAGGTACTTGAAGTCGGAATGTCCGCCGCGGATCCCAACCCCGAACATGTGAGAAAGGGACCCTTCGTTCATGGTCGTCATCGGTGTCGATCCGCACAAGAGCACCCATACCGCCACCGCGGTGGACCCGGTCACCAACACCGATCTCGGCTCGATCCGCATCGAGGCCACCCTGGCCGAATACAAACGCATGATCGCCTGGGCTCGGCCATGGCCGCAGCGCCGCTGGGCGGTAGAGAACGCCGACGGGCTCGGGCGGCACCTGACCCGATGGCTGATCGCCCGCGGAGAGACGGTGGTAGACGTGCCGACCACCGCGACCGCACGGGTGCGGGAGCTGTCTCGCGGTGGCCGACGCAAGAACGATCGGATCGACGCTGCGGGCGCGGCGTGTGTCGCGGCGCTGCGGGGTGATTGCCGGCCGGTCGTTCCCGACGAGCACTCCGACGCGCTGCGCATTCTCGACGAGCGTCGAAACAATCTGTCCGCCAGCCGGACTCGCGCTGTCAACCAGCTGCACGCACTACTGCGAGAGCTACTGGCCGGTGGCGCCCCGACCAGCCTGACCGCCAACACCGCCGCCGCGGTGCTGCGGGGGTTCCGGGCGCGGACGCTGTCCGATCGTGTCCGCGTCGGCCTGTGCAAAGACCTCATCGCCGACGTGCGCCGCCTCGACCAGCAACTGGCCACCAACCAGAAGGACATCGACCGGCTGCTCGACGAGCACGGCACCCGACTGAGGGAACTCGACGGGATCGGTCCTGTCCTCGCGGCGCGGCTCATCGGCCGCACCGGCCTGGCCACACGCTTCGCGACGGCAGCCGCCTATGCCACCTACAACGGCACCGCACCGATCGAGATCGCCAGCGCCGATCGCCAAGTGCATCGGCTCAACCGTTACGGTGACCGGCAGCTCAACTCAGCGATACACACCATCGCCATGGTCCAGGTCCGCATGTCCGGCAGTGCTGGACGCGCCTATTACGACCGGAGGATCGCTGCCGGAGCATCCCCATGCGCTGCCTGAAACGACACCTATCCAACGTCGTCTGGCGCATCATGATCTCCGACGACACCAGACGCCGCCGAACCTCAACCGAGCCTGTTCTACGACTTGACGAATGCCGCCGGAACAGTTGCGTGGAGGTGTCAGCAACAAATCCCGGCACGCCGTCGAGGGATGTTTGAGACGTCACACAACAACACGAGACTGCCGCGAAAACCATGGTTTCGTGAAGCAGCCCATGGCTACTCCTGGGAGAACGTCCGTGCTGGCTGTCGACACCGATGGCGTCTGCGTCGGACGCTGTCCTGGAACCTGAGCCCGCCATTTTGCCTGGCGGACTGTCAATACAGCGGGAAGGAAACAGACACATGTTGATGATCACCCCCGCGGCCATCGAGGCCGTTCGCAGTATCACCTCGGCCGAGGGGACTCCAGCGGATGCCGGGCTGCGAATCTCCACGGTGGACGACGCGGAGACGTTGCAGCTCGCGGTTGCCGCGGGGCCGGCCGAGCAAGACCAGGTCTTGGATGCCGAAGGATCACGGATCTACCTGGACCAGCAGGCCGCCGCATTTCTGGACGACAAGATCCTCGACACCGGGCTGGACTCCAACGGACAAGGCACCTTCGTCCTTGCTCAGCAGGACCAGGACACCTCGGGCGACTGAACCGGCTGAACATCACGGCGCGACCTGGTCGTACGAGGGTGTCGGAGTGCAGGCATCCGCTTGTTGTAGCCGGACTGCTGGGGCAGATACGAAACACTCCGGCAGGTGATCACCAACAGCGGCCCCGGTGACCTGTTGACTGTCCGTAACGTCGGGAACCTGGACCCTGCGGACGGCTCGGACGCCTTGGTCGACGCGGCCCTGTACTTCGTGGTGGACAACGTGCAGGTGCGCAACGCGGCGGTGTGCGGCCGCTCGTCCTGCGGTGCCATGAAGGCGCTGCTCGTCGTCACCTCCGCCGGACCGGGGCTGGACATTTGGCGAGGAGCCACTCGACGGCGGCCAGGTCGCCGTCGAACGCGGCGTAGTCGAAAGCGCAAGCGCGCCCGAGCCAGGTCCATCGCAGCGGTATTCCCCTGGACGCGACCCGCGAGCATCCACGCATGGGAGTCGTCAGCTTTCGTTGGATCTAGATGCTCTTGACCGTCGAGTTCGCCCGACATGCCGGCCACGGTGACATCCTGCGCGAGCAGATCGGGGCCGATGGCGGTGTCCCTGCGGCCCGGTCACTGGGCGATCGTTTCGAATCCTCAGGTGTAGGTGGGCGTTCGGTAAAGACCATCTGCTCACGCAGCAGATCCCGCACCAATTCCGCCGTGATCTCGAACTCGGTGTGCGTCACGCGCGTCAACGGTAGCCAGGTGACAGCCGAGCCGTCTCCAGGTCGGGGGTACTACTGGCGCAGAGCAGTTATTCCGGACGTGCGCTATTCCCTGCCAGTCGTGGAGCCGGCAACGACTTGCAGAGGCGTAAGGGGGCGCCAGCTCACCGGCACCTCGCGCATCAGCAAGGCGCAGTCGAGCACCGCGCTGCCTGGCGGGAACCGGTCGCGGTCGTCGAAGACCGTGGACCGAACCGAGCGGACCTCGACCGGCTCGACGCGCCACGAGTCCGTCTGCAGTTCGAGCCCATCGAGGCATTGACCGCCACGCGTGGCCGAGAATCCGGCCGAGCCACGCCGAAAGAAGTCCGATGCCTGCGCCAGATCGGCGAACAGTTCGCTTCCCTGGAACCGCTCGACGGTCCGGACATCCACACTCACCGAGATCGTCTCGTCATGACTAGCGAAGGCCACATGCAGATCCTGCGCCGTCTCCCGCACATCGAACCGCGCCAAACTGTGCTCACCCGGAAACAGTCGGCCACCGGCAAGGACGTTTATCATCGAGCCGCTATCGCGACGCGAGATATACACCCCAGTCGAGCGTCCCCGCCGACCATCCCACTCAACCGCGATGCGATGCGCCGCGTTCTCGCTGCGCAGCCCAACCCAGCCGGGCAACCAACCGGGCCGGAACTGTCCAAGGCGGATCAGGCAGATGCCGGCAACCGCCCAACCGCCAACCAATTGAGGTCGCATCGGCGGCGGCACCAAACTCGCAGCAGCATCAGGGTCGACTCGATAGTTCACAAGAAGACGTCGCTCAACGACGCTGGACATCCGCGGAGGTCTCATCCGCCACCCCTGTTCTTCGTGGTTCGCAATCTGCGCTGCTTGACGATGACCTGCTCCGGGCAGATCGCGCTCAGGAACCTGCCGACACATAACGCCAGTCGTTCCTCAACAAGCGAGTAGAAGATCCGATTGGCGACTCGTCGCTCTCGGACGAGCCCAGCTGCCTTGAGTACGCCCAGATGCCGGGAGATCGACGGACCACTGATCGGAAACCTCGCGGCAATATCACCCGCAGTCAACTCGCCGGAGCGGAGGTCCTCCAGGATCTGCCGGCGCGTCGAGTCGGCCAGCGCGCGGAACACACCGGCTTCCTCTTCAGGGTCGACCTCGGTCACGTTTGCAGTTTAGCACATTAGCTAAATAGCGAACAAACGAATGGGATTCCGGCCGCCAGGCAACAAGGGGCTCCTGTTTGGCCGACATCCAGAGCGGTATCCGAATGCAGGCGCCTGCTGCAGGACACCGCTGAGTTCACCAGCGCGCCGCCGGTGAACTCAGCGGTGTCCATTTTGCGAGGATCGACTCGGCAGTGATCAGTCGGTCGTGGCGCACCTAGACCGCGCTGGGAAACCGCCCTGAACTGCCGACCGCAGTAATGCCACAATCTCGCCTCGGTGCGCCCGTTGGCGCAATATCGGTCAACTTACGGATTCCGGTGGCCAGCACCTCACCCAACGCATCACCGAGGCCGAGCAGCACGGCTGGCTCGGCGAAGCCGAAGGCCTGCGTGTCAGCCTCACCGCGGCCTCCGAAAAACTGGCACAGCTCCACGAACGAACCCGCCGCGCCGCCACCGTCTTCCTCAACATCCCCGCATTCCCCGACGTCGCCAGCCACACATTGTCGGTCCCTTCCACAACGATCGGCAATCCCGGGTAGTCGTGCGCAACCAAGACAAGCCGGCACGAACCACACTGATTCCTGACCGCCGACAAGCGAAGGAACGCGGCGGTCTCGAGACCGAACGCCCCACCGCCGAGCGCGGCTCGGGGCGTGGCTGATCGGGATGCACGATCACGCCGATGGCAGCTGCCGGTATGGCGGTTTCCTGCGGGAATGTGCTGGTGGATCACGACCTCAGCACGGTCGGGAAAAATAGCGATCACACATAACCGGGTGTGTTTTGCTGTGCCGATGACGACGTTCCCGGTGCAACGAAAGGTAGGAAGGCGATGACCGCCACGAACATGCCTGTCAAGCAGATATCTGCGTCTGCGTCCAAGACCCAGGAATCCGTCGAGCGGAGTTCGGTGGGTACCTACACCCTGTACAACGACACCGACAGTCACGTCACGATTTTTCGGACCGCCGGCGAAGGAGGCGCGGAGGTCGGGGTGTGCATGCTGGCCCCCGGCGCCGAAAGCGAATCATTCAACGACGGCAGCTTCATAGCCATCCGGTACAGCGAGTCCGGCTATGCGGCGATGGCCACGTGGAACGACTCGCTATACACCCTCTATTGCAACGCCTCGGGGCATGTGCGGCCGGACCAGCTGAACAATGTGAGCTCCTTCTGAGCTCTCACCACCGAGCAGACCGCCCAGCTGCCCGCCGCGTCGGAGCGTGAGACGACCCCGGATTCTCACGCTCGGCCGCACCACAGCAGCCGCGCAGAATCCGGCAGCCGGAAAAAGCATACTCACGCCCGACGGTCCCAGAGCACTCTCGGGACCGTCGGGCGTGCTGGAACAAGTGTTGAGAATCATTGCGGTTCTCCGGCACACCCGGCCCTGCGGCGGTGTGGACCGGAAGCCCCGGTTGTGACTCGCTCGGTTCGGTGGCGGTGTTCTCACACCGTTCGGTGGCGTTGATGCCGATCACTGCGAGTCACGCTTCGACCTCGAAACAGCCTGATCGTTTCCCACGACCGAACTGCGAAACCCCAAGAACACCGAGGCAGGCTGCTGCTGCGGGCGCAGCCGACGCAGCAGCAGCCTGTGACGATGGCGTCAAAATCGCCTGATACCAGGATCTTTCGTGCGTTGTGGTGTCAAATTTCCACTGCATCAACGGCATCGATGGCCGATGCCAGCAGTCAGGAGTGTGTGCGTGCCAAGTGAGATCGATTCCGCTGTCTTCCCGCATCTGGATGCGGACCTCGACCGTGTCCGTGACGTGCTCGGACCGGTGCAGTTCGAGAACAGACCCGAGCTGACCGCACTGACCGACGAGGGGCCCGACACGTCTCGGCGGATGGTGCGTCCGACCGTGACGTTGCTGTCGTACTATCTGCTCACCGATCCCACGGCGCCGGCCGACGAGCGAGCAGTGCGCGCCGCTGCCGCGGTGGAGTTGGTGCATCTGGGGTCGCTATATCACGACGACGTCATCGATCACGCCGACCAGCGTCGCGGCCGTCCCAGCACCAACGCGGTGTGGGGTTCGCACATGGCCGTCCTGGCCGGGGACTGCGTGACGTCTTCGGGCACGCGGATGCTGGCCGACCTCGGCCAGCGTGAAGTTGCCGCGGCGGCGATCGCGAGTGAGCAGATGTGCGCGGGGATGGTGCTCGAGGCCGCCGACGAGTATGTGGCCTCTCGCAGTGAGCAGGCCTATCTGGACTCGATCGGCGGTAAGACGGCGATGTTGCTGTCGTTTGCCTGCCGGGTCGGCGCGATGCAGGCCGGCTGTTCAGGTGAGCAGGAGCAGGCGTTGGCCGAGTTCGGTCGATATTTCGGGCTGGCCTACCAGTTGTGGGACGACATCCTCGATGTGACCTCGACCGCTGAGGAAATGGGCAAGCCGGTCAATCAGGATCTGTTCGAGGGCATCTACACCCTGCCCGTGATCCGCGCGGCTGCCCGCGACCGCGATCTTGCCCGCCTGCTGGGCCGGCGAATGACGCGCGAGGACGCCGCGCATGCCCGTGAGCTCGTACTCGCCTCGGGCGCCGTGGACGAGGCACGGGCGGTCGCCGACGACTTCCTCGACCGGGCCCAGGATCAGCTTGTCGGCCTGCCCGTCGACCCTCGCGCTCGGCACGCGATGATCGGTTATGCCCGGTCGGTACTCGATCGGCGAAGGTCGCGACCGACCATGTCCGAGCCCTCGACGCGGCCACCCCACAACGACGGTGCGGTAGTCTCGCCGCAGACCATGTCCTGGCTGAGGAACTGGATGGCCGACACCGGCCTTGTCGCCTCCCCGGCCGAGTTCGATGACCACCACCGGTGGTCAGGGGTGTTCCGGTTCCCGGCGCAGCTCTTGGCCCCGGCGGACGCGGCACGGGAACACGCCTTCGTCGGCATGTCCGCGCTGATGGTGGTGTGGGATGACTTGTTCGATGATCCGCAGCTGCAGGACCCGGACGCGGTCACCGCACTGCGGGTTGGGCTGGTGGCTGTGCTGCGCCAGAATCCGCGGCCCGCAGGGAGCCCGGGCGCGATCGCGACGGCGTGGGCGAGTGTGTGGCCGCGTCTACGCGAGGGCCGCACCATCGAATGGCAGCAGCGGTTCCTCGACAGCGTCGAGACGTGGTTCGACGCCTGCGAACGCGAAGCACACCATCGCATCATCCGCTACATCCCCGCCACGGCCGACTGGCTACCGCTGCGGAACTCGACCGGTGGGTTCGATATCGCTGTCGCCTTGATAGAGGTGCACCAGGACTGGGAAATGCCGTCGAGACTGCGGAACCACCCGGTGATCCGCCGTCTCGAGGAACTTGTCTGGTGGGTGGCGCTGGCGGAGAACGATCTTGTGTCACTGGATCGGGACGAGGCCGACCATATCCCCTACAACCTGGTCAGGGCAATCCGTCACGAGACCGGATGCACCCGCAGCGAAGCCATCGAGGAAGTGGAGCGCCAAGCGACCGACAAACGCGCCCAGATCGACGCGGTGACCCGCTACCTCCCCGCGCTCTTCCGCGTGCTTCCCGGCCTCTCTGGCCGAAGGAAGAAGTACCTGTCTCTCTACGAGAACGCAAGGAACGTAGTGTTCGCGGCGCCTACCGCCGATCGCTACACCAAACCCTCGCCCTCCGCAGCGTCGGAGTTGGAACGCCTGCGTCGCGAGGTCTTCCGCTACCAGGCGGCCGACCCGTCTCCTACCGGAGCGTAAATCCTCCGCAGCCGAGACACTCGACTACCCCGCCGGCTCCCCAGACCCTCGTCGGTCCGGGGAGCCGGTTCAAGGGCCCGGGTATCCGCTCAGCTGAGCACCGACAAGGTCGAATCGGCGACGGCCTTAGCTCACTAGATGGTCGGGCGGTAGATGCCGAACCCGGCGATCAACGTGAACATACGCTCGCCGGGCCACGGCCCACTCCCGGAGTTGCTGTGCCCGGCCCACGAAAGTTGCTCTGGCGAGGTATCTCACAAACGATTCTCTGACCTGTCCTGCCGGAGCGCTGCGACGGGTATCCCGCCCAACCGACTCCGCACATGCCGCTGGGCGGGCGTTCGCCAGTGCCCGCCAGGCGCCGTCGGCGTTCGTGAACAACGCCTGACGCTGATTGATGGTGCCGTCACGATTCATGGACAAGTGCCGTCACCGTCACAAATGACGGACAGAGCCACAATGGTGTGCAAACCGGAGCAGGCCGGAGATATCGCGGCCACGCAGGCGGACCTGAGCTGCGCGCAGCGGGTGCTGGAAGCCACGAACATTGCAGTCGAATCTGCTGTCTGCCTACCAGCAGAAGTGAGCGGGAGGTTGCCTGCGAGCTGGGTCAGTCTGTTGCGGGAGTTCACGCTGGCGAACTGGACGCGCCTCTATGCGCCGGAACCCGTGATGATGCGAACCATTCGACGTTCCGCCACTCACCGCTGCCATGAGCTCGAGCGGCAGCTCGGCCATGTCAATCGCCGCCCTTGGGAGAGAGCGCGGGAGTTTCCTGCCGGGCCAGCGCGTGCTCGCGCCTATTCGGCGACCACCGTGATCTGGGCCTCGTTGACCTGAACGTCCGGCGCTGTCGGATTCGCCTCGGCACGCACAACGATGCGTGCCTTGTCGATCCCTTCGGCCTCCAGTTCGGCCGCGATGTTGTCGCCCCGTGCCTTGGCCAGTGATCTGGCGGCAGCGATGTTGGAGTCGTGGGCGTAGGTTGTGATCTGTATTTTCGTGTCGTTCCCCTTCAGCGGGATCGCAACCGCTTTGATGGTGGCAACATCCCCCGGGCCGAGATCCGAGCTGCCATCGTCGAAGGTGATCGGCGGGCGGCGATTGCCGCGTTGATCACATCCCGGATCTTTTGCTGCGCGGTGTTCAGGCCCGAGCTCACGACAGAGGACGCCGTCGCCCCGATGCTGCTCCGCATATCGTGCGTCTTCTGATTCGTCGGCGTCGAATTCGATCCGCTGTCGGACCCGCACCCTGCGGTGATGATCAGAACCACCGCGGTCATCGTGATTCCCGTGACGCTTGTCCTGGATCTCATCGGCCCACTCGTGTATTCGGTGGAGAATTCCGTTCGCGTCCTTCGATGCCTGGACGTCGACGCTTCGGCAAGGTCGGACTTATTGCTCCGTCTGGGCACGTCGATCGGTGGCGCCCCGCACAGTGATATTGGCACAGGTGGTGCATCCGGAGTGCCGTTTCCGTGGCGCTCGGTGTCCCGGCCGGGATGACCTCGGCCATCGGAATCCACTAAGTCGACGTGGTTGCGGCAATCTCGGCGTAGCGTTCGATTCGTCTCCACCGAGACCAGTTCGCACGACCATTCCTGACAGAACAAGCAGAAGGACAGTGAGCGCGGTGCGGTCCGTGAAGTTGTCGGTGGCATTGGCTCGCGAAGTATCCATCGCGCGCACGCTGGCCGCGACGGGCTGGCTGCGCGGAACGCCGTATGGACGGACGCTGCGCCGTGTTATCGAGGGCCTTGCCGAGATCCAGCTCGTGGACCGGTCGCTGGCGCTCGCCGCCCAGATCTTCACGTCGGTGTTGCCGGTGATGATCGCCGCATCCGTCTTCAGTGGCTGGCATGCGCCGGCGAAGACAATCAACGACCAGTTCGGCTTCGATTCCAGATCGCTGTACGTCGACGGAACCTCCCTTGCCGCCGATCCGTCGATAGCCGCGTTCGGTGTGGTCGGCCTGTTAATGGTCCTGCTCGGCGGCACGTCTTTCGCACGGGCTCTAGCGCGCATGTATGAGGCGGTCTGGAAGGTTCCCGCCATCGGTCCGCGAGAGGCTTGGCGGTGGCTGGCAACGCTGCTCGCGGTAGCCCTCGCCGCCGGGCTGGTGGGGCAGACTCGTGGACTCGCGCAGACCGGTTACGCCGGTCGACTGCTTGCCTTGCTGGGTGAAGTGGTCATCTGGGTGTTCGTCTGGGTGCTGGCCCCCTTTCTACTGACGAAGGGAGCGCTGACCGGGCGTCTGCTGGTGGTGTCCGGAGTGCTCACCGCGGTCGGACTGACCGCGGTGCACGCAGCAGGCCGTATCTTGTTGCCTCGAATCACGACGAACGCCCAAGAGCATTTCGGTCCGCTGGGGCTGGCCTTCACTTCGGTGAGTTGGCTTTTCGTTATGTCGCTGGTGATCGTGGCCGCAGCATCGATCGTCAAGGCACTGGCTCTGGACGAGACCAGCATCGGTCACTACCTGCGCGGCAAGGCCAACGGCGACCGGGAATGATGCCGGCTGGGCAGCCATGCGCCCGGCATGCGGACGGGGGTGCGGCCGCCCACGTGCGGTCCTGCCATCACTCGGCATCGGTCTCGGGTTCCCCTAGCGCGCGCCGATCCTTCTCGTCGCGCAGGGCGACCGGTCGGCGAGGCAACAGACCGGTGCCGAACAGTGCCGCGATCGCGAGCAAAGCGGTCACGGCGAATGCCACTTGCAGCGCCTCGAGACGGGCCTCGGAGTTGACCGCAAGAATGGCGTCCGCAGTGGTGTCATCGATACCGGCGCTGTCGAGCGCGGCCGTCAGCTGGCTGTCGGACAGAAATGGCACCCCGGCAGCTAAATCCGTGGTCGCTTGTTCTTGCACGGACACCGGGACAGCGGCGTTGTTCTCGATGCCCGTGATGACGGTCGACGTGAGAGTGGCAATCAAAATCGAGCCGATCAGCGCGGTGCCCAAGGACGCACCGAGAGTGGTGGCCGTGTTCTGTAGTCCCCCAACCTCGGAGCTCCGCGAATCGGGCACGGCCGATACCGTGACGGCGCCCAACTGCGAGGCCAACGCGCCCAGACCCAGACCCATCAACAGCATCGGGATCGACACGACGCCCGCGTTGGCGCCCAGGTCCATCCCGGCAGCGAGGATCAGAACGCCGACGATCATCGCGCCCAGACCCAGCCGAACGACCCGGCGCGGGTCGGCACGCGGCCGGAACCGGGGGATGCCCGCTGCGGCCAGGACAAGCGCGATCGACAGCGGGAGGATCCGCACCCCCGTCTCGAGCGCGCTGAGTTCGAGCACCACCGACAGAAACAGCGGCACCGAGAAGAACACCCCGGCTTGGACGGCGAACTGCGCGAAGAACATGCTCGACCCGCCGACGAGTTGTCTATTCCGCAGCAGCCCCGGATCGACCAGCGGATCGCGGCCCCGCTCCACCAGATACGCCTGTCTTCGCAGGAACAGGTACAACGTCAGCAGGCCACCGATCAGCAGCCAGATGACCGGCGACAGACCGAGTACGACAGGTCCGCCTGCCTCGGTTCGCACCCAGCCCCATTCGCTCGACCGCAAGACCCCGTATACGACCGCGCCGAGGCCGATCACGGACAGAAGCGACCCGACAAGGTCCAGCCGGACATGGATCGCAGGAGCGTCCTCGACCCGGCGCAACACCAGCAGAATCAACACGACGATGACCACTTCGCCGAAGAAGACGTACCGCCACGACGCGAACGTGGTCACGGCGCCACCGAGCAGCGGGCCGACGGCGACCGCCATCGCTCCGGCCGCCGCTACCAGGCCGTAGGCCGCAGACCGGCGTTCGGGTGCGAAGTTCCCAGCGACGAGGGCGACGATCGCAGGCATGATCAGGGCGGCTCCGATTCCCTCCAGCAGAGACCACCCCAGCAGAAGAATCGGCAGATTCGGTGCCAGCCCGGTGATGAACGAGCCCGCACCGTATACGACGAGGCCGAACCCGAACGTCCGGCGTCGGCCGAGGATGGCGCCCACCTTGCCGCCCGTGATCATCAGCGATGCCATCACCAGCGTGTACAGGGTGATGGCGGTCTGGATGCCGGTGATCGTGGTACCGAGATCTCGGGCGACAGTGGCCATGGAAACATTCATCACCGAGCTGTCCAGCGTCATCAAGAACTGCCCCGACGCCAACACAACCAGCACGAGCGAACTCGACCGCACCATCGGTGCCGACGACATCTGACGCTCCTCTCCTGGACATAGGCTGGTTTGCGCCCGCTCCAGCACACAGGGATCTGATCCGCCTCCATCGGCAGGACACCGGACAGGAGCGGTAGTGCCACTACATCAGTGTCTTGGCCTCGAAGACCTGGGATTCCTGTTCGGTGATGGCGCCAAAGTCGTGCCCGAACTCTCGCCGACCCGGAACAGATCGGTGGTGATCGTGAACAGCACGGCCAGATAGCTCAAAGATCTCGGCCTTTCAACCAATCCATCAACTTGCATGCGAATAGTCGCCCGCCCGAGAACTTGAATGGCGGTCCGCTCCGGAGGTCGTGGAGGGGCGGTAACGCCGATCCATCCGGTTCCGGTCCCGAAAAGTTGGCACCGAGGAATTCGAGGTTTCCAGGTCTTCGATTTGTGGTGCCCTGGATCGTACCTGCGGAGACAGCCGGTTCGGGACAACCGGCCATAAAGTGCGTTGTCCGAGGCGTCGGCTGACACGCGCCACGAACAGGGCATGCCCCGTTCCCGGTCAATTCTGCCTGCGGTTCTGTTTCAATTGACGAATGTGCAGGTGGATGGCGTACTCAGGGGAGCCGATCCTCGCCGAGGACCTGTTGTTCCGGCCGCGACATTCGTTGATCGACCAGAGTCTGCACTCGCGCCTCGGACCGACTACCACGAACGGTGACGGCTTCGGAATCGGTTGGTACGGAGAAGGCGCCGAACCGGCGGTGTTCAAGAGCATCGAACCGGCGTGGAACGACCGGAATCTCCGTGAGATAGCGGGCCAGGTGCGCACTCCGTTGTTCTTCGCGCATGTGCGTGCGTCAACCGGGACACCGGTACAGCGCAGCAACTGCCATCCTTTCCGGCATGGGCGATGGTTGTGGATGCACAACGGCGCTCTGCGGGGCTACCGGGAGATCAGGCGCGACGTGGTGACTGCGCTGGACCCGGCGTTGTTTCCCGACCTCGAGGGATCGACGGACTCGGAAGCCCTGTTCTTTCTCGCCATGACCTTCGGCCTGGCCGACGATCCCATCGGAGCCGTGGCCCGGGCAGTCGGCTTCGTCGAAGACGTCGGCCGTGCGCACGGTGTGGACAATCCGGTTCAGATGACGGTCGCGACGACCGACGGGGAGTCGATCTGGATCTTCCGCTACTCGAGCGAAGGACAGACGCGGTCGTTGTTCTTCTCGACGGAGATTTCGAAGTTGCGCGCTCTGCATCCGGAGGTAGAGGTGCTACACCGTCTCGGTGACGCGACGCGATTCGTGGTCTCCGAACCTTTGCGCGACCTACCCGGGGCATGGAACGAGGTGCCGGAGTCCTGCGCCGGGGTTGTTCGAGCGGGAGCGGACGAACTGCGACCATTTCAGCCGATCCCACCGACCTGAGCCGACCACTGGTCAACCATCGGACTCGCGGTACCACGCCAGCGCGCGAAGCCGGATCCAATCGAGGGTGGGTTGGGCGGCGCGAATTCCTTGGACGGTTGCGTGGCACCCGAACTCGCAGCGCGGCGGGCTCATCGTGCAGATCAGAGGGGGTGGGAAGCAGCAGCGACTCCCCATCGATGCCGACCGGTGCCTCGGTGCCTCGGATGTGTCGGCATCGATGATCACTTCTGTGGTCGCGTGCAGTGCGTGCAGTGTCAGCCCCCGCACAATTGGTTCAGCGCAGAAGGCCGACTGCCTGGCGAGTGCTCGCGACCGCCACCGCGAGAAACGTCAGGGCGAACGCCGCCCGCGCCCACCAACACCGGGATCAGGGCACGGCGTCGGAGGCTCGTTCGCTGTTCACTCCTTACACCTCCCGCCATGCGGTGATCGTGCCGTCACCGATCGCCTTGCGCAGCGCGGCGTGATCGCGTGCGTTCTGGTCGGCGTAACTCTCGGCGAATGCGAACATCGCTTCCTCGAAGTCGTCATCCGCGTCGAGGTAACCGGCGATCGCGAACCGGTCGCCGGCGCGTGCGTGAGCGTGGGCGAGCGCACAGGCGCACAGGCGTCCGTAGCGAGTCATCAGTTCGGGGGACATGGTCTGGATGTCGGCGGATCCTTTGCTGTCCCGCAGTTGGCGGACGTAGAAGTCCCGCACCACTCCGTCTTCGCCCGCGCCCTGCTGCCAGCCCAGGAAGATATCGCTGGCAGCTTGCATCAGCCGCTGCCCGGCAACCACACGTTCGCCCTGGGTGGTGAACGACGGGCCGTCGAGGTGCTTCGCGAGTACCGACGGCTGGGCTTCCTTGACCTGCAGGAACAGGGGGTCGTTGCCCGGCCCGCGGAGAAGGACGATCCATGCCCGAGTGCCCACGCTGCTCACACCGACGACCTTTCGTGCCGCTTGAACGTATTCGAATCGGTCGAACAGGACTCGGCGATCGGGCTGCAACGTGTCGCGGTAATGACCGAGCCGTTGGATCAGTGCTCGGTTCAACTGCTCCGCGTCGGCACTGGTGAAGATCTCCTCGATAGGAATGATCAGAGGCGGCGTGCTCGTGATCCGGGGCTGCCCGTCCACGACCGTGGTCAGCTTGGACAGCGCCTGGACGCTGTCTCGGCTCCAGGACTTGTCGATCGTCTTCTTTATGCGTTTCCTGGTCGGCGGATCAAGGACTTCCCGCAGTTCATCGAATCGGGTAACGGCGTCGATATGGGAGTACCAAACCGCAAGCTCTCCGCAGGCGGACTGGCGATTCATGATTTCGCGGTACTCGGCGGCGCAGGCACGGATGTACTTCCTGCGTTGTTTGCCGCTGTGGTTGTTGTCGCGCCCCACGATCGCGAGGCTCGCGACGAGTCGTTTGACGTCCCATTCGAACGGACCAGGGTAGGTTTCGTCGAAGTCGTTCAGATCGAAGGCAAGATTGCGTTCCGGCGTCGCGAAGACTCCGAAGTTGCTCAGGTGGGCGTCGCCACACAGTTGAGTGATCAAGCCGGTGGTCGGGGCGTGCGAAAGATCCTCGGCCATGACCACAGCCGCACCGCGGTAGAACGCGAACGGCGCGGTGCCCATTCGCGCGTACCGCACCGGAACGAGCTCGGGAATTCGGGTCGCGGCCTGGGCTTCGAGCAGCCCGAGCGGATCCCGATCGGCGCTGGGCTCGAACTCGGCCAGCACGCCGGACGGTGCCCGGCGCCATCCGGACTTGCCGTTTTCGACACGGCCGGCACCGGTCGATTTGTCGGACGCGTCAGTGTCGTCGGGCTGCGCGACGGCTGGATCGTTTTGGTCGGTCATGGCTTCGGCCCACAGTTGCGAGTCCTGCTCGAATAAGGAAGCCCATTAGACGCGTTCGGGATTCCATGTCGTGACCGCCCAGATCACAACGATGTCGAGCGCGATGATCAGTACCGACCACCACGGGTAATACGGCAGCCACACGAAGTTCGCGAGAATTGATATCGCCGCGAAGACGATCGTGGCAATTCGCGCCCAGCGCGCTCCGGTGAACAGGGCGAGTCCTACCGCCGCCATCAGCACTCCGAGCACGATGTGGATCCAACCCCAGGTAGTGAAATCGAACTTGTAGATGTATTCGACGCCTGCTACGAAAACCTCATCTTCGGCTACCGCGGCGATGCCTTGGAACAACTGGAGCAGGCCGACGGTGGCGAGGATGATGGCGGCCCCCATCGAGGTTCCTGCCGCGACTCCCTGTTTGACCGACGGATTCTCGGACATGATTCGCTCCTTTCCCTCGACAATCCGATCAGATATGAACGATTCTCCACCGGTCCATTCGACGGTGTGCGGCATCGCCGATCTGCGCCTGATGTTTTGTGCTCGGCGACCAGCTGCACGGCGATCTCGATCCAACCCGATCGGGCCGGCGAGAAGCATGAAATCACGCGTCGGTGCGGCGGTGCTCGATCCGCCCACCTGCGCGGATCAGTGCGTCAGGACGACCTTGACCGCTACGACAGTGGTGGCCGCGCAGACCAGCAGCAGCGCCCCGAGCAGCGTCGAACGATGGGGCAGCTCACCGTGGAGTCGACCTATGACGAAGACGATCCCGCCGATCCGCACCAGCATGGCCGACTCCGCGAGCACCTGTGCGGTGCGTGGTTCGATCCACCCGACCGCCGCGGCTGCGAGGATCACGCAGGGCAGCACCGCCGAGCTGAGGATGGGCAAGGAGTCGCGCAGGTCCGCCCATCGTTCCTGTGGGGACAGAGCATGGCTCTGGCGCACCGATTGACCGACGCCTTCGGCGAAGGCATGTGCGATGAATGTCGAGAGGGCGGTACCGAGGACGACCACGATGCCGACGTCCTCGGCGGACGGCGTGACCGGGATCAAGGCGGCAAGGATCAGGACGTTCCCGTAGATGTACGCGCTGATCCGGCTGGCCGCGTTGCGGCGGTCGAGTGGAACACGCCGGGAGAACAAGGGCCCGTGCAAGAGCTCGTGTCTGTTGCGTTCCATCAGTCCTCACAGTGTTCAGCGGCGACACCGATCTCAGCATCGATGGGATTGCGGTTGTCGAGCGGTTGCTGATCCAGTCGATTCTCGCGCGATACTCGCCGCGGTCGCACTCAAAGCCTTGCCCGAGATGCATTTTCTGCGGAGGTGGATACTGCCAGCCTATTCGCCGCAAATTCGCTCTGGAACCGATCTGCTTTCGTCAGTCCTCACCCGTTCGTCGGCGGCGCGGCGCACACTGTGAGAGACAGTGCTTCCGAAGAGGGAGGGCGGACGCTCGGGGCGAGCCACTTCTGGCCATCCGGTTACGCCCGATTCCCGGTATGAAGGAGTAGATTGTGAACGCCTACCCACCGATCGCCGAGCATGGCATCGTCGGCGACCTGCAGACTACGGCACTGGTCTCGTCCGTGGGCACGATCGACTGGTGGTGCACGCCGCGGTTCGATTCACCCAGCATCTTCGCCTCGCTCCTGGACAGCGAGCGGGGCGGACATTGCCGGCTGGCCGCCGATGTCACGACGGAAGACATGGCGATCCGCCAGCTGTACCTGCCGGACACGGCGATCCTTGTCACTCGGTTCATGGCACCTCGAGGGGTTGGTGAGGTCGCCGACTTCATGGAGCCCATACGCGATTCCGAACCCACCGACCGGCATCGGCTGGTGCGCGTGGCTCGGGTGGTGCGGGGAAGCCTGCCGCTCGCGCTGACCTGCCGCCCACGATTCGACTACGGACGCGCCACGCACACCCTTGAACGACTCGGCGACCGAGCTGCGGTCTTCCATGGCCCCGGCACGGACTTGCATCTGCAGGCCACCGATCCGGTGCTGCTGCGGGCCGAGGACGGCGACGTGACGGCCCGTTTCACGCTCTCCGAGGGGGATACCGCCGTGCTGGTGTTGACCACCATGGCGAGCGACGGTCCGACACCGCCGCATCCATCGCGGGAGGATATCTCCACCGCCTTCGAACTGTGCCGGGATTTCTGGCAGTCATGGCTGCGGTCGTCCACCTACCGGGGCCGGTGGCGGGACATGGTCAACCGGTCCGCGATCACGTTGAAGCTGCTGACCTATCACCCCACCGGCGCGCCGATCGCCGCAGCCACGATGGGCCTGCCGGAGCAGATCGGCGGCGAGCGCAACTGGGACTACCGCTACACCTGGGTTCGCGATGCTTCGTTGTCGGTCCGGGCGTTGATCGACCTCGGGTTCACCGAAGAGGCATTGGCCTTCCGGCGCTGGATGCGTGACCGCGTCGACGCCGGTGACACGGCATCCGGTGAGCCACTGCAGATCATGTACCGGATCGATGGTGACCCGCATCTGGAGGAGGAGGTACTGGACCATCTGGAGGGCTACCAAGCGTCGGCGCCGGTGCGGGTCGGGAACGCGGCGGCCGACCAGATCCAGCTCGATATCTACGGCGAGGCCGCCGACGCCCTGGCTCAGTCTTCGGACATCGGCGGCATCTGGGGGTGGCGGTCGTTCGCGAACCTCACCGACTGGCTGACCGAGCACTGGGACCGGCCCGATGAGGGGATCTGGGAAACGCGTGGGGGACAGCAGGAATTCACCTACAGCCGACTGATGACGTGGGTGGCCTTCGACCGAGGCATCCGGTTGGCCACTGACTACTCGCGGCCCGCCGACGTGGCCCGCTGGACCCAGGCGCGGGACGCGGTGTTCGCCCAGATCGTCGAACGCGGTTGGAGCGCGAAGCGGCAGGCATTCGTGCAGCACTACGCCACCGATGTGCTGGATGCGTCACTGCTGCTGATGCCACGCATGGGATTTCTCTCGCCACGGGATCCGGCATGGCTGAGCACCCTCGACGCGATGGACGACGAATTGGTCAGAGACAGCCTGGTCTACCGCTATGACCCGGAGGCATCCCCGGACGGTCTGCGCGGCGCCGAAGGCACCTTCAACCTCTGCAGTTTCTTGTATGTAGAAGCGCTCGCCCGTGCCGGCCGGGTGCCTCAAGCCCGCTACGCCTTCGACAAAATGCTCACCTACGCCAATCATGTCGGGCTGTTCGCCGAGGAGATCGGTCCTTCCGGCGAGCAACTGGGCAACTTCCCGCAGGCATTCACCCACCTGGCCCTCGTCGCAGCCGCCATGGCCCTCGACGAACAAATCGACCGCGCCGAGGCCCGGCCCGCGGCGACGTCCAGATAGGCCGAACAGGCGGATGCCCGATACCGGTGTGTCCAGCCCGCCCCGCGGTGCACTCGTTCCGCTGGCGCTCGCGCAGTTCATCTGCAGCTTCGCCGGTTCGAACATGAACGTGATGATCAACGACATCAGCGCCGACTTGAACACCACTGCGCAGGGCGTGCAGATCGTCATCACGATCTTCCTGCTCGTCATGGCGGCGCTGATGATTCCGGGCGGTAAGCTCACCGACCGCTACGGCCGCAAACGCTGTTTCGAGCTGGGCCTCATGATCTACGGTGTCGGTGCCGTGCTGAGTGCGCTCGCTCCCGGCCTGGGTGTGCTGATTGTGGGCAACTCGATTCTCGAGGGCATCGGCACCGCGATGCTGATACCGCCCGTCTATATTCTCACAACCCTGTTGTTCACTGAAACGACATCGCGGGCACGAGCATTCGGCGCGATCATGGCGCTGGGCGGCGTCGGTGCGGCGGCGGGACCGTTGCTCGGCGGAGTCATCACCTCCGCGCTCGGCTGGCGAGCGGCGTTCGCGTTCCAAGCATTGGTGGTCGCACTCATCGTGCTGCTCGGTCGGCGCATCGCCGACCCCCTGCCGCCGGACCCGACCCGGGCCTTCGACGTCGGTGGCGCAGTTCTGTCGGCGGCCGGTCTGGTCCTGCTCGTGACCGGCATCCTGGCAGCCGACGACAACGGCTGGCTCACGCTCGCCCTACTCCTGCTCGGCGTGGTGGTGCTGGCGTGCTTCTTTCTCAGCATTCGTGCCCGGGAGCGCTCCGGACGCGAGCCACTCATCTCGACCAGTCTGTTCCGCAACCGCACCTCCAACCTGGGCCTGATCACCGAACACATCCAGTGGCTGCTGTTGATGGGAACGTCATTCGTTGTCGCGGCATACCTGCAGGTTGTACGGGGGTACAACGCGATTCAGACCGGCGTCATCTTCACAGCGGCCACCTTGGGGCTGCTCGTGTCGTCATTGGCCGCCGCACGCCTGGCGCGACGGCGTGCCCAGCGAACCCTCATCATGGCGGGTTTTCTCGTGACCATCGCCGGCATCGGCGTACTGCTCGCGCTGGCCGGGACTCTCGTGAACCCCTGGGCATTCGCGCCCGGACTGCTGCTGATCGGGCTCGGACTCGGTGTCATGCTGACCCCGGCGGTCAATGTCGTCCAGTCCAGTTTCGGCGAGGACCAGCAGGGCGAGATCTCCGGGCTGTCGCGTAGCGTGTCCAATCTCGGCTCCTCGCTCGGCACCGCCATCGCAGGCACCATCCTCGTAGCCGGGCTCACGAGCCACGCCTACGCCGCTGCGATGATCGTCTTGGCCGCGATCGGAGCGGCAGGATTCGTCGCCGGGGCGATGCTACCCCGGCACGCCCCCGCGACCGCGTAAAGCCGTGGAGCCGGGCAACGAACGACTGCCGAATGGGTCCCGGGCACCGGCGGAGACGCGAAGCCGGATATGACGGTCACAGGCACCGGTTGCCGGGCAGACCAGGTCGGCAACGCCGGCAGTCCGGCCGAGTGCGCGCCAGCGCCGGACGTTGGCGGACATATGAGCCGATAGGGGCGTTCGGCAGATCGCAACATTCCAGCAATACCTATTCTGCCGCTACGCTTATCGTGTGCAGACCGATGCGATCGATGGCGCAGCAGGCCGTCAATCCGGTTCCGCTCGATCACCCAGGCATCGTCGCTGGCTGCCTACCCGATATGCGTTCGGCGGATTGGTCGTCGCGGTGCTGTTCACCTGGCTCTCGTTGACCCCCACCCTTCTTCCACGCGGGCCATTCTTTCAGGGGCTGATTACTGGCATATCAGCAGCAATCGGCTATTTCCTCGGGTTTCTTGGCTCCAAGTTCGTCCGCTACCTAGTCCAGCGGGAGGCGCCATCCCACGTGAAGACGGCCGTGCGGCGGACGGCCGTCGTGATCGCATCGCTCGGAACCGCGGCGATGCTCGTGTGGTTCAGGAACTGGCAATCGCAGCTGCGAGAACTCATGAACGCCGCACCCTTCCCGTGGTGGGGCTATGTCCTCATGGCGGTGCTTGCCGTCCTGCTCTACGTGGGGTTGGTGGCGCTCGCGCGGGTGCTGCTACACGCGGTGGTATGGGTCGAGCACAAAGTCAGTCGCGCGGTGCCTCGGCGGTTCTCGGCGACCGTCATCGGGGTCCTTGCGGTGGCACTTCTGGTGACGATCATCAATGGGGCAGCGGTGCGCGTGATCATGTCCGGGCTCAACGATTCCTTCGCAGCCCTCAATCAAGAGACCAAGACGGGTGATGCCCCGCCGGCCTCGTCGCTGCGGTCGGGCGGTCCGGGCTCGCTGGTTTCCTGGGATTCACTGGGGCGTCAAGGTCGTGCGTTCATCTCGCGCGGTCCGACGGTCGAGGAGTTGTCCGCGTTTCACGGTGGGCGGCGCGCCGTGGAACCGATCCGTGCTTACGCAGGGCTGGCCAGCGGCGGTGACTCGATCCGGGAGAATGCCCAGCTGGCGGCTGACGAGCTGGAACGTGCCGGCGGGTTCGACCGCGCCGTGGTCGCCGTGGCGGTCACCACCGGTACCGGATGGGTCAACGAAAGTCTCGCGTCCTCGCTGGAATACATGTACAACGGTGACACCGCGATCGTGGGTCTCCAGTATTCTTATCTG
Source organism: Nocardia sp. NPDC051787 (assembly GCF_040681325.1). Taxonomy (NCBI): domain Bacteria; kingdom Bacillati; phylum Actinomycetota; class Actinomycetes; order Mycobacteriales; family Nocardiaceae; genus Nocardia; species Nocardia sp. NPDC051787. Next base: position 27,778 of record NZ_JBFAYO010000050.1, read on the forward strand.
CCGAGTTGGCTGTCCTTCCTGGTGGACAAGGAGCGGGCCCGCCAGGCAGGCGAGGCGCAGTTCGGCGCGGTGTACGACAAGTGGAAAAAGCTGCCGCAGGAGTCGCGCCCGAAACTTATCGTAATGGGGGAGAGTCTCGGCTCTTTCGGAGGCGAAAGCGCTTTCGGTGGGGTCGACGATATCGAGCTGCGAACCGATGGTGTGCTGTTCATCGGCCCGCCCAATGCCAACCGGATATGGACCGACGTCACGACGAACCGGGATCCGGGCTCGCAGGAGCGGTTGCCCATCTACGAGCAAGGCCAGACTGTCCGCTTCGGTGCGCGAGCGCCCGAGGACCTTGCACGCCCGGACGCCCCGTGGGGACGGCCACGAATGGTCTATCTGCAGCACGCCTCCGATCCGATTGTCTGGTGGTCCCCGGAACTGCTACTGAACGAGCCTGATTGGCTTCGGGAGGAACGTGGCGACGATGTGCTCGACAGCACCCGCTGGTATCCCTTCGTGACGTTTCTTCAGGTCGCGGCCGACATGGCGGTGTCAACCAATGTCCCCGACGGACACGGACACACCTACGTCGTCGATATCGCCGACGCATGGAGCGCAATCCTGTCGCCGCCCGGGTGGACCCCAACCGACAACGCCCGCCTGCGAACCACACTCGCCGGCATCGGCGGAGACGGCTGAACTGGGGTCGTTCCGGTTGCTGTCCGCGACGACGCGAATGGCATGCCCCGTTCGCGTTCCGGTGTGGTCGGAGCGGTGAGTCTCCGCGTCATTGCTGGAAACTCACCGCTCCTCGATAGCGAAGCAGCGCAGCCGGACCGGCTGTTTCGCATGATGTCCGCCATATTCATGCGGACAGATCGAGCGTATGCGGATGCACCGTCATGCCCGACGCTTTGACATCCCGTATACATAACACATGAGTGCTTACGACACCGTTCGTAGTTCGAAGTGTGATCTCGCGACGTATTCTCGTGCCGCACCGCATCGAGATGCACATCCTGGCCGGGGTGATAGTTTCCGCTACGCAGTCTGTTCCGTCGAGCAATGGCATAGAAACGAATCTTCAGGATTCAAGTATTCTGGCCTTCTCGGCTTCGAACTCGGCATCGGTGAGCACATCCTGCGCTTTGAGTTGGGCGAGTTCCTTCAATGCGGTGATCCGGTCCATCGCCACACCGCCGCCGGATGGCGGTGCAGGCGCGGGCTGCGGTACCGCATACTGCACGTCAGGGGCGTACTGCGCATCCTGTAGCGCCCAGCGCTGTCCCTGCCGTCGGGAGACGCGATTGGAGACAGCGGTCGCGGTTCCGGCGACCACGGCGGTGCGGGCTACGCCGCGAAGCAGTCCGGGCATGACACTCCTTCTGTCGGGCCGACGACCTTGATCATTGCCTTCATCGGGTTTCCGCCTCGATGACTTCGAGGGACGACAGGATGCTCTCCACAGGGATACGTCCGGTGGCCACAAGTTCGGCGCCATTGCGGCGGAGCGCGGATACGAATGGCGCCGCCCACCTGTTTTCGTAGACGAGGATCGCGGCCGAGCATCCCGGCTCGAGCGCCCTGCCTGCCTCCTTGCGGTCGGCGTCGTCGAGCAGGCCCGATCCCGCCTCCGCGAAGAGGGTGATGTCGATGTCTCCTTCGAGACCGAGGTCGGCTATGTCGACTCCGGAGAGGGAGCCGTCGGCGTCCTTGCGGACGAACGCCAGGTCCAACACCCGGATGATGCCGCGCTCGACGAGGTCGCGCAGCAAGGGCAGGGCCGATCCGTCCGGAGGCCTATCGGCAGGGAATTCGATCACGAGATAGTCGATGGGACCTAACGCGTCGATATCGGTTTCGGTCACTGTAGCCCTCTTTCTTTCACGAGAAAGGAAGTCGTATCGACCCGACTCTCTACAGAACTCGCTTGAAATTTCTTCGAATCGATTGTGGCCATTCGAGCAGAATCCCGGACTCACCGGCTCGGTGGTGATAATGTCGGTCCCAGCGTACGCCCTGATCGTCACCAGGTCGCTGTTTTTCCGCTGGGCGCCGGCCCCTGACCGGATTCGATCCGGCGTCAGCCCGATGCTTTATACGAGTTGTGCCTCGCAAGAACCGCTGTACTGCCCGCTGTGCTCGACTCCGGTCATCGTTCTCGACATCGTGGTGCTCTGGGCCGTCTCGACCTGGAACCCCCGCGCCCTCGGCGGGTCGCTCCGCCGAGACCGGGGCGGCGCCGCACGATAGCGGGTCCGTCGTAGCCGGCGGAGAGAAGCGCACGGGCCACCGACAGCGACGACGTATCCGTTCTCAGTGAGGGGTACCGATGGCCTCTGATGCGCGAGAGGACATGCCCGGCGGCAAGTTGACCGCCGACGAACGCGCCGAGCTGGAGCGGCTGCGCGCTGAGGTGGCCGCTCTGCGGACGAAGGGTCGCGGCGCGGAGCAGCCGGCGCGCCGACCGCCCCGGCATGGGTGGCGCTGGACCGCGGTGGCCATATTGACGGTGCTTGTCGCTGTTCTTGCGATCACCACAGTGGTGTCGCGGTTCGTGCGCGGGGAGGTGCTCGACACCGATCGGTATCTGAGCACGGTGGCACCGCTGGGCTCGGATCCGGTGTTGCAGACCGAGGTCTCCAACACGATCACCGATGAGATCTTCGCCCGCGTAGACATCGAGGGCCTCACCGCCGACGCGCTGTCCGCGCTGACCGACGCCGTTCCGGCGACCGCGAACCGGCCGCGGGTGGACCGCGCGGTCGAAGGACTGGCACCGGTGATCACCCAGCAGGCCCGCGGCTTCGTCAACGACACCGTACTGTCATTCGTGCGCAGCGACCAGTTCGAGGACCTGTGGCTGCAAGCCAACCGCGCCGCCCACACGGCCTTGGTGGCGGTGGCAACGGGGCACGTCGGCCCCCAGTCGGTGACGGTCGACGAGAACGGCACGGTGACGCTCTCCCTGCGCACGGTGATGGAGAACGTGAAGGCCCGGCTGCTCGACCGCGGCTTCACTTTCGCCGAGAAGATCCCCGCGGTCGACAAGCAATTCGTGTTGTTCCGATCCCCGGAACTGGTCCGGGCACAACAGGCGGTCGACAGGCTCGACAAAGCCTCGGCAGTGTTGCCGTGGGTGACGATCGCGGCCGCAGTGGCCGCGATCGCCGCGGCACCTCCGGGTCGTCGCAGGCGCGCCTTGGTCTTCGTGGGGCTCGCACTGGCGGTGGGCATGGTGATTCTGGCCATCGCGCTGATCATCGCCCGCGCACTGTATCTGGGTCGGATTCCGGCCGACGCGCTGTCGCCGGACGCGGCTATCGCGATCATCGACACCGTGCTCGCGCCGCTGCGAACCGCACTGCGCGGAGTCGCCGTGCTCGGCTTGGCGATCGCACTGGCTGCTTACCTCACCGGAGACTCGGTCTCGGCTACCACGGTGCGCCGTCAGTTCGGGCGCAGCATGGACGGGGTGCAGCGGCTGCGTCGATCGCGTCCGCCGAACCCGGTGGAGACATGGGCTTTCCGAGCCCGCGCGGCGCTGCGCTGGGCGATCCTCGGCATTGCCGCGCTCGTGCTGGTGTTCTGGCGCTACCCCACCGGGCTCGTGGTGGTGTGGATCCTCCTCGGCGCACTGGTGGCGTTACTCGCGCTGGAATTGCTGATTCGTCCCGCCCGCGCCGGGCAGCAACACGAGCAACCCGGGACGGACGACGATGCCGCGGCCAGAGTGCGAGCCGACAGATAACCTGGCGCGGCCAGAGACCTCAGCCGAGCTGAAGCGCCTGATGCGATCCGGGTCAGACTCGGTCGGGCCGCCAGGTCGTCACCGCCCAGATCACTACGACGTCCAAGGCGATCACCACGGTCGACCACCACGGATAGTACGGCAGCCACAGGAAGTTGGCCAGGATCGACAACGCGGCGAGGAATACCGCTATCACCCTCGCCCACATGGCTCCGGCCATCAGTCCGACTGCCGCGATCACTATCAAGATACCGAGAACGAGATGGATCCAGCCCCAGCCGGTGGTACTGAATTCATAGGTGTAGTTGGGCCCGGACACGAAGACATCATCCTTGGCGATCGCAGAGATTCCCTGAAAGATCGACAGGATGCCGGCGGAAAACAAAAGGACCGCGGCGCCGATCGACGTCCCGGCCGCGACTACCTGCTTGACGGAATGCTCATCGGTTGCTGACATTTTGCCGTTGACCTCTTCTCATCAGGTGCTGTATGGACGGGCTCCGTCAGTTGCCGTTGCGGTAGACCTCGCCCAGTTCGAACGAGACCGCCGAACCCGCGGATCGACCGCGAACGGCGGCTGAGCAGAGCCGCCTGCGCAGAATCGTGAATCGTTGTGCCCGAGGAAATAACCGAGGAAGTACCGAGAATGAGAAGGGCGCGTCTCTGCCTCTCGGGTCGCCTGCCACACCCGGGTTCCATCGGTACTCGACGCCCAACAGCGGTCGCCGATACCGGCGCTCGCCTCATCAGGCAAGCATACCTCAGCGATATTCTGGCTACCTCGAAATCGAATCCACCCGGTGTAGTTGCTGGGCACGGGACGGCCGCTCGGCGCCGCCGCGGGCACCGTTCGGACGGTCGCGTGCCTGCCGATTGGATGGTCACTCGAAGAACGCCGCCTTCACGCGCAGTGCCTTCTCGAGAATTTGACGACCGCGTCGGTGTCGGTCTTCCAGTCCTCCGTGAAGGCTTCGGGATTCACGAACACGGTCGTGATACCTGTCGACAGGAACAGGGCGATAGCGTCCTCGATAGTACTTGTCGAAGTCGGTGTCGAAGATCCCTTGATACTGGAAACACAGCCCGTCACCGATGTCGAACAGCACCCACCGCAGGTAGTGCAGCCGCAGCGGCACCAGCACAGTGGGGTCTGCCTCGACCGCGGCCTCGCGAGCTGTTTACGGTCCTCCCGGATCGCCGCCTCATGGCCGGGTTTGACTCTCGCGATGATCGAGAAGCCGTAATTCGCCGGTGCGCGAGGGGATATCGGCACGTACCGACCCTGCTCCAGCTCGAAGTACCCTTCCTTTGGAATGGCCATCGCGGTCGGGGTTGGACCAATCCCGACCACCTGTGATCATGTCCGCCTCCGTCTCCCGCGGGATGGCTCCAGTGGCACGGTCACGAAGAAGTGATCCAATAGCGGCCGATCTGTCACGATGACTCCGACATCATCAAAATATGATTTCGCGGGCCCTCCACGATCATGCTCAGCGCCCCGGTGTTCAGTCGGCACTTGAACAGTCCGACTGTTGCACCTCCGCAAGCGGTGCTATTCCTGTACCATATTCTCCATATTTCGCCTCGAGTCCGGCGCCGAAGACGTTCAGCGCTCGTTTCCGCACCGGACTTTGCCATCCCTCGCCCGAGCGCGACGCAGGAATGGGCACTCTCTGCTGAGAACAAAAGTTCGCTTTTCGACGGAGGGGCCGCCCGGCGGTCCGATTTACTCCGCAGTCGGAATCCACGGCTGGCAACTACACGGGAAAGATCCGCCCGAGGAGGTTCACAACATGGATTCGTTCTGGGACTACGTGTGGTACACGATCCTCGTGTTCGCCTTCGTGGCGTACCTGATCGTGCTGTTCCAGATTCTCGTTGATCTGTTCCGCGACCACTCCGTCTCGGGCGTCGCCAAAGCCGTGTGGGTGGTTGCTCTGGTGGTGTTCCCATACCTGACGGCGCTGGTGTACCTGATCGTCCGCGGGCGGGGCATGGCGCTGCGCGGCCAGCGGGCACAGGCGGAGGCGAAGCAAGCCACCGATCAGTACATCCGGCAGGTCGCGGGTAAATCCCCTGCCGAGAACATCGCCGACGCCAAGGCCCTCCGCGACTCCGGCGTCATCACTCACGTGGAATTCGAGCAACTGAAGGCTCAGGCTTTGGGGCATCCCGCAGCGCACAACGCGCCGACAGGTCAGTGACGGCGCGGCTTTCCGTGATGTCAGGCGCCGGTTGGTAGTCCGACACCGGGGCCGTCTGTCGCGCAGACCGCCCGGGGTCTCGTGCGCACTCCGCCTCGGCCAGGGCATAGACATGTGCTGTTGCGGTCGGCTCCGTGCGGCCGAGGTCAAGGGCCTCAGATTTCAGACTGGGATCGAGCAGTATTGGTGGTCGGCGGTCCATCTCTACGTTCGGCGTTCGTCCAACAGTCTGTTGATGAATGCCAGGGTCTCTACGAGGGCGCGATCGTGCCCGTTCGCTGACAACGTGCCGTGTTCGATATCGAGTCGGGTGATTACCTTCTCGACGTGCTGGTCGGCGAGTGCGCGGAATTCCATGTCGGTGTCTCATGGTTTCGCTAAGCCGAGAGGGAGTCGGTTGTCCCTCACCTCTGCTGCGGCGGGATTCGGTGCACGCGCCGCAGCGGCGGTCGACCGGATCGTGCGCCAGGATCGGAACATGGTGCTACCCAAAAGAATTCCTGGAGCGCCGAGCTGGGTGGACCCGGCTCGACTGCCCAGGATTCGACTGCGCGACCGTCGTGCCGCCTTCCCGCCTTCGGCGGTGTACACACTGGTGCGAATGCTGCGGATATGTGTTTCCGGCGATGACTATCCAGGTGTCCGGACCGTCGTCGAAGCCGCGGATCGGGCTTCGCTGGCGGAATTCGGCCGAGAGCTGTTCGAAACCTGGCGGGCGGAAGGCTTTCCCGGTGCCCTGGACTGGCCGACGCACGCTCAGGCGCTGCTCGGCGACGACGAAACCGCCCGCCTACTCGGCTCGCTGATCGTCGGTTCGCTGCCACTGCCGGTCGCCCACCGAGCCTTGGATGCACTCGCCGCGATAGGCACCGACGCCGTCCGCGGCCAGGTGGCCGAGATCGCCACCGCATCCAGCGCGCCGCGACTGCGTCGGCGCGCCAGCCGCATGCTGGAATTCTGGACATCGAAAAGTCCCGTGCAATAACCTTCGGCGGCCGAGACGAGGTCGTGCTGTGGATTACGCGCTCGACAAAGAGTCGATGGAGCATGTCTTCGTGCCGAAGCACAAACTGGATGGACTGGTGAAGTTCGTCGGTGGCGAAGAAGCGACGATGACGAAGATCATCGAGAGCGTTCAAGGCGTTCCGAACGGCGTGTATAATGGCTCGAATCCTTTGGTGCGCACAATCAATGGACAAACCGTCCATATTCGCGGCGCAATGATCGACGGTGTCTTCAAAATCGGCACCGCATACATTCCATAATGTAGCGGAGAACCGAGGAGATTGATGAGTAGTACACCGATTCCGCCGCGAGCGTTGACCGACCTCGAAACCAGCGTCGTTACCAAGCTGCTGTCATCAAACGCCCCCGGCGCCTCCGAGTATCTGGCGCAGGTGCCGTATTCGCAGGTCGTCGCAACGTGGGGTGTCGGTTCACCGAGTGTCGATCTGGCGGTGCGGCCCGGTGCGGTACAAGCATCCGGATCGACGGACGGGATCTTCGCCAGCGGAGCGGTCACCGACCGCAACGGATCACCGATCGGCGAGGTCATTTTATGGGTCGACAACGGTTGGCTCAGTGGAATCGAGTACGCCTGGTATACGGACGAACGCCCACACGCGCTGCCCGAGCCTGGTCAGATCGAACTGCTCTAACGCAAGATGATGATTGGGCGAATTGCTAGGTTGGCTGGCATCGAAACCGGGGCAGGTGGATGGAGCACCAGCGCGTCAGCTGCAAGCCGTTCTTCGACTGGGCGAAATCTTCCGGCCGGATGCCGCGGCTGAACATCCCGGCCACACCAGCACGGCCTGGGCAGCCGCTCACCCAGCACCGGCGCTTGCAGATCCTGCGGAAGCTGCTCACCGACAACGCGATCAACCTCCGGCTGCGGCTCGCGTTCACGCTGCTGCTGCTCTACGGCCAGCCGCTCAGCAGAGTCGTCCGGCTCACCATCGACGATGTCATCACCACTGTCGACGGCGTCTCGATCCGATTCGGTGAACCACCCACACCGGTCCCCGAGCCCTTCGCTGGCCTGGTCCTCGAACTGATCGACAAGCGCACGAACATGCGGACCGCGGCGAACCCGAACTCTCACTGGCTGTTTCCCGGCCGCCGCGCCGGCCAACCGCTCCGCCCGGAAACCCTCGGCCAGCAGTCGGCCAAGAACGGGATCCCCACCATCACCGGCCGGGTTCCGCCATGCGGCAACTGGTCCTGCAGGCACCGGCGCCGGTCGTCGCCGACGCGCTCGGCATCCACTACACCACCGCCCACCGGCATCGCCACCACGCGGGCGGCACCTGGAACCGCTACGCACCAGGCGACCACAACCGCTGAGCGCTGTCGGCTCGATCGGCCGGAATACCGACTACCTGAATACCGTTCCCTGCCAGTCCGGAACCCCACCATACGCCCAACCACCGACACGTCGCGGTCCGATAGATGCCCTGGCCGCGATGTCCAGAAATCGGCCATGCACCGAGCAACCGACTGGGGAAGAATCGAAGAGCGGTCCGCCGGTCGCGGCCCCGGCCGCGCCGCTGCGTGAGTTGCCGGACCCCGTTGCCCCGCGACGCCAACCCGCGACGCCGCTACTGCTCTGCGGCCTGCGCCGCCCGCGCGTACCGCTTCCGCAAGAAGTTCGGCCGGACGTACGCGATGATGCTGACCGCCGCACAGCGCACCTTCGACGATCCCGATGTCAGCCGTCAAGTAATTCCTCCAGGTGAGGGGTAGTTCCGTCACGGAATTCCCCCACTCTGTCCGTCACCGTTTTCCTCCACCCGGCCGTC
>NZ_JBFAYO010000051.1:0-31964 GCF_040681325.1 Nocardia sp. NPDC051787
CAACTGGGGAAACAGCACACTCCGTGCTCGTGAATGATGGACGCGACGTGCGGAACGACGTAACGGGGTCATACGGCGGCAGGTTCACTCTCTGGATTGACCATTGTTCGCCCTGGCTATGGAGCCAGAAGCGATGCTTCCAATGCGTGAACCCATGACCCGAGCGTGCTGTCGAAATATAGCGAACGACGATCCCGTCCGCCCACCCAACTCAGGAAGGGACCCCCTGAGTACCCGTTCCGGCGCGCGACGAACAATGCATGTGACCAACGACATCTCAACGCAACGGCTGGCCGATCGGCTTCTCGCCGGGTTCCGTGCCCGGCATGGCCCCGGACTCGGGCACCACGGGTCCCGCGTGCGCCGGGCCGCACAACTCATGGTGACGGTCGAACGCCCGCTTGCCGGCGGGTGACGGAATCGTCATCGACCCGAGCGTTCCAGGTCCTCCAACTCCTGTTGGAGACGGTCCAAGGCCGCGCGAATGGCATCGATCTGCGCGTTGAGTTCGGCGATCTTCGCCTGATCCACAGACGGCGGGGACTGCGCCGGTGGAAGCGCTGCCGGTGGCGGCGATGGGGGCTGCTGGCCCGGTGCCGGAGGGGCGGAGGGTCCGGTGCCCGGCGCGGTGGCGAGCTGGCCGGTACCGGGACCGAACACTTGGTCGAGCGCCTCGGCGAGGGTCGGGGCATACCCGACCCGGACGCCACCGGTGCCGGGTTCACGGTAGCTGACGAGTACCCGCGCCAGCTGCGGGAAAGTCGATCCATTCGGTGTGGTGGAAATCCGCTCGGTGAACAGCGGCTCGACGTAGAGCACACCGCCGTCGGCGATCGGCAGGGTGAGCAGGTTGCCGTACTGGATCCGGTTCGAACGCTCGAGCAGAGTCCGCTCGGACGCCACTCTGGTATCGGAGATCATCGAGTTCTGGATCTGCTGTGGACCCTGGGTGAGGGTGTCGGTGGGCAGCTGCAGGACGCTGATCTTGCCGTAGTTCTCGGGGTCGGAATGGGCGGAGACGTAGGCGGACAGAAATTCCCTGTTGTATCCGACCATCGCGCTGGCCAGCCGGAACGACGGCTGAGCGGTGGACTGGTCGCCGAGCAGGACGTAGAACGGCGGCTGGTGCGGGTTGGTCTCGACGGTCGGATCGCTGGGCACGGACCAGAAAGCGTTGGTAGTGAAGAACTCTCGCGGTTCATCCACATGGTATCTGGCGAGCATCTCCCGCTGGACGGTGAACAGGTCCTCCGGGTAACGGAAATGGGCCCGCAGTTCCGCGCTGACCGACTCCTCGGGTTCGACCGTGCCCGGGAAGACCTTCATCCACGCCGCCAGGACCGGGTCCTGCCGGTCGACCTGGTAGAGGGTGACCGTGCCGTCATAGGCGTCGACGGTGGCCTTGATCGAATTCCGCACGTAGGAGATCTGCCGAGCCAGGGGGGCATCGCTGTCCGGCTCCTGGGCTCCGAGTGAGCTGCGCTTGGCGTACGGATAGCCGTCGATTGTCGTGTATGCGTCGACGATCCACACGATCCGGCCGCCCACGACCGCCGGGTAGGGATTGTGGTCGGTCGTCAACCACGGCGCGACGAGTTCGACGCGATGGCGCGGGTCCCGATTGAAGATGATCTTCGATTCGGGACCGATCGCCTTCGAGAAGATGATGTTGCGCTCGGTATAGGTGGTCGCGAAGGCGAGACGGTTGAGCCAGTTGCCGATCGGGACGCCGCCGGCGCCGGTGTAGGTGTACTTGGTGGTGTCGGTGTCGTACTCGCGCGGTTCGGTGCCGCCACCGACGATCGCGTAGTCCGGGCTGGCGTGGGCGATCACTTCGCCGTAATAGACACGAGGCTGATTCACCGGTATCACTTGCTGCCCGGATGCTTGGGAGGCGATGTCGCTCACCGTGTAGATCGGGTATCCGCTGTTGCTGCTGGCGGCATCGCCCGCGGCATCGCGGACCGCCGCGTTCACGCGGTTGGCCGGTGCGGCGACGAACCCGTTTCCATGGGTGTAGACGGTGTGCCGATTGACCCAGTGGCGCTGGTTGCCGCTCAGGGCGCTGGGGGTCAGCTCGCGGGCCGCGACCACGTAGTCGCGCTGTTCCCCACCGATGCGGTAACGATCCAGGTCCAGATGCGCTGGGAAGCTGTAGAAGTTCTTCAGCTGTTGCTGCTGGGTGAACGTTCGCGAGAGCGCGTTCGGATCGAGCAGGCGGGCGTTGGCGATCGTGGTCACATCCGCCGGTACGTCGGACGGGCGCTTGGCACCGACCCCGGAGTAGGCCTGGTATTCGACCCGGTCGTTGCCGATCCCGTACGCCTGTCGGGTCGCCGCGATGTTGCGTTCGATATAGGCGCGTTCCATGTCGGCGGCGTTCGGGCGGACCGAGAACTGCTCGACGGCCAGCGGCCAGACGGCCCCTACCAGGATCGAGGACAACAGCAGTAGCGCGGCGGCCATCGCGGGGATACGGAGGTCCCGGACGACGACGGCGGCGAAGACCGCCGCGGCGCAGATCACCGCGATCGCGAAGAGAATGAGCCGGGCCGGAAGCACCGCGTTGATGTCGGTGTAGCCGGCGCCGGCGAAGGTGGGTTCCTTGCGGCGGCTGGAGAGCAGCGAGTATCGATCGAGCCAGTAGGCGGCTGCCTTCACGGCGATGAATGTGCCGGCGAGCACCGCGAGCTGGATGCGGGCCGCGTGGGTCAGACCGGCCGAGCTTCCGGACAGCCGCAGACCTCCGAACAGATAGTGCGTCGCGAGACTGGCCAGGAACGCGAGGACCGCGGCGACGAACAGCCAGTTCACGACAAGTCGGTAGAAGGGCAGATCGAAGACGAAGAACCCGATGTCGTGTCCGAACTCCGGGTCCGACACTCCGAAGGACCCGCCGTGCAGGAACAGCTGGACAGTCATCCAACTGGACTGCCCGATCAGGCCGCAGATGAGGCCGAGGGACGCCGCGATGCCCAACCCGAACCGCAGCGGCCACTGCCGCACCATCGCCCGATACGGCCGGAAGCTGTCTTCTTCCCCGGAATCGGGCACGAACACGGGACGGAATCCGAACGCGAGCCACATCGCCGTGAACAAGACGCCACCGATGAACAACGCGACCACGATGAACAGCGACAGACGTGTGACCAGCACCGTGCCCCAGACACCGCGGAATCCGACTTCACCGAACCACAGCCAACTGACATACGCACTGACCAGGCGGGGAACGATCAGCAGCGACACGACGAACACCGTGGCGGCGACCACCAGCACCCGAGTGCTGCGATGCAGCCGCCGCAGGCCGGGACCGTCGCGTGCGCTCATCTCCCACTCCTGTGGCTGCGCCGAGCCGAATGGTGTACGGCTGACGTGGACCACTCAGCCCGATACTACCGAGGCAGCCGCGAGACCGTGCCCGGCCGTAGCGCATGCAGGGGTTGCTGATTCGACAGGCGAAGTGATGGGCTTTGGGAAACGCCGAATCACGCACGTCCCCCCACCCAGCTCGCAGTCTGGTCGAGAGAAGGCGGTTCACCAGGCGATCGCGTGGAATAACCAGCCAGAGTCAGCGCCGAGACGACGATGGAGCAGCACATGGACGACGAGATCGAACGCACACCGCGGCTCACGGCGTTCCCGCCTATCGACGACTACGGTTTCGTCTCCGACTGCGAGGTCACTGCCCTGATAGCTCCCAACGGAGCCATCGAGTGGATGTGTCTGCCCCGCATGGACTCGCCCAGTGTCTTCGCCGCCATCCTGGATCGTTCCGCCGGCTCGTTCCGGTTCGCCCCGGCCGACTTCATGGTGCCGACCGACCGCCGCTACGTCCCGGGCACCATGGTCATGGAGACGACCTGGCGCAGCGGCGAAGGATGGGCGACGGTGCGCGATGTGCTGCTCGTCGGGCCCTGGCGGCACCAGACACCCGGCCGTAGCGCCCATCGCCGGACCCCCACCGACTACGACGCCGAGCACATTCTGCTCCGGACGGTGCACTGTGAGACCGGACAGATCCAGTTCGGGCTGGACTGTCAGCCCGCCTTCGACTACGGCAGGCATCGCGCTCGTTGGGAGTACCTCGACAGTTACCACCTGGCGCAGGCCAGCGCGGACGGGGTCGATCTGCGGCTGACGTTGAGCACCGACATGCGCCTGGGGCTGGAAGGGACGCACGCGGTCGCCCGCACCCTGCTGAAGGCGGGCGACACACGCTTCTGCGCGCTCTCCTGGGGAAGTCGCGAGCTTCCCAGTGCCGTTGACGAGGCCGACGAACGACTGCTGCGAACGATCCACCATTGGCGGCACTGGCTGGCCGGTGGGCGTTTTCCGGACCATCCGTGGACAACCCAGCTCACCCGCAGCGCACTGACCCTCAAAGGCCTGACTTTCGCACCCACCGGCGCCATCGCGGCCGCCGCGACTACGTCTTTGCCCGAAACCCCAGGCGGACAACGCAACTGGGACTACCGCTACTCATGGGTCCGCGACTCCGCCTTCGCACTGTGGGGCCTGTACACCCTCGGCTTCAGCTGGGAGGCGAACGACTTCTTCTCCTACATCCTCAGCTTGACCGAAGAAGTCCGGGACATGCAGATCGTGTACGGCATCGGCGGGGAAACCGACCTCACCGAGCAGACCCTCACCCACCTGCGCGGCTACGACAATGCCGGCCCCGTGCGTATCGGCAACGACGCATACCGGCAACGTCAGCATGACGTGTGGGGCGCGGCGCTGGATTCGGTCTATCTCTATGCCCGACACCAAGATCAAATCGATGCACGGGCCTGGCCGTTGCTCGGCCGGGCGGTCAAAAGCGCCCTCACCTACTGGCGCGAGCCCGACCATGGCATCTGGGAGGTTCGCGGGAAGCCGCAACACTTCACCTCCAGCAAGGTGATGTGCTGGGTTGCCGCCGATCGCGGCGCCCGGCTGGCCCGCATCCACCAGGACTTCGAACGCGCACATCGCTGGCAGCAAGCCGCCGACGAAATCCACGCCGACATATGCACGCACGCCGTCGACTCCCGGCAGGTGTTCACCCAGTACTACGGCAGTACGGCGCTGGACGCTTCGACCTTGCTCATCCCGCTGGTTCGCTTCCTGCCTCCCGACGACGAGCGGGTACGCAACACGGTGTTGGCCATCGCCGACGAACTGACCGAAGACGGCCTCGTCCTGCGATACCACGTCGATGAGACCGACGACGGATGCGCCGGGGAAGAAGGCGCTTTCACGATCTGCTCGTTCTGGTTGGTCTCGGCACTGTCGGAGATCGGCGAAAAGAAACGAGCCAAGCAGCTGTGCGAGAAACTACTCGGCTACGCCAGCCCCCTCGGCCTCTACGCCGAGGAGATCGACCCCCACACCGGCAGGCACTGGGGCAACTACCCCCAGGCGTTCACCCACCTCGCCCTGATCAATGCCGTGATGCACGTCATCCAGGACGAACAAGCCGTACTGCGGCAAGCACTAGGCGGAGAATCGATCGCCCCACGACTGGGCGATGCGCCATTCACGGTGGGATACATCCACCACTGATCCTCGGCTTTCGCGTCTAGCTCAGGAGACCGACGATGGTGGCGGACAGGAAGCTGACCAGGGTGGCGCCGTAGAGCAGGCGGAGTCCATTGCGGGCGATGACGGTGCCCTGTTTTTCGCTGAGGCTGCGGACCGCGCCGGTGACGATGGCGATGGTGGAGAAGTTCGCGAACGACACCAGGTAGGTGGACACGATCGCGACGGTACGGTCGGACAGTCCGGCGTGTTGTCTGCTCAGTTCCTGCATGGCGACTACCTCGTTGGACACCAGTTTGGTGCCCATGAATCGGCCGGCGGCCGCCGCCTCCTGCCACGGCACGCCGGTCAGCCAGGCCAGTGGGGCGAAGACGTGCCCCATCACATCCTGGAACGTGGTGCCGTGGAACAGGGCGGCAAAGATTCCGTTGATCATGGCCAGCAGGGCGATGAATCCGATCAGCATGGCCGCGACGGTGAAGGCGACCTTGAAACCGACCAGGATGTAGTCGGTGAGCATCTCGAAGAACGATTGCGGCTTGCGGCTGTCCGCGATTTCCTCGCCGAGCAGCTCGGCATCGTCGGCGGCGGTGACCGGGTAGGGATTGATCAGCGAGCACACGACGAACGCGCCGAGCATGTTGAGCATGATTCCCGCGATCACGTACTTCGGGTCGATGAGCTGCATGTAGGCGCCGAGGACGGATGCCGAGACCGTCGACATCGCCGATGCGGCCAGGGTGTACATCCGCTGCGGCGGTATGTCGTCCAGCATGGCGCGCAGCGAGATGAACACCTCGGACTGACCGAGGATGGCGGCCGCGACCGCATTGAACGATTCGATCTTGCCGAAGCCGCTCACCCACGACAGCAGGAGGCCGAGGTATTTGATGATCAGCGGCAGCACCCGCACGTGCTGCAGGATGCCGATCAGGGCGGAGACGAACACGATCGGCATCAGGACCGCGAACAGGAACGCCGGCCCGCTGCCGCCAGTGGTGGGCAGATCGCCGAACACGAACGCCGTGCCCTGGGCGGCGTAGCCGAGTATGTGGGCAAAAGTGTCGCTGACCGCGCGGATCACGGTGCGCCCTATCCCGGTTTTCAGCAGCAGGAAGCCGAGCGCGATTTGGACCATCAGCAGGACCGCGATCCGCGGCAGCCTACCGCCGGCGGCCCGTCGGTCGGTACTGGGCAACCATGCCAGCAGCAGGAAACACGCCAGCCCCGCGACCCCGATCAGATAATGCACGCGCACCTCACAAGCCATGCCGCACAACAGCTTTTGGGAGCACCTCTCATGTCGGTCCATAGTGGGGTCTACCCACGGTTGAGAAGCCCGGCCGAGCCCGCGCCGGTACTTCGCGTGCGATGCCCGCTCCGGGAATGTGGCCGAGACGCGTTGTCCGGCAATCAGATTCGTGCGGGCGGGACGTCTCAGCATCCCGCCCGCGGCGAGATCACCGTGATGGTTGCGTGCCGGTCGCCTCGGCAACGTCCGCGAGCATCCGGTCGGCGGCTTGCACGCCGATGCCGGACATCCACGTCTCGTCGGGGACCTCGATGACCTTTCCGTTCTTCACCGCGGGCAGATCGCGCCATACCGGGCTGGTGGTGACGGCGTTCTTCTGGGTCTTGCCCGGATCGTCGATGGTGGCGACGAAGATGAGCTCCGCGTCGGCCTGATCGATCTGCTCCGGGCTCACCTCCTTCATGATCTTCTTCGGATCGTTCGAGATCTGTGACGCCGGGCGCGGCAATCCGATATCGGCGAGCACCACCCCGCTGAAGGAGTTGCTCTGGTACAGCCGGGTCGGTCCGGCGAGGAAGCGGACCACCGAGACGGTGGGCAGGCTGCCGTTGTGCCCGGCCTTGATGTCGGCGCCGAGCGCGCGAGCGCGGTCCTCGTACTGTTTCAGCGCCTCGGTGGCCTGCGTTTCCAGGCCGAGCGCCGTGCCGTGCAACGCGAGATTGGCCTTCCACGGGCCGCCGACGGTTTCGGTGAACACGGTGGGCGCTATGCCGGAAAGCTTGTCGTAGATCTTTTCGTGGCGGATCTTCGACGACAGGATCAGATCCGGTTTCAGCGAGGCGATGCGTTCCAGATTCGGCTCTTGCAGCGGGCCGACATCGATCACTCCGTCGACTTTGCCGGCCAGGTAGTCCGGAAATCCGCCACGAGTTTTCGTGTGCGGCACCACTGCCCCGAGCGGCTTGACGCCGAGCAGGGTCACCGAGTCGAGTTCGGCCGTATCGAGCACCACCACACGCCGCGGTACCCGGGGGATCGTCACCTGCCCCATCACGGTGTCGACGGTGCGCGGGAAACTCGCTGGGTCGGCGGGTGATGCCACCGAATCCATTGTGGTGGAGCCGGTTCCACACCCGCTCAGGCCGGACATACCGATCGCGGCCGCGAACAGCGCAACTGTGACGCGACCTGCTCGGCGTAGGCAGCATTGTCGGATGGACATGATGATCCTCGTCTCTCGGCGGTGCGCCCGTCACCCCAGCGGGGTGACAGTGTGGCCCTCGGGTGTCGTACCCCGGAGGGTGGTGGATGCCGACTGGGCACCGTGGTGTCGCGCGGCTCGGCTTTTGGGCACGACCAGCGGGGTGCCGGTCTCGGGATCGGGGATCACTCGGCAGTCGACGCCGAATACCGCTCGGACCAGATCGGCGTCCAGCACCTCGGCCGGCGCTCCCGCGGCGGCCAACCGGCCATCGTGCAGCACGACCAGGTGGTCGGCGTAGCGGGCGGCCTGCCCGAGGTCGTGCAACACCATGACGACGGTGCGGCCCGCCGCACTGTGCAGTTCGGCGACCAGATCGAGCACGTCGAGCTGATGACGCAGGTCCAGGAAGGTGGTCGGCTCGTCCAGCAGCAGCAATTCGGTTTCCTGTGCCAGCGCCAGGGCGATCCAGGCCCGCTGCCGCTGCCCACCGGACAGCCGGTCGACCGGCTCGTCACGCAGCACATCGGTTCCGGTGCGGCGCAACGCATTCTCCACCGCCGCTTGGTCCGCGGCCGACCACGGGCTCAGCATGCGCTGATGCGGATAGCGACCCAGCCGCACCAGCGCCTCCACCGTGATCGCCTCCGGGGTGATCGGCTGCTGCGGCAGCAGACCGAGCCGCAGCGCCAGAGCGCGCGCCGACATGCGATGGATTTCCGCACCATCCAGGGTGACGGTTCCGCCGGAAGGACGCAGCAGCCGCGAGAGTCCGCGCAGCAGAGTCGATTTGCCGCAGGCGTTCGGTCCGACGATCGCGGTGACCGCACCGCCGGGCAACTCCAGATCCAGCCCCTCGATCACGCCGCGATCCCCGTAGCGCAGCGCGAGATCATGGGTGGCGAGCACGTTCGCGGCCGCGCCTGGCCGACGCTCGTCCGCAACGACACCCGTCACGACGGTATTTCCTTCGCTCATGTGGTCCTCCGATGGGCCGGGCTGCCCTCACGCAGCAGGAGAATCAGCAGCCACGGCGCGCCGACCGTGGCGGTGACGACGCCGACCGGCACCGCGACGGGCAGCAGATGCTGGGCGACCAGGTCGCAGCCGACCAGCAGCGTCCCGCCGAGGAGGCCGGTGACGGCCAGGGTGGCGGCGGTGGGCGGGCCCGCGACCATGCGCACCAGCTGCGGCACCGCCAAGGCCACGAAGGCGATCGGGCCGGTCAGCGCCGCGGCGAGCGCGGCCAACGCGACGGTGGTGATCAGTAGCCGCAGTCGCGCAGAGGAAACGGCGATACCGAGCGTGCCCGCCGATTCGTCGCCTAGATCGAGCACCGCCAGCGTCCGGTACTGCACGAACAGCGTCGCCAGGACCACCACGGAGGCGGTCACGGCGCCCTGCACTTCGGTCCAGGTGCGGCCGTAGAGGGAGCCCGCCGTCCACTGCATCGCCGATCCCGCCAGCTCTTTCGGGAAACGCACCACGATGAGGTTCACCGCGGCCGCCAGCCCGGCCTGCACGGCGAGCCCCACCAGCACGAGACGGTTGACCGGCAGCCCGGCGCGGCCGAGTACACCGAGCAGCACCGCCGCGAACAGGCCGCCGGCGAGCGCACCGAACGGAATGAGCGTCTGCGCGGCGCCGGCGGCGAGCACGACAACCGCGCCGAGCGAGGCACCACCCGTGACACCCATGACGTCCGGCGAGGCCAAGGGGTTGCGGAAGAGTCGCTGCAGCACGGCTCCGGCCATGGCCAGCCCCGCCCCGGCGATCAGTCCGGCGACCACTCGCGGCGCCCGGAACTGCTGGACGATGTAGACGTCTCCGGCGTCGCCGAAGCCGAGTGCGGCGCGAATCGCCGTCGCCGCCGGCATGTCCACCTCCCCGGAGGAAAGCGCGACCAGCAGCAGGGTCACCGCTACCCCACCACACCCGACGCCGATCGACACGACACGGCGGCGGCGCGCAGCGGTGACCGATCGGATCATGCCGCCGGAGAGGATCTTGCGAACATCGCGCCGATCCGCCTCGTCCTGCCGTACCGAGACCTGGTTGCTCATCGACGCTCCGTCCGCCGAGCGAGCACGGCCAGAAGGGCTGCGCCGAGGAATGCCGTGACGATACCGGCCTCCACTTCCGACGGCCGCGCGATGAGCCGGCCCACGATATCGGCCGACAGCAGCAACAGCGGACCGGCGAGCAGACATCCGGGGATCACCAGCCGGTGGTCACCACCGATCAGCAGACGCACCAGATGCGGTGCGGCCAAGCCGATGAACGCGATCGGCCCCGCGACCGCGACCGCCGATCCGGCGAGCAGCACGACCGCCGCCATTCCCGCGAATCGAATGCGCGCCACCGGCACACCGAGGGCCTGTGCCGAGTCATCGCCGAGCGCAAGAGTGTTCAGCGCGGGACCGATCGCGAGACCGACGACCGCGCCGATGGCCAATGTCGGCAGCATCGGTACCAGCACATCGAGATCTCGTCCCGCGATCGAACCGGCCAACCAGAACCGGGCCTCGTCCAGTGTTCGCTCACTGAACAGCAGCACCGCCGACGTCCACGAGACCAGAACCAGCTGCAGCACAGTGCCACCGAGGACGAGACGCACCGGATCCAGGTCACCGGCCCGCCGCCCCAGCGCCAGGCTGAACATCGCCGCGGCGGCCGCACCGGCGAAGGCGAATCCCACGTACTGCACCGGATGTGACAGACGCAACGCGTAGATAGCGGTGACGACGGCGAGTCCGGCACCGGCATTGATACCCAGGGTGGTCGGGGCGGCCAGCGGGTTGCGGGTAATTCCCTGCACAACCGCGCCGGCAAGTCCGAGCGCGGCACCGACCGCCAAGCCGATCAGCGTCCGCGGCACCCGCAGACCGGTGATCACCAGCGCGTCGCGGTCATGCCCCATACCGAGCAAAGCCTCGACGACCGTAGGTACGGGCACCGAACGGGCACCGAGCGCCAGACTGAGCACGACACACAGCAGTAACGCCGCCAACCCGATGCACAGCGCCGGTACGTGGCGCCACATCGAGGCGGTACGGGTCGTATCAGTCGAGGTCACGAGACGTGAGCTTAAGTTAGCCAGCCCTAAATCTGTCAAACAGGACCGACTTCCCAGCAGCTGCCGACCAGGCGCTACCGGCCGCACGGATTGCTATGTGCGCATAGCGACTCTAGGCTGTCGCTCGGTTTTCCGCGCCGCTTCTTCCTTCCCGTCGGTTTCTTCGAATTGATCAGGGAGAGCTCCAGGTCTCGGGGCGATGGCAGCGCGGCGCGCGCACGGTCCACTCATAGCGTGGATGGCGCTGCACTTCGGGTGCTGCAATTCATTGACCGGCGTGCGCGGCATCCTGAGCGAAGACGAGCCGGCGGCAGCGACGCCGCTTCGCGGATTGATGTTCTCGAGGGACGCTACGCCGAGGGCGAAACGAGTACGTGTTGAAGCGCATGCGCAGTGATAATGAGTCACGGCAACCGATCCTCGAAGTGCCGGAGGGTGAACCGGATGGACGATGTGCTGCTGGCCCCGCCAGACGCGGACGAGGCGCGGCTGCTGGCGCGCGGTGTGGTCACGGCCGCGCAGGGCGAGGGCGGTCCGACACCGTTGCAGCAGTTGCTGATTCCGGCGCTGTTCCTGTCCATGACCGGCCACCGGGTCGAGTTGGCAACGCTGGAGCCCATCACCGCACCTGAATTCGCCGTCCAACTGGCCCGGCGCAACCGGATCTTCCGTGCCCGGATTGTGCAGACGATGCTGCTGGCCGCGCTGGTGGTGCGGCCGCTGCCGCCGCTCGTCGCGACCCAGTTGCGGGAGTTCGCCGACGCATTGGACGTCGATGACGACATGATCGCGGTGGCACAGAAGTACGCCGAGGGTGCTATCGATCTCGCGGCGGTCGATTTCGCGCGCAACGGATACCTCGGCGGCCTCGAACCACGCAGGCTCAGTGCACTGCACACCGAGACCCTGGACAGTTCGTGGGGCCAGGTCAGCGACGATCCGGCGCTCGCCGCGCATTGGGCGTCGCTGCGCGACCTGCCGCTGGGCACCCTCGGCCGAGGCGTCGCCGACTTCTACCGCGATCGCGGCTCCGTCACCCCCGGCCTGCCCGGTTCGGCGCCGCCGCTGCTGGCCCAGCACGATTGGGTGCATGTGCTTGCCGGATACGGCACCACCTTGGAAAACGAGATCGAGGTCTTCGCGTTCATGGCCCGCGCCAACGACGACCCGCGTGCCTTCAGCCTTCTCGCCATGGTGGTCTCCCTCTTCGAAACCGGCTATCTCCACGCCGGCGCCGGTCTGTTCGAGGCCAACGAGGGCCACCTCCGCACCGCGGGCATGGCCACCCGCCTCGCCGACGCCATGCGCCGTGGCGCCCTCACCCAGGGCAGCCACGATTTCCTCGACCTGGACTGGTTCGACCTCGCCGACCGCCCCATCACGGTGGTGCGCAACGATATCGGCCTGACACCCAAGGCGTCCGCCGCGATCGCCGCCGGATCGGTCGGCCCGTGGGACAGCGGCGGCATCACACCGTTCCAACTCCAGTCAGCCGAACGAGCGGCCGAAGCCGACGGGCGGCCTTATGTCCCATGGCACCCCGACCCCGCACGAGATTGACGGGTGCCCGATCCTGCCGCCCCACATCTGTGATCCGCTGGCCGGCTACAGCCGCTCGGCGTCCCGAGCGAACTGCCGAACCACCCGTTCTCCTGGCAAGCCAGCGGTAATCTCTACTGCGGCAAGGTCGTTCATACCGCAACTCGAGGCGTCGACGCCTACAGGGCGGGATATCGATGTCAGTCGACCTGAGGTAGGGCATATGAGGCACAGAGGTACAAGGGTTCTCGACATCGTCGGTAGCCGTTGGATGGCGGTAGCGACGCTGGCCGCGATCACCGGTTTCTACTATCTGTTCGTCGCGATCACCAACTGCGTGGATACCGACACCAACCGAAACGCGGTTGCCGCTGTGCTGTCGATGAGATCGACGATCCACAACGCGGGGACGGACTGGCGGGCGATCACGAACGGCAATCTCGCGCTCGTCGCCTACATCCTGATCGTGATCTGGGAGTTCCTGATCGCCTTCGTTCTGCTGGCCGCCGCGGCGGTGTGGGTCCGGGTGTTGAGCGGACGGCCGCGGCGGCTTCGTGCCGGGCTCGGCGTGGCCGTCAAACTGTCGAGCCTGGGCTGGACCATGATCGTGCTGCTGTTCGCGGGCGGGTTCCTCACCGTCGCCGGTGAATGGTTCCGCATGTGGGCAAACGAGGAGGTGAACGCGTCATCTGCTGCGCTGCAGAACTTTCTGATCGCTGCCGTCGGCCTGATCCTCGTACACCTGCCGGAATCGGTCACCCCGCACGCCGCGCCCACGGCACCGGAAGTGCCCCGGCGCTAGCACGAAGGGCGGCCGACCGGATCCACCCTCATACCGCGGCGTTCCCTCTCCCGACCACGATGTCCCCCGCCTCCTGGCGAGCTCAGTCGGGCAGTCGGATGCCGCGCTCCTCGGCCTTCGCCGCGACCTCGCTGGGAAAGATGTTGCGCAGCAGGTAGAGATCGCGGCCCAGCTGCCAACCGGGGGCCAGCGCGACCGCGTACCGCTCGAAGTAGCCGAGCTGCTTGCCCATCAGGATGAGCTGTTCGGGTCCGGCGACGCCACGCCGCTTGCCGAAATCCAGCAACGCTGCGGTGATCGTCTTCAGGTCCAGCCGCGCGAGCTCCCCGGACAGGATCGGGCCGAGCACGATGGCGAGCTGCCTGCCGATGGCGGTGTCGTCGGTGCTCTGCTCGGCGAAGAGATCCAGTTCGCGCAACGTGGTCGCTACCGGGGTGAAATCTCCGTCGAAGGCGCTGGCGTAGAACATCGCCCGGACCATCGCTCGCCACGGCGGCGACATCATGCCGACGATGCCGAAATCCAGCATCGCCAGTTTGCCGTCCTCGAGCAGCCACAGATTTCCCGCGTGCACGTCGCCGTGGAACAGGCCGTGGACGATGACGCCTTCCAACCACACTTTCACCAGCCGCCGGATCAGCAGCTCCGGATCGGCGTGCTCGCCGACGACGTCGAACTGATCGAGCGGTACGCCACGCAGTCGCTGCATACAGATGCAGCGCGGCCCGCACAACTCCCAATAGATCTCGGGAACCACGACTTCCGTATTGTCGCCGAACACGCCGAGATTGGCGCGGACGCGGCTTTGATTGTCCGCCTCGATCAGGAAGTTCAATTCCGCCACGGTGACCTCGTAGAGATCGTGCACCACGCCGACGGCGTTGGCGATTCGCGCGTGCTCGGATCGCCGTTCGAGCAGCTTCGCCAGCACCAGCGCCGCACGCAGATCGACGATCATCCGGCGCGCGATCCCCGGGCGTTGCACCTTGACCACAGCCTCGCGTCCGTCGGCGAGCACACAGGCGTGCACCTGCGCGACCGAGGCCGCCGACAGCGGCACGTCGTCGAACTCGACGAACATATCGCCGATCGGGCGGCCGAGGTCTTGCTCGACGATCCGCCTCGCCGCGGCGGCCGGGAAAGGCGGCACATCGTCGAGGCAGCGCAGACACGCATCGGAGAGTTCACGCGGAAACGCGCCGGACGACGACGCGATCAACTGCCCGAGTTTGACGAACATCGGCCCCAGACGTTCGAATGCGTCGACGACGCCCTCGGCCAGCACTGCCCGCCGCGTCCGCCGGCCGGCACGCCCACGCATCCCGGGCACGGACCGGGCAGCCTCCACTATGGCCCGGCGAGTGAGGGCGACACCGAATACCAGCGCAATGGTGAGCATCCGAAGCGCCTCGGGCACACCGAAGGCGTCGAGACGGGGGCGGTCGACGGCGAACGCCTCGGCGGGCGGACGGTGCTCGGTGCGCGACGCGGTAGCGAAAGACAGCGGGTCGGCACTCATGCTTTCGCCTCCCTGGCGCTCGACTCCGGCACGACCGTCGTGGCGGCTGTATCGATTGGTTCCCTCGCTCATGCCTACGCCTCGCCGGCGCTCGGCACACGGAACGACACGCCTTTGAGCACCGACCTGCGACCACGGTCGACGATCAGGTCCTCGACCACGACCGCGCCTTCCCTCAGATCCGTCACGGCCGGCCTATCCGTAACATGTCATATGGCAGTCCAAATCCGTCGGCCGGGAAACATGGTGAGGTCGACCCGCATCCAGGCGAACCCAGCCGTCCGGACCGGTGATCCACGGGTTGTCCACCGCAGTAGCCGCGCCGGAGCGGATGTCGTCATGCACGCGCGGTCGTCGCGGGACAGACCTGCCTCGGATCGAATGCGCTCAGCGGTGCGCCGATCGATAGGCGCTGTTCTGGGACGTCACGATGCGAACCAGGTCGCCCAGCGCGATCTCCACGTCGGTGAGATGCAGACCCCACGTCGCATCCGGGACGGCGTACAGCTCGGGGCTGCCCGGTTCCGGCGTCGCCATCAGCGCCGTCGCGTCGCCACTGCGTACGCACTGGAGCCGGTACCGTTCGGCCGGTATCAGCCACGGGGTCGGCGCGGCGACGGCGGATGGTCCGTGGCGCAACGCCAGCTCGGCACCGAGTGGGCTCGGCACCGGGCTCACGCGCAGGACCGTTGCCGCGGTACGGGATTCGTTGCGGTCCAGCGAGGCCGGGTTGGTGCAGGCGATCTCGTAATCCGGGCCGTACGGCCGCGGCAGCGGCTCCGGGGTCATCGGGTTGCGGCCGAATCGGCTGTCCGCGGGCGGGTTTGCGCCGAAGGTCTGCCAGGCGAGCACGCACCGCGTCTGCCGTTCGCCGCGACACAGCGGAAGATGCTGGAAGTCACCGCCGACATCACCGTGCTTCGGCACCACCACATTGCCGCCGAGCAGGATCGCCGACAGGATCCGGTCTCGCACCGCCTGCTGCGGTTCGATCTCCTCCCGGATCAGTTCGCGCAGCATGCGCGCACCCTGCGAATGCCCGATCAGCACGAGCGGCCTGCCGCTCTCGCGCTCGGCGAGGAACTGCCGCCACGCCAGCAGCACGTCCTCATATGCGATCCGTGCCATCTCGGCGCGCTGCTCTGGGGTGTAGGACCGTTCCGACGCCAGCGCGATTATGGTCCGCTGCCGATACACCGGCGCGTACACCTGACACACCTGGGAAAACCGGGCCGCCTGTTGTTCGGCGACCGCCCGCACCTCCCGCGTCACCGCGGTGTCGGAGTTGGGCGTCGGCTCCAATGACACCGTCGGATACACATAGAAGCAGTCGACCCCCGAATCCTCGGCGGGCGCTGGCTCCTCGCGCACATCGGGCTGCCCCGCCCGCCGCACCGTTGTTGCCGAGCTCCCCCGGCACGGATCATCCGCCCGATCCGGCCTGCACAACCACACAACGCCCACGTCACCACTCGGTTCCGCCACCGCGCTCACCGACGACCCCGCCAACAGCCCGGCTCCGCACACGACCGCCGCGACCGTCCGCCGCCACCGACTGTCCCGCATCACACACCTCACTGCTTCCGCGCCCGACCATCAGCACCGACCGCGCCACACCGCGAACGCTCGTTCAGGCGTCTTCGACGGCCAAATCTCTTGGCACTCGGAAAGACACATCAATGCGGCGGGAGCATACCGGGTTCCAGCCGCCACGCCCGTCATGCCTTGATGGCCCGGGTATGCGGGAGATCACCGGCTGATCAGCTGCCGGCGCCGTGATCGGTCCAGGCGACCGCGCGCAGCGGGAACGATCCCATCCCGCGCACTGGCGCAGGCAGTGCGACCAGCCTGGCACCGGTGTCGGGGACCGCGTCCAGATTCGTCAGCTGCTCGATGATCGGGATTCCCGCACCGAGCAGCGTGTGATGGCACGGCCGCGTCGGCAGGGACGTGTCGTCGATGTCGAGCGAGTCGATGCCGACAACCGCCACATTGGCGGCGACCAGCGCGTCCGCGACCTCGCCGACCAGGAACGGATGCCCGGGGCCCCAGTACGCGGACGAACCCCACCGTGCCGACCATCCGGTGTGCACGAGCACCGCCTTGCCCCACAGCCATGCCGGGTCGCCGAGCACATCCGGCCCCACCGCCCGGATCCCCGACACGCGGATCATCACGATCGGCACGTTCAACAGCCGTTCCAGCGGCAGCTCGGCGATGTCGGCGCCGCCGGCGTGGAAGTGCGAGGGCGCGTCGATGTAGGTCCCGGTGTTGCCGACCATATCCACGCGCGCGATGTCGTAGTTCATGTCGATCAGCGGCGACTGCTCGCGCGGAAACGCTGTGGTGACCCGCGGTCCAGGCAGGTCCGGATAGGTGAGCATGCCATCCGAGATCGGGTGCGACAGCTCCACCATCGCCTTGCTCATGCTAGGCACCGTACCGGCCGATCCCGCCGCGGCGGCCACGGATATCAGAGTGCCGGGAAATGCCCCGCGAACGCCGGGCGTGGCTGCGCACCGTTGGGCTGCTCGCGGATCAGCACAGGAGGTCCGGCGGCGTGCAGACGTGCTGGTCGAGGTCGCTCCACGCCAAGTGCGTACCGGCCCGAAAGAGAGCAGACTGGGAGCGAGGAGGTCATCATGCGACTATTAAAGGGCCTGCTCGGCGTGGTGCTGGGGATCCTCACGGCCGTGCTCGGCACGGTGCTGGGGATCCTGGCGGCCGTGCTATGGCTCGTCGGTGCGCTGCTGTGCGTGACGGTCATCCTACTTCCGCTGGGCATCCCCGTCGTGAAGCTCGCTCGCCGTCTGTTCGCCCTATCCGGGCAGCTGATGCGGGTCCCCTGAAGGACCCTCGGGCATTCGGGCCGGGCCCTCGCGGTCATCGCGTTGGCACTCGGGGTGGCGGCCGATTTCCTTGGTCGAATGCGGGCTGAAGGCATCGACCAGCTGCGTGGTTATGCCCATGCCCGCCGTCTGGCCACCTGAGTCTGCGGCGGGATGAGCCTCGTCCAGAATTCGCGGCGGACCGCGTCCCACAACCTCGTCAGTTCCGGATGGAGTTCGCGCGCTGCCGCGAGGTCCGGGTAGTTGCCGGGGCTGAAGGACACCACTGGCGAAGTGTCGTGTTCGTTGTGCACGGCGACTATGGCGATCAGATGGTGCTGAAGCAAGCCCCAGGTCACACGCAGTCCGTCGACCTCCGTTCGGCGCAGGTCATCCATCGTCGACATCCCGTCGACGTAGACGCACCTCGTACATTTGCCGACCAGTGGCAACCGGCCGCACTCGGCTGTGCACAGCCGGCTCGGCCGGAAACTCGGCCCGACCACGGATGCACCACCGCTGTTCGCTCGGACTCGTCGCGTTCTCGGACATGGGGAAATTCCTGCTTCGATCGTGACGCTGGCGCGTCAGGTGCCCGGATGGGGCAGATCACACAATTTCCTAACATAAGACATTAGATTTCATAGTTCAATGGTTCTGCGGTAAGCATCGTGTTAAGTCCACGGCCCGCTCGACGCCCGCCTCGCCTTCGAGCGTTCCGCACCGCCTGGTCAGCGCAGGCCAGACTGCTTATATCTCTAACTTTATAGTTCATATTTCAAGTGTTCATCGACTAGAATTGCGTCAGGTCCCCGCCACCCGAGGAGTCGCGTTGTCCAACCAGGAGAGCGCCGGATTGAGCGCACTCGGCGCCGTGCTGTCACCCATCCAGGGTGGCGGTCCGAAAACCGAGGCCGTGGTGCAGCGGCTGTCCGCCGCGATCAGCCTCGGCGTGATGGCCGACGGGCAGCAGTTGCCGAGCGAGACCGATCTCGCCAACCAGTTGGGTGTGTCGACGATGACCCTGCGGGAGGCGCTGGCCGTACTCCGGCAGCAGGGAATCGTCTACACCAAGCGCGGGCGCGGGGGTGGCAGCTTCATCCACGGTTCGGCGGAGATCCTCGAGACCACCTCGCTGGCGCGGTTGCAGCAGATGAGCATCCAGGAGCTGCGCGATCTGGGGGACGAGCACTTCGCCGTCACCGGAGCGGCTGCCGTGCTCGCCGCGCGCCGCGGGTTGCGGGCCGATATAGCCCGGCTCCGCGCCCTGGCCGAGCGGCTGAAGGGCAGCACAGAACCCGTCTCGGCGCGCCGGGCGGACAGCCGCTTTCATATCGAGATGGCGGTGTGTGCGCAGTCCACCCGGCTGACCCGCGCCCAGGTCGGCCTGCAGGCGGAGCTATCCGCCTTGCTCTGGCTGCCGCGGCTGAAAATGGACCCGGCAGCGGAGGCGACCGCGCATCGCGACCTGGTGGACGCGATCGAACGAGAAGACGATGCCCGGGCGAGAGAACTGGCAGAATCACATACCGAATCACGGATCCGCCGCCTCGTCGCCCTACGCTTGGAGCTCAGTGATGATGAGGGACACCGATAACTTGCCGGCCTCGGTGACCGTCGAGTCGCTCGCTCATGCTGTCACGAAACTGGCCGACGAGGTCTACCTGTCGCTGGAGACCATCGGGACCGCGCTGACGACCCTGTGGAACGGTCTGATCGAGAAGCCGCGGTCGACCGACCTCGCACCGCTGCGCGAGACCATTCTCGGCGAGCTCGAGCGGCGCGGAAAGCTGTTCCACGGCGCCGGCGTGGTGCTGGCCGACGGCGTTCTCGTGGATCGCCCCCTCTACCTGGAATGGTGGTCTCTGGACGTACAGCGCGGACCGCAACGCCTGACGCTGGAATTGAATCCCCAGAGCGAATACTTCTACGACTACACCGGAATGGATTGGTTCGCGATCCCGCGTGACCACGGTAAGCGATGGGTGTACGGGCCGAACCTCGATTACGCGTGCAGCGATCAGTACGTTTGCACCTTCGCGGTGCCGGTCACGATCACCTCGGGAACCTTCCTCGGAATCGCCGGTGCCGATGTGCCGGTCGCCGCGATCGAAGAGGTCTTGCTGCCGCGATTCCGGGCATCCGGTCAGCGGGTGCTCCTGGTCAACGACGAGGGCCGCGTCATCATGGGGACCGATCCCGAATTCACCACCGGATCCAAGACGAGCCGGATGGACCGATCTGCCGCGGCGGTGCCGATCGAGGCGGTGCCCTGGTCGCTGCGCCCGCTGGGATCCATGGCACGCCACTGAGACCGCGGGACACCGATCCAGCAGCGTCGCCGCCCGGCGGACCCTTACGCGACGAGGGTGAGGTGGGCGTCCTCGACCTGGCCGATACCGCCCGCTCGCGTCATCAGGCGCGCGATGGCCTCGGCCACCTGTCGTGGCTGCTCGAGAATCACCGAGTGACCGGCGCCGTCGACGAGCACCAAGTCCGAGTATTCGACGGCGGCGGCCATCGCGACGGAATGCGACGGCGGCGTCATCAGGTCGGCGGAGCCGCACAGCACCAATGTCGGGATCTTCGAGAGAACCGCAAGCGCGTCGGTTCGGTCGTAAGCCATGAAATCGCTCAAGAAGCTCGCCATCGTCACGATCGGCGTCTGGTTGCGCATCGCGTTGGCAAGGGTGAGCACCCGGGGGCTGACCTTGCGATCGCCGAATTCGGCGGTACGGACGATGGGGGCGAGGAGCTTGCAGGCCATCAGCTTCGCGCGGTGCATCGCGCTGGGCGCGCGCCGCACGGCAGCCTGGAATACGGAAACGGCCGGGTTGCGCAGGAGGCGGCCGAAGCCGGCGTCGGCCAGCCCGCTCGCGGCGGTCGCGATGAGTGCGACGCCGACGATGCGCGTGCCGATCTCGTGCGGGTTCTGGCTGGCGTAGGTCAGTGCGGTCATGCCGCCCATCGAGTGGCCGACGAGGACAACGGGCCCGTTGGGGGCGACAGCGTCGAGAACGCCGCGCAGGTCGTGGCCGAGCTGCTCGAGGTTGTAGGTCCGCCGGGACGCCGCGGCGGAGTCGCCGTGGCCGCGGTGGTCGTAGCAGACGATCCGGGCACCGGTGTAGTGGCGCAGCAGCGCGTCGCGGACGTAGGCCCAGGACTCGGTGCGCAGGCAATGCCCGTGCAAGAGCACGACGGTGAGCTCGGCGTCTCGTGGGCCGTATTCGCGAATCGCAAGTGCCACACCGTCTTCGGTCGAGACCGTGGCAAGACGCGCTGCCGGGGTGGCGATTGTGCTCGAGATCGACATGAGGGCTCCGGTCTGCTGGCGGTGACTTGTTCAACTGTCCGCCAGATATGCCGCCGGCATCAGGTCCCCGAGTGCTGGGGTCCGTCCCCCAAGGTGGAGCAGATCACCACCCAAGGGTGCACCGGTGCCCGAGCCGATGGCCGGGCGGCCGGTGCACCTCGATGTGCTTCTTCCGGTAGACGATGTCGTGACCGGGCACATCACCGATGCCGAGCCCCGGATCAGCGCGGCGGTCGGTTCATGTCTCGGTTCATCTCTGGGATTTCGATACTGATCGGCATCCGTAGTTCGGCCAAGTAGATCAGGGCTGCCTGACGGAGGAATTCGTCGAAGAGCCAGTAGGCATCCGGCGCAAGCGGGACAACGGGGAGCAGGCCTTCGCGGACGGCGACGAATGGCCCCCAACTCGCCCGCAGCAGCGGGTCCCAGACCGGTTCCCTGGGGATGGCCAGGCCATCGGCGATCTTGTCACCGAGCAGGAAGCGGGTGAACGCGCCGAGGACCGGCTTGCTGAGGATGGCGAGGTCGAGGTTGGCACCCAGGCGCAGGAGCCTGTCGGCCAGCTTGGCGCCCTCCGGGGTCGCAGCCAGCACCGGGTCGAGGACCTGCGCGGCCTGGGCATCGGCCTCCGCCCACGACGCGGGAATGTACTCGTCGCGGATGCCGAGCATGTGCGCGCATAGCTGCCAGGAGTGCAGGAAGGCCTCGGACTCGGCGGCGGGAATCGGCACCTTCCACGCGGTCAGGTGCTTCATGACGGTCGTGGGCAGGCTGTGCCAGGTGACCATCATGTCGTTCTGGCTGATCGGAATGTCCTCATCGGCGGCGTGCACCCAGTACGGGGACCGCGGCAGCAGATGACGCACCGCGGCATGCACCAGCCGGGTTTTGACGCAGGTTACGACCATCTCACCGTCGGGTGCATAGGCATTCGCGGTCCCGATGTCGTAGCCGAGTTTCGCGGTCTTCGAGATGCGGTCCTTGAGATCATGACCACCCTTGGAGTAGTAGACCGCGCGCGCCTCTTTGGGAATGACCGTGCTCATCATGCCGCTGGCCAGCCCGTACAACACACCGAGATAGAGACCCCGCTTCTTGTTGAACTCGACCGCGGTGGCCAGCTTGCCGCGGTCGGCCCAGGGCGGCAGCCGACGCGCGTACTCCATGAAGTCCCGCAAATCCGGCGGCAGACCCGCAGGCAAGGGCTGACCGTTCCTGGTCCAGGTCCGCAACAGCTCATTGATCCTCGGCACCTCGCCCCTGTCGAGCACTGCGGCGACCAGCTCGTCAGCCTCGGGGTCCCACACCCCCATCGGATCGACCCCGGACCCGCTACCCGCCACCGAACCCTGCGGTGACCACGTCCACGGCTGCGCCCGTGCGGGCGTCACCATGGCCAGCGCACCGAGTGCACCCACTACCCCACCGGTCTTCAACGCGTCGCGCCTGCTGAATCCATCCATGTCTTCGCTACTCCTCATTGAGCTCGAGCACCACCGTGACGATGCGATGAGACCGGCAGCACCCGTTCCGCACCTTCAAAGGATAAGAATATCCATTAACATATAGCTTTCCAACACGTTGTCCGAACTTTCCGGGATTTACTCTCACCTCCTGGGTCGCCATGCAGCAACCGACTGGGATGCCGTCTGTTTACGCCCCTGAACAGGAGGATAACCAGAGCACTCGCAGCGTGGAT
Source organism: Nocardia sp. NPDC051787 (assembly GCF_040681325.1). Classification (NCBI taxonomy): domain Bacteria; kingdom Bacillati; phylum Actinomycetota; class Actinomycetes; order Mycobacteriales; family Nocardiaceae; genus Nocardia; species Nocardia sp. NPDC051787. Next base: position 22,750 of record NZ_JBFAYO010000051.1, read on the forward strand.
TCAGCGAGGCGATGCCGAGAAGCTGAATAGGGCAGCATGGGAACCGCTGCGTAACCGCACAAAGAACTGCGATAACAGGCAGTCACTTATCCATGTACGTGACTACCTCGCCCATCGGCTCGCGGGCTGCACTCGCGGCCGCCGTTCATCCATCACGCCGGTGCGGAGTGCCCGCGCCCGGGAGCCCGCCGGGACTGCTACCCCCCGCATATCCGATTCGACGGACTCCGTCAGGACTCGAACAGCAGGTAGAGACCGGTGAAGGTGAAACCGACCATGGTCAGCATCAGAGCCAGCTGACCGGTGAGCCGATGTGCCCGCGGCAGCAGCCGAAGGCAGCGATCGTGGGCGGCGGCGACCCCGAGGACGTGGCCCGTCACCACGGCCAGCACCTTGATCGTCCCCAGGGCCGCGGGGTGGGTGGACAGTACGTAGGCGACGTCGCGCCCGGACAGCCCCGCGAGATCCCAGCCTCGTTCGAACGGATCCGCGAACAAGATCACCGTCGCCTGCCCCTTCTCCACGAGGAACGTGAGGTAGTGGGCCACCAGGTAGCCCGCGACGATCGGGGTCAGGCTATGCGTGAGGCGAGCCGGAAGCAGTCTCCGCTGCGTTTCGTCCAGGCCGCCGGTCGCCTTGGCGGCAATCGTGAACACAGCGCCGACGACAGCGATGAAGCCGACCAGACCCACGGTGTTCAGTACGGTCGGCAGGACTTCGGATCCAGCGCTTCCGGCGCCGGCCAGCAAACCGCGCCACGAAGGAAATGTGGTGAAGCTGTCGAACGCCGTCGAGCCGAGCAGGGTGGCGGCCACGGCCACCCCACCGATCCGCGCCGGAGTGCCCGCCAGGTTGTCCAGCGGCGAGCGCAGGACGAGTTCACCGGTATCGCGGCGGCCGAACGGGCTCAGCTTGCCCACCAGGCTGCTGTACACCTCGAGCGGGTCGGCGTGCTCGGCCCAAGCGGTGCCACACACGATCAGCCCCATTGTCGTCACGACGAGATATCCCGCCAGCCACGTGGTGACCGCCGTAACCGAACCCGGCTCAGGATAGGCCAGTTCGAGCCACGCAAAGGAGAACAGGCCCAGCACCGCGGGCCACTGGCCCCAAGTACCGGGATAGCGGATCAGCCCGCGGCTGGGCTGACGGCGCCACACCACGCAGATGGCGCGATGCACCGCACGCGCCGGGGACAGGACCTTCCAAACGGATCCGGCGACGAGCGAAGCGACCATGACACCGACCCACAGGAATACGTAGACAACGCCTGGCACGGGATTGCCTTCGGAGGTTCCGAGTCCACCTATCACGAGAACGGCGGCCGTAGCGCCCACGCTCACGGCCGAAATCACGATCCGAACCGCCCTGGAGTCCACGACCGCGCCAACGGCCGAGGGCAGCGCGACTCCGGGTGATCGTGGAGCCAACCGGGGTTCGCGCCAGGCCACCACCAGCACCGCGAAGGAGAACGTCAACGCCCAGGCGCCCCCGACGAGCGCGTACGACAACGGAATGGGCAGGTCGGTGGCACCGCCGAGGCCGTGGGCCAGAACGGTCATCCGCGCACGAGCAGCGTCGCCACCGTCCGCCGGGCGTGGTGCAGTTCGATCTCCACGCGTCCCGGCACGTCAACAGTGAAGCGGAAGCGCTGGCCGGCGCCCGGGATGATCGGGAAGGTGCGGTCGGGCGTGGCATGGACGTGCAGTTCGTCGTCGGTATCGCTGTCGACCACGATCTCGATCGGTTGCCCCACGCGGGCCTCCAGGCGTACGTCGGCCGGGCTCACCACGCCTGCGGCGATCCGCACCGTGATGACGAGACTGTCCGAGGCCCCTGCTACTGCGGTCGTCGATGTGGCGGGCGCGGGATCCGACGAAGCGCAGCCGGTCGCGAGCAGTCCACCGAGAAGTACGAGCGCGCCCCAACGCCGCACGGATGACATCAGTCCTCCTCGTTCACGCCGGGTTCGGACGGCGAATCCGCCCTCCGATCGCGATCCTCCGCACGACGGTCTCGCAGGGCGACGAACACTACGACGGCGACCACGAGCAACGCCGGCACGAACGCGGGTATCGCCAGCAGGATCGAATGACCGGCCAGCAGGTCCACGCCGTCGTAGCCCTGGGTCATCGCGAAACCGCCGGTTCTTCCGGCGCCGGTGTCGGGCTTGCGTGCGGATACCGGTCGTTGATCCGCGCCGCACCCCAGGACAGCGCTCCGACGAGGACGAGGCTGCACACCAGCACGACCAGCGATGCCGCAGCGAACAACCACGACGGGTGGTCGAACGATCGCTCCCGCTGGAGCACGGTGATCTCGGCGATGAACGGCCGGGTGAAGGAGGCGAGCGCGGGGACCTCTTCGACGCCGAGCCCCGGATCGGCGGCCATGAAAATCGGCGCCGCGGTCAGTACACGACCATCTTGCATTCGCAGGACCGTCTTCCATGTCCCATGCGCCGGAACAGGTTTGGTCGACACATAGTGTCCGGCGCCCACCCGCTGGAGCTGGTCGACGACCAGACCGCGGCCGGGACTGTCACCGCCGATCCCGCCTTGCCAGGCCAGGATCTGAACCCATTCGGGATCGGAGCCGGCGAGATCAGCAGGCGTAAGACGGATGTCGGCGAGCACCATTCTTCCGTCCGTGTCCGATTCGGCGTCGCGCAGTGTCACTATGGCGTCGGCCCGTTCCGGTACCTCGATGAGCAGCCCGTTGGCGGTCGCGGCCGCCACGGTCACGACCGCCGCGATCATCAGGCCGCGTCGCAGCGGTGGGCGGGGCAGCGCTTCGCCCCGCAGCACCATGCCCAGCAGCGCGCCGACGACACCGCCCGCGATGCCGGTGGGCACCGCCATCGCCAAAAGTTCCGGCCACATCGCCCTGGGCCACTCGTTCACGAACATCGCACGGATCCAGAGGGATTCCAGCCACAGCCCCACCGTCGCGATCCCGAGCCCGCAGACCGCACCCCACCAGATCGGCCGCCGGGCGAGCGGCAGCAGCGCCAGCAGTTCCACCACGACGGCTGCGCCGAGATACAGCGGGAAGACATTGCGGGGCGCGTCGATGACCGGCCCGCCGACCAGCACGGCTACCACGGCACGGACAAAGGCGGCGAACACCACCACGACCAGGGTGCTGAGCGGCCCGAGGGTCGCGCGGGCGGCGACGAGGGTGACGGTGGCCGCGGCCGCGATGAGCATCGGCTGCAGCACGAGCCGGAACTGCTGCACTCCGAAGTCGAATTCGACTTGGAACACCGACAGGCCGATGAGCAGACCGCCGAAGGCAAAGGACCGCAGCAGCCACATCAGTCGCCCATCGGCGCGGTCGGGATCGGGCCTGCTGTGCCTGCCCTCGAACTCCAGCAGCAGCACACCGACCAGCGATAAGCCGGCGCCGCCGATGAGCATCAGATGCGTCGGCCCCCAGAGCGTGACGTCCTGCCCGAACAGCCGATGCCAGATGTCGTCGAGGGGGAAACCGATCAGCGCGTAGAGGCCGGCACCGGCAAGGAGGATGCCCCCGACCGGCGCATACCAGGTGCGGGTGATGCGCACCGCCGCGACGCCGGGCTTCTCGTCCAACGGGAGCACGATCGCCGACATCCCGGCGGTGAACAGGAAAAACAATCCCGCCAGGATGAAGTAGTGCGCCGGATTGGCCAGCGGCCCGTCATCGCGGCCGTTGCCCACGTGCAAACTGACATCCCAGATGAAGCCCAACAGCGCGGTCAGGATCGTCGCGAGGAACATCGCGAGTGGGAGCGCGACCCAACCGGGCCGGTTGAACAGTAGCCCGATACGGTCGGCGAGCCGCTGCAGCCACCTGATTCGGCGGGTCCGGTGCAGATACCCGACCCACAGCAGTAGGAGCGCGACGACGCCCGCGGCGCCGGTCATGACCGCCACCTGGCCCAGCGCCGCTCCACCCCCCTCGGTACCCGGGGCGGCGAACCACATAAGCCCTTCTCGGGCGATGTCGGGCACCAGAGACCTCCATCACATGAAGTATGTATATGTGACGTACGGTATCATGAATATTGCCGCCACTGAAGCGGTCGACCCCGGACCGCCCGCAATCGAGTAGCTATTTTGCGGCGATCAGAATCCGCGGCAGCGCCGGACGGCCGAGGTCAATCGCCGAAACCGTTACCCTCGCCGCTGGAACGATCGGCCGTCGATGCCATCTGGCCGTCGCCGGTGGCAGAGTTGGTGATCGCGGTCGGGATCTTCGGCAGTGCGTGCGGGTGATGGCTGCCGAGCCAGCCGAGCAGTTCCTCCCGGACCGCGCAGCGCAGATCCCAGGCGTCGTCGGCGTTGGCCGCCGACATCGTCGCGCGCAGCACGATATTCGTCGGGGTGCTGTCCGTGACCACCAGGTCCCAGCTACGACCGTCCCAATCCCTGCGTTCGCGGAGATACTCGTGTAAATGCTCGCGCAGCAGCGGTACCGGCGTGCTGTGGTCCAAGTACAAGAACACCGTGCCGGTGATCTGCGGGCCGCCCCGCGACCAGTTCTCATACGGTTTGCTGTTGAAGTAGGAGACCGGCATCGTCAGCCTGCGGTCGTCCCAGATCCGCACGGTGAGAAACGCGAGGGTGATCTCCTCGACTATGCCCCACTCCCCCTCCACGACAACGGTATCCCCGATCTTGACCGAGTCACCGAAAGCGATCTGCAAACCGGCGATGAGATTGCTCAACGTCGACTGCGCGGCGACACCGGCGATGATCCCGATCACGCCGGCCGAAGCCAATAGTGACGTACCCAGCGTCCGCAGACTCGGAAACAGCAGCAGGATCGCCACGGCAGCGGTCGTGACGACCAATACCGATGTCACGATGCGGCGCACCAGCCCCAGCTGGGTGCGCAACTGCCGTACCCGCGAGACTTCCCGAGTACGCCCGGCGTAGGAGCGCAACATGCTCTCCGCGACGGCGTCGGCGGCGCGGATCACCAGCCAAGCCGCCGCGATGATGGCCGCCGCGGCCAAGATGGTTCGGATCATATTGTCCTGGGGCAAATCGAGCTGCGCCAAGGGATAAGTGGCATGCAACGCCACCGAGCCGAGCAATACCTGCACGGGCAACTGCACGCGACGCAGCAGCGTAGGCAGATGACTACCCGGTCGCCTCCGTGCGCTGTATCGCAGCATTCGATCCATCGCCAGACCTACTGTGACAGTGATCGCCACCGTACCGAAGACCACGATGAGCGGCCGTAACACTTCCTCCAAGGATCGACTCCTTTTCGTCTTCCACCCAAGCGCAATGCGCTGCTTCGCTTTCGATGTAAGGACAGCGCACCGCGCCTACCCGCCCGTCCACTCCGAATGAACCGCTGACTCCGGATATTGCTCAGGCGTCGGAATAACCACCGCGACAGCGCCGGTGGGCGCAATACTGCAGGCGCGAGGCCGAAACAGACACGACATCCTCCCTCGGTCGACTTGCTCCCAAGGCGCATACCCGCTTTCGCCGTCGGATGTCGTGATGCCGCTGTGGCGAATCCCACCACCGTGTTCCGCGTGCCGCCCGGGTCGGAGCGGGGTGACCAGAACGATCAGGAATCGAGAAGCGCTGGTCACCGAGCCGTAGCTAACGTCTTCGCCATCGACATTTGCCCGGCAGGTCGCCGGGACGCGGGTTACTCGTATGCAGAGGAGGACGCAATGAACTGGAACAAGTGGGTTCGGCAGACACACCGGTGGCTGGCCATTATTTTCACGGTGACCGTCATCGGCACTGTCGTGGCCTTGGCGCTGCAGGGTCCGGTCTGGGTGGCCTACGTACCGCTGGCCCCACTCGCCTTGCTCCTGTTCTCAGGTCTCTACCTATTCGTGGCGCCGTATGCCACCAAGCGGCGCAGCCGACCAGCCGCAGACATCCCGCCCCGGCAGGTGGTGGAGGCTCAGGGTCGTCCGTCTGCGCAGTGGGTCCGGCAGCTGCATCGTTGGTCGGCCATTGTCTTTGTTTCGACCATCCTCGCCACTTTCGTCGCCTTGGCACAGGAGGAGCCTGTCGTCTGGGTGTCCTACCTACCGCTGCTCCCGCTCGCTTTCCTGCTGATTTCCGGTTTGTACATGTTCGTACTGCCGTATGTCACCAAGCGGCGCAGCGCCCGTCGGGCATTGTCCGCTCCGGCCAACCCATAGTCCGGCTGCCGAGCGAACGTTCCGCCACGACGCACAAGTCGGCATCGTCGATGCAGCGTGCACGCTCTACGGCATGAACGTTGGCCGATACAGTCGCGCAGAATTGGTGTTGCGCTGGGGAACTCCTCCCAGCTCCGGCTGGGAACTCGCGGCGGCTTTTTCGTCCGTACGCGGGCAGTGCGGCTCGGTTGAACTCTTCGAGGGCAAAGCGGTCCGACTTCGTGTCGGTCGCCGTGTCAGCGCGGGCTTACCCAGTTGTCCGCTGGCCTGCCGGCAGTCGGCAGCCCACGGTCGCGGTGATCGTCATCGACCGGGCATCAGCGAAAACCGACAGCTCGGTGTTGCTGTCCCACGCCGCACCATCTCCGCCCTCGAAGGTGACGTGCCGGTCCGGCGACGTGCTACTGCCGGGAAGCATGTCCGTCGCGCCGACGGACGTGGCCAGCGCGCGGGCCGTGTCCTGAAATCCGGGCCACGCCGCCTCGGGCAGCGAACCGTCGGTTCGGTAGCGTGGCAGGACGACGCGCCTGCCGCCGGTGTGCGCGTACGGCCCATAGCACGGCCCCAGCGCGCGGTCCTCGCTCCGGCTCCACCGCAGCGCCGGTTCGATCGCTGAGGCAGCGGCCGCGATCTGCTCGACGACCGATGCCACCTGCTGCTCGGTTGCCTCGGAAGACGGCAAATCAGTCAATTCCGCTGCGGCGACGGCGATCTCGTCCGCCGAAGGCGGCGGGGCGGGCTCATCGAGCAGGGTCGCGCATCCACTGGCCGCCACAGCCGCGAGCGCGGCAGCCCAGCGCAATACCGCGGGCGGCGGCCACCACAGTCCGGTCATCATCGTCTCTCACGCCCCCCGCGTCCGCACGGAAGGTGAGCACGCTTCCCGCGCAATCTCGGACTTTGGTTAGCCTCCATCCATGTCATTGAATCCGACTGCTGGTTCTCCGGCACAGCGATTGACCGAGCTGGCTCGCAGCGCGGCAGAGCTGCTCCAAGTGAACGGGTTCGCCTGGGGGCCAGCGGTGGCCACCGGCACTCAACTCACCTTCGGTTGCGCGCTCAGCAGAACAGCAGAGGTCCCAGGGGATGCGTACATCGTCGAGGATGTGTTCTCGTGGCGCTCGGGGCGCGGGTCGGTGCTGCCGAACGCGTCCGCCCCTGGTGCCAAGGAGGCTCGCGTCGATTATCTTGCGCGGCTCGAGATCACCGACGCCCACTTACTCGATCAGTTCGGCACCGGCTGGGAGCAGGTGCTCCACCTGAACACCGAGATCAACTCGATCCCGTTCGAGACGTGATTTTTCCGTGCCGCGATGCTCATGCCGGTGGATACCGAGCAGCGCAATCGCGCCTGGGCGGCCGTACGCGATCATGCACAGCAGCAGGGGCGGTATCGGCAATGGCGAGACACCATCGAGCTGGCCACCCTCTATTTCCAGGCCTGCCTGGACTCCCCTGACCACGGTCGCCCCGCGGACCTGCACGCATTCGCGGCAGCTCAAATGATCGGTCGAGACGCCATGGCCGTCACCGCCCTCGACGAACACTCCCCCGACGCCACACTCACCGCGCACCTGGACCAGCTGATCGCGCCGTGGCGCGCGCTGGCCGGATCAAAGGACGACCGGATCGCCCACGCCGCAGCCGCCCGGCAGTCCGGCGCCATCGCCAGCGATCTACCTGCACCTGACTCCTACGACCCCGAATTCGACGACTACGACCTCAGTCTGGAAGACGCTGTCATCGACGACTGATCACGGATACCAGCGACCCTTACGAGGTCGGTACCCCGGCGTCGCTGAAGGAGCGGCTCCTTACCGTCGCCAGAAGATGTGATGCACCACCCCGCTCGGGCTCGGGATACGCTCCAGATGGAAACGGTCGACGAGTTCGTCAGGGCTCGTCCACAATCTCTCGCCGCCACCGAGTTCGACCGGGGCAACGGCGACATGCATGGTGTCGATCAGGTCGGCGTCGAGAAACTCCCGGACCGTGGCGACACCGCCGCCGATTCGCACGTCCTTGCCCTCGGCGGCGTCGAACGCCTGCGCCAGCGCGTCCTTCGGAGACGCATCGAGGAAATGGAACATGGTGTCCGCCAGGGTGATCGAGGGCCGCACGTGGTGGGTGAGGACGAACACGGGCGTGTGGAATGGGGGTTCGTCTCCCCACCATCCTTGCCAGTCGTAGTTCTCCCACGGCCCGCGCTGCGGGCCGAATTTATTGCGCCCCATGATCTCGGCGCCGATGTTGTTCGTGAAGTCGCGAGTGAAGTAATCGTCGAGGCCATAGGTTCCCCCGGGGTCGGTCCGGGTGGGCCAGTGAGCGGTGGCGCCCGCCCAGAACATGAGCGCTCCCGGATCGGCGTGGCCGAACGGATGATCGAGGCTTTGCCCCTCCCCTGCCCCGTATCCATCGCTGGACACGGCGAAGTTCTGAACGCGGACCAACTGTGTCATCGGAACACCCTTCTGGTTGCAATATGCAATCGGTTGCGAACATACCTAGACTGATCCCATGGCGCAACCAGTTGCTCGCGACAAGCTGCCCGTCGCCCCAGGCAAGTCTGGCTGTCCGATCAATATGACGATCGAGCTACTCGGGGACCGGTGGAGCCTGATCGTCCTGCGCGACATCATGTTCGGCGGCAAGACCCACTTTCGTGAACTGCTCGCCGCGTCCATCGAGGGCATCGCGTCGAACATCCTGGCCGGCCGCCTCGCGAAACTCGTCGACGCGGGTCTGCTCACCCGCGACGACGACCCGAGCCACCGCCAGAAGGTCGAATACCACCTCACCGAAGCGGCGATCCAACTCGTCCCGGTCATGGCTCAGCTGGGCGCGTGGGGCGCACGCTGGCTGGACACCGCGCCGGAACTGACAGTGCGAGCCGAACTGCTGGCCACTGGTGGCCCCGTGCTCTGGGAGCGATTCATGGCCGAACTCCGCGCCACACACCTAGCCACTGTTTTGAAAGTGGGTGAGGGTGGGCAGTTGCCCGCTCTCACCCGTGTCGGAGCCATTGGTTGATGGCAGCGATGCGGATGGTGGC